>NZ_JBIWJT010000011.1:0-358905 GCF_044765325.1 Embleya sp. NPDC127516 | reverse complement strand
CCGAGCGAGGCACCGCTTTTTCTTGGAGGAGCGAAGCGGGGGAAAGAAAAAGCGGTGCCTCGCGAGCCGGCGACGAAGTCGCCCAACAAACAGCATCGCCTCACCCACGACTCCGCCCCGCCACCCCACGCCCCCACCCACGACCCACGACCCACCCCACCCCTTCGCGAGCCGCCGACGAAGTCGCCCAATCAACACAGCCGGACCCGGTCCTCCGCACCGGATCCGGCCGCGCTTTCCTCGTCCAAGGCGACCACGGTGTGCGTATCACGCCCGGACGAAGTCTCGATCCCCGTCAGGCCCCGTACTTGGCCCGGAAGTGCGGGATGACCTTCTCGCCCCAGATCCGGATCGTCTCCATGCAGTCCTCTTGCGGGATCGTGCCCATCTGGATCAGGCACATGATCTCGTCCGCACCCGCGTCGATCAGCTTCTGCACGTAGCCGATCGCGTCCTCCGCCGTCCCGTAGGCGTGGTTGATGTTGTACGTCGCGGTCGCGTTCACCGTGACCGGGATCTTCGCCTCGTGCAGCATCGCGACCTGCTGCTCGGCGGCCTCGTTGATGATCGCCACCTCGTCCCGGCCCTCGACCACGGCCTCGTCCGGGATGCCGGACTTGCCGCCGGAGAACCAGTGCGCGATCGACTGCGCGAAGAAGCGCTGACCGCGCGCGCCGACCTGACGGGCGCGGGCGCCGTCCTCGGAGACGATCGTCGGACACAGCGCGACCAGGTGGTCGTTGGTCACCGTGGACACGAACCGCTCGCCGGTGCGCTCCTTGATCGCGTCCCGGTAGATCTGGTTGAGGTTCGCCACCTCCTCGGGACCGGCGAAGCCGAGCACCAGCGCGCCGACGCCGTACTCCGCCGCCTCGACCAGGCTCGGCTGCTTGCTGCAGGCCAGGAACAGCGGCGGGTGCGGGGTCTGCACCGGGCGCGGCAGGATCGGGTGCGAGCCCTCGATGTCGAGCACGTCGCCGTGCCATTCGAGCTCGTCCCGCTGCCACGCGGCGCCGATGATCCGCAGCGCCTCCTCGACCTGGGCCTTGGTCTGCTCGATGTCCACGCCGCACAGCGTGGACTCCTGGAGCGTGCCGCCCCGGGCCGCGCCCACGTCGAGCCGCCCGCCGGAGAGCGTGTCGAGCATGCCGATCCGCTCGGCGACCCGGGCCGGGTGGTTGAAGTTGAACGGCATGCAGACCGCGCCGTGCGCGATCCGGATCCGGCTGGTCCGCGCGGCGACCCAGGTCAGGAAGATCTCCGGCGCGCTCATGTGTGAGTACCACTTGGTCGAGTGGTGCTCGACGGCCCAGATCCGGTCGAAGCCCATCTGCTCGGCGTATACGGCCTGATCCACGGAGTTGAGGATGACCTCGCGCTCGTGTTCCGCCGTGGGGTTGGCCATCTGGGCTTCGAAGATCATCGAGAACTGCATGCCGTACTCCTGGTGCGCGTGGCGTGGAATACTTCAATTAGATATATGACGACCAGTCAGGTCAATAGCCGGCTGACGTAGAATCAGAAAAAGTTGACGCGTACCGAACGCGCACCGATGGAGGCCACGATGACGGGGGATCCGCTCCCGAAGCTGCCCGCTACCGCGTGGGCCGTGCTCGGCCTCTTGTCGTTCCCGGGCGAGCGCTCCGGCTACGACCTCAAGAAGTGGGCCGACGCTTCCCTGCGCTTCTTCTACTGGAGCCCGGCGCTGAGCCAGATCTACAGCGAGCTCAAGCGCCTGGAGCAGCTCGGCTTCGCCGTCTCGCGCATCGCCTCCCAGGACGAACTGCGCAACAAGCGGCTCTACCGGATCACCGATTCCGGTCAGGAGGCGCTGGCCACCTGGGCCCGGGACACCCCGGCCGGGCCGCCGGTGCTCAAGCACGGCGTCGCGCTCCGGGTCTGGCTCGGCCACCTCAGCGAGCCCGAGGAGCTGCGCAAGACCCTGGTGGAGCACCGCGACTACGCGGCGACCACGCTGGACGAGGTGCGCGCGAGCGAGGATTCGGCACAGGACCGCTGGCCGTTCCCGGCCCTGGTGCTCAAGTGGAGCGAGCGCTACTGGCAGGCCGAGCGTGATCTCGCCGACGGCATGCTCGCCGATCTGGAGGAGCTGTACCGCAAACAGGCGGGCGAGGAGTGAGCGCCCGCCTCACCGGCGGGCGCACATGAAAAAACGATCCAGGAGTCGAGGGGCGGCGCCCGTCGGGGCGCCGCCGACTCCGAGATCGTCCTGGTCGTGCGTGGCTCAGTCGTCGTCGCCGATGACCGGCTCGGGCAGGGTGCCGGCGTTGTGCTCCAACAACCGCCATCCGCGTACGCCCGGGCCCAGCACCGACCAGCAGCAGTTGGACAGCGCGCCCAGCGCGCCCCAGGTCTCCCGGGGCAGGCCCAGCAGCGCGCCGAGTCCGCAACGGATCGCGCCGCCGTGCGAGACCACCACCAGCGTGCCGTCCTCCGGCAGCTTCTCCACCGCGAGGTCGATCGCCTGAGCCATCCGGTCGGCGACCTCGCTCTCCAGTTCGCCGCCGCCGCGTCGCACCGGCTCACCGCGCCGCCAGGCGGCGAACTGCTCCGGGAAGGTCTCCTCGATCTCCCGGTTGGTCAACCCCTGCCACTCCCCCGCGTACGTCTCGCGCAGCGCGGGATCCAGCGTCACCGGGACGTCGACGAGCCGGGCCAGTTCGGCGGCCGTGTCCACCGCGCGGATCAGGTCCGAGGCGATGATCGCGTCCGGACGCAGCGCGGCGAGCAGCCGGGCCGAGCGCCGGGCCTGGCCCAGGCCCGCCTCGGTCAGCGGGATGTCGGTCTGGCCCTGGAAGCGCCGCTCGACGTTCCACGTGGTCTGGCCGTGCCGCCACAGCAGGACACGGCGCCCCTTCCCGCTCAGAGCGCGCCCTCCGCCGCCTCGGCGGCCTTGGCCTGCTCGTTGCCGAGCCGCACCGCTTCCGGCAGTTCGATCCGCGGGCAGTCCTTCCACAGCTTCTCGAGCGAGTAGTAGGCCCGCTCCTCGGCGTGCTGGACGTGCACCACGATGTCGATGTAGTCGAGGAGGATCCAGCGCCCTTCGCGCTCGCCCTCGCGCCGGACCGGCTTGGCGCCGAGCCCGCGCAACGCTTCCTCGACCTCGTCCATGATCGCCTTGACCTGGCGGTCGTTGGACGCGGAGGCGAGCACGAACACGTCGGTGATCGTGACGACCTCGCTCACGTCGTAGGCGACGACGTCGGTGGCGAGCTTCTCTGCACATGCCACGGCAGCCGCGGTGGCGAGCTCCAGGGCGTAGGGGGTTGCGGTCACGATTCGCTTCCTGCGGACGACAAGGGGATTACCGTTCAGGGTCTCACACGCGGGGCCTCGGACGGCCACCCGTTATTTCGCGGATCCCACGGCGGTCACCCGCCCGGGCACGCCGCGGTCGTCCCCGAACCGGGAATCGGGAACGACCGCGGCGACGGCTACGGCTTGTCCGGGTTGTAGTCCTGGCCGAGCGTGACCACCACGTCGGCGAGCATCTCGCCGGTGGCCTTCTTCACCGCCGTCGCCGGCAGGGCCAGGGTCAGCGCCACCTGTTCCGCGTCCGCCTTTCGGGCGTCGTCGGCGTACTGCACGGTCGACGTCGGCTGCGTGCGCTTGGCCGAGGCACCGCCCGGAACGTACGTGACGCCCGCGTTGAGCAGCCGCGCCTGCGCGTCCGGACCGGAGGCGGGCTTGCCGCTCGCGTCCTCCACCATGACCCGGGCCGGGCCCGCCTCGACCTTGCCCTGGCGCACCGTGCCGCCGAGCAGCTCGCGCACGATGGGCAGCGCCGCGGCGGTGTCCAGGATGCCGTCCGCGGAGACCGGGAGGGCCCGGACCTGCATCTGCTTCGCCTGGGTGGCCTTGGCCAGGTTGGCGAGCAGGACGCTGAGCTTGTCGTCCGGCAACGAGGGGTCGGGCACGTTGGCCATGTTGGCCAGCAGCGACAGGACCGCGTCCGGCTGGGTCGGGAACGCGGTCAGCAGGCCCTGGAGGACCCGGCCGAACCGATCGCCGACCACCGCGGGCGCCTCGTTGGGCTGCTTGTAGCCGGCGAAGGCCAGCGCCGCGACGCCGTTCGCGGGATTGCGGCCCTGTCCGACCAGCACCTTGCCGTCCGGGCCCTTGACCTCGACATCGGCGTTGAGTTGGATGCCGCCGGCCAGGTCGACCAGGCCCTGCAGGACCGGCTCCGAGATCACCCACGAGCCGTCCAGCCTGACGCCGAGCAGGTCGGACAGCGCGTCCCGGGACGCGCCCGGGCCCTCGTCCGCCATCAGCTGACCGAGCGGGAAGGAGCTGTTGTCGGAGTTGACGATGGTGACCGAGGACACGCTGACCATGGAGGCGGTGTTCTTCGCCGGGTCGACCGTGAGCAGCACGTTGGCGGCGGCCTTGCCGTCCTTGGCGCGCAGTTGCACCAGCACGCCGCCGTTCTTGCCCGGGGCCGCGACCGACTTCTCGTCGCGCATCCAGGTGTCCCACGCGAAGTACCCGCCGACCCCGAGCAGGGCCACCGCGAGCACCACCGCGAGCGCGATCAGCCGCTGCCGGATCGCCCGACGCTTCTCGTCCCGGCGCTCGGAGCGGGTCTCGGCGAAGGACAGCCAGTCGATGACGTCCTCGGCCTGCTCGCTCTCGTCGTCGACGAACGCGAACTCGTCCGAGCCGTAACCGGGTCGGCCCGGTCGGCCTGGACCCGGCTTGCGCGTCCTGGGCGGCGGCACCCGGCCGTCGTCGGTGGAGGCCGCGGACCGGCCGGACCCGGACCCGCGTTCGGCCGAAGTCGAGGCCGAGGACGAGGGCGTGGGCGACGGCGAAGCCGTGGCCGCGCCGGTCGCCTCCGACCGCGAGCGGGCCGGCCGGGCCGGGCGCACCGGGATCGAGCCCGCCGCGATCCCGGTCGAGGCCGGGTCCGTTCCGGCCGACGGCAGCGGCGCGGCGGGACCGGGCGCGGGCTCGGGTCGGCTACCGGGCACCACAGGCGGCGCGGGAGGTGCGGCGGGCTGCTCGTAGTACGCCGTGGGCTGCTGCTGTTCGTAGTAGCCCTGCTGCGGGTCGGCGAACCCGCCCCGACCGCCCTGCGGCGGATATGCCTCGGCCGGTCGACCCGTCGGGTCGTAGCCGTTGGGGTCGTACGCGTTGGGGTCGTAGGCGTTGGGGTCGTAGCCGCCCTGGCCCGCGCCGCCGGTGCCGTAGCCGTTCGGGTCGTACGTCCCCGCGCCGGTGCCCGGGTCGTACGCGCTCGGCTCGTAGCCGGTCGACTCGTAGCCGCCCGGTGCGTAGGTCCCGGGCGGATACGCGTTCGGGTCGTAGGCGTTCGGGTCGTACGGGTACTGCTGTTGTGGAGCGAAGTACACCGGCTCCAGCCCCTGCGGACCCGACCCCGGCGCCGCCGGCGGCTGCGGGTCGTATCCCGTGAAGCCGCCGTCGGGCGCGTACGAGCCGTATCCCGGCTGTTGCCCCTGGACCTGTCCGCCGTCGCCTCGTTCGGTGCCGTACGGCTCCTGCGCCTGTCCGCCGTCCCCTTGCTCGGTGCCGTAAGGCTCCCACTCGCGCCGGTCGTCGTTGCTCACGAAGCTCCCCGGTACAGCCGCCGCTTGCTGATGTATTGGACGACCCCGTCCGGCACCAGGTACCAGACCGGATCACCCCCGGCCACCCTTGCACGGATGTCGGTCGACGAGATGGCCAGCGCGGGGACCTCGACCAGGCTCACGCCCCCGTCCGGGAAACCCGGGTCGGACAGAGTGTGCCCCGGACGGGTGCAACCCACGAAATGCGCGAGCTCGAACATCTCGTGCGCGTTGTGCCAGGAGAAGATCTGGGACAGCGCGTCGGCGCCGGTGATGAAGAATATCTCGGTCCCCTCGGGAGAGGACTCGCGCAGGTCGCGCAGGGTGTCGAGGGTGTACGTCTCGCCCTCGCGGTCGATGTCCACCCGGCTGACCGAGAAGGTCGGGTTGGACGCGGTGGCGATCACCGTCATCAGGTAGCGGTCCTCGGGCGAGGACACGTCCTGCGCGAACTTCTGCCACGGCCGACCGGTCGGCACGAACACCACCTCGTCGAGCCCGAACTGGCCCGCGACCTCGCTCGCGGCGACGAGGTGCCCGTGATGGATGGGATCGAAGGTGCCGCCCATGACACCGACACGTCTGTTCCGCTCGCTCATGGCGCGAGAATCTATCGGTCCCTACTCCTTGACCGCGCCCGAGGTGATGCCCGCGACGATGCGCCGCTGGAAGACCAGCACGAGAACGACGACCGGAATGCTCACCACGACCGACGCCGCGGCGATCGCGGCGGTGGGCTGCTGGAACTGCGACGCGCCGGTGAAGAAGGCCAGCGCGGCGGGCACCGTACGGGAGCTGTTGGTCGAGGTCAGCGACACGGAGAAGACGAAGTCGTTCCAGGCGAAGAAGAACACCAGGATCGCGGTGGTCACCACGGCGGGCACCGCCATCGGCGCGATCACGTAGCGAAACGCCTGCCACGCGGACGCGCCGTCGATCCGCGCGGCGTCCTCCAGGGCCCACGGAATCTGCTTGAAGAACGAGGTCAGCGTCCAGATCGAGAGCGGCATCGTGAAGGAGAGATACGGCAGGATCAGCCCGATCCAGGTGTCGAACAGGCCGATGCGGCGCCACATGTCGAACAGCGGCCCGACCACCGCGATGGTCGGGAACATCGCGATCGCCAGCGCGCCGAGCAGGATCAGCCGTTTGCCCGGGAACTCCATCCGCACGATCGCATACGCGGTGCCGGTCGCGCACGCGACCGCGATCACCGTGGCGATCAGCGAGATGCCGATCGAGTTGCGCAGCGCGTCGGTGAACAGGTCGTTCTTGAAGACGGTCCGGTAGTTCTCCCAACTCCAGGTGGTGGGCAGGAACTTCGCGTTGTTGATGTCGTCGCCGCCCTTGAACGACAGGGACACCATCCAGGCCAGCGGCAGCACGGTGATCGCGATCACCAGGACGGTGACCAGGACACGGGCGCCCTCGCGGGCCGGACTGGGCTGACTCACGCGGGGCTCCCGAGCTTGCTCACGTCGGTACGGAAGAGCTTGATGAACATGAACGCGATCAGCAGGACGCAGGCGAACAGCAGTACCGAGATCGCCGAGCCCAGGCCCAGCGCGGTGCGGCTGACCAATTGCCGATAAGCCAGGAAGGACACCGTCTCGGTGTCGTTGGCACCGCCGGTCATCACGAACACGGAGTCGAAGATCCGAAACGCGTCCATCGTGCGGAACAGCAGCGCGACCAGGATCGCCTGCTTCATGATCGGCAGGGTGACCCGGGTGAGCCGCTGCCACGGTCCCGCGCCGTCCACGCGCGCCGCCTCGTGCACGTCCGAGGAGACCTGGATGAGGCCGCCGAGCAGCAGCAGCGACATGAACGGCGTGGTCTTCCAGATCTCCGAGAGGGCGATCACGAACAGCGCGGTCCAGCGGTGGTCGAACCACGCGATGTCGGTGCCGAACCAGTCGTTGACGAACCCGGTCGAGGGGTCGAACGCGTAGCGCCAGGCGTAGGCGGAGACGACGGTGACGATGCCGTACGGGACGAGCACGATGGTGCGCAGCGTGCGGCGCAGGTGGAGCGCGCGCTGCATCAACTGGGCGAGCCCGAAGCCGATCACGAACTCGACCGAGACGGTCACCACGGTCAGCGCCAGCGTGGTCCACACGTCGGTCCACCACAGCGGGTCCTTGAGCACGACCCAGTAGTTCGACAGGCCCGCGAACGAGTTCGCCTCCGGGGTGGTCAGCCGCTTGTGGAAGAGCGAGAGCCAACCGGCGTCGAGCAGCGGCGCGATCGCGACCAGGATCATGATCAACACGGCGGGCGCGGAGAGCATCCACCCGGTGCGCCGCATGCGCTGGGCGTGATCTCGCTGTTTCCGGGGCTTCTTGTGCCGGGGCGCGGTGCCGGCCGTGGATACCGTGCTCACAGCAGCACCCGGTCGTGCAGGACCCCGGTGATCAGGTCGTCGGTTCTGCGCGGGGCGGTGTTCGGGTCGACGTCCGCGGGCGGGTGGTACATCCGCTGTACGGACGCGGACACGTCGTTGTAGTACGGGGTGCGCGGGCGCGGGCCGGCCTGGTCCAGCGACTCCCTGATCAGGTCGGCCATCGGCAACGCCTCGCGCACGCGCGGGTCGTCGTAGGCGGCGGCCTTGGCCGTGGTCTCCTTCGACTCCAGCATGTAGGTGATCTGGTTCTCCAGCGTGCCCGCGCAGCGCACCGCGCTCACCGCCGCCGCGCTGTGCTTGCCGTACTTGCTGACCCCCAGGGCGATTCCGCCGAACGGCGGCTTGGACGCCTTGCCGGCGTCGGTCTGCGGGTAGCGCGCCCAGCCGTAGTCGTCGAGCACCTCGCGCGAGAGTTGGCCGTCGTCGACCGCCTCGGCCGCGGCGCCGCGCGCGTACGTCCAGTTGACCATGAAGCCGCCCGAGCCGGATTGGAACGTGGTCCTGGTGTCGTCCTCGATCGAGGTGGCCAGGTTGGCCGGGGCGGCGGGGGAGCGGCCCAGCCGGCGCATGACCTCGGCGGCGCGTTTGCCCGAACCGCCCTCCTGGAGCGTGGGTTTGAGGTCGACGCCCTTCTCCACGTCGCGCACGATCGCGCCGCCGGCGCCGGTGACCAGGCCGTTGACCCAGACCGTGATGCCCTCGTAGCGCTTGGCGGGCACCGAGACCGTCTTGCGCGTCTTCTCCGCGGCGGTGATCACCTCGTCCCAGCTCACCGGGCGGCTCAGGTCGAGCCCGGCTGCCGCGGCGACCGACTTGCGGTACCACAGGAGTTGGGTGTTCGCCCGGAACGGGGCGGCGACCAGGCGAGCGCGCCAGACCGAGGACTCCACCGCGCTGCTGAGCATGCCCTCGGTGAGCGCGGCGGCCTCGGCCGGGTCGAACGGGCGCAGGAAGCCCGCCTCGGCGAACTCCGGTACGAAGACCGGGTCGAGCGCCATCACGTCGATCGAGGAGTCCTTGGCGGCCAGCCGCCGGACCAACTGCTCGCGCTGCCCGGACGCGTCGGTGGGCAACACCGAGACCTTGACCCGGTAGGCACCGCCCGACGCCTGGCTGCACCGGTCGGCGAGCTTTTGGTAGGCCCCGTTGTCCGGCGGCACGTACCAGTTGAGCACCGGTGGGCCCGAGCTGCCGCCTCCACACCCGACGACGGAGGCGACCAGCGCGAGCGCGACGGCCCAGAGTCCGCGACGACGCAGCATGTGGTTCACGGGCTCAGCAGATCAAGCAAACCGTTCTTATCGCTTTAATATCCCCCGAATGGTGGCGTGTCGGTACGCCATTCGGACCCACCCGTCCGCCACCACGCGCCGCGGGTCGCCCGTCTCCGGTATCGGAGGCGGGCGGCCCGGGCTTTCGGGCGTTGGGGTGGTGGGCTGGTGCGGGGCCGGGGGCTAGCGTGTCGTGGAGGGGCGTTCAGTCGAGGACCGGGGTCAGCGTCCAGTCGCCGTCGGCCTCGAGTTCGATCAGGCAGGGACCCTTGGGCAGGATCGACTCGCCCTCGTAGTCGCCGATCGCGTTGGCCAGGGTGCCGAGATAGGACTCGTCGCCGCCGTGGTCGGCGAAGGTGCCGACGATGAAGTTTCCGGTACCCCGATGCGTCATCACGAGCACCGTGCGCGGGCCGGCCCAGCGCACCGTCTCCGGGCCGGTGCCGGTCAGCCTCTCGGTCAGCGGCCGGGCCGCCTCCGGGCCGAACAGCCGCACGGTCCACGCGCCGTCGGCCTCGATCTTCAGGCGCGAGGTGCGGCTGCTGCGTTCGTCCACCAACGCCCGGCCGCGGTAGGCGCCGATCGCGTTGGCCAGCAGTTTGTCCGTCTCCAGGTCGGCGTCCAGCGTCCACACCACGAAGTTGTCGGTGCCGCGTCCCTCGAGTTCGACCAGGAAGGGGCCGGCCTCGACCGGGCGGGTGATCGACAGGACCTTGTCGCCGCGTCCCTCGTAGACGCCGGCGGGTGGGGTCTCGCCGGTGGCGGGCGCCGGCAACGGCTCGGCGGGGGCCGGTTCGTGCTCCGCCGGGGAGGGCGCGGCCGGTTCGTCGGCCGATTCGGTCACCGCTTCGGCTGCCACTTCGGCCACCGGCTCGGCAGCGATGGACGCGACCGGCTCCGGTTCCGCTGCCGCCGCCGTGGCGTCGCCGGGCGGCGCGTCGTCGGGGCGCACGTCATCGGGGCGCACGTCCTCGGACGGAGCGTCGGCGGGCTTCGCGTCGGCGGGCTTCGTGTCCTCGGGCTTCGTGTCCTCGGGCTTCGCGTCCTCGGGCTTCGCGTCCTCGGGCTTCGCGTCCTCGGGCTTCGCGTCCTCGGGCTTCGCGTCCTCGGGCTTCGCGTCCTCGGGCTTCCGCTCCTCGGGCGTCGCGCCGCCGGCGGGCGGGTGTACCGCCGCGTCCGTCACCGGCTCCACCGACTCCACCGCGTCCTCGTGCGCCATCACCGCGGCCACGATCAGCGTCTGTTCGGGATCCGCGCCCAGATCGCGCACGAGTTGGTCCACGCCCGCCTCGTAGCCCTGGCCCACCGCGCCGAATCGCCAGCCGTCCCGCCGGTAGACCTCGGCCAGGATCAGCGCACGTTCGCGGGTCAGCTCCGCGACCGGCAGCACGAAGCGTCCGATCTCGCCGTCCGCGCCGAGCAGCCGAAGCAGCGAACCGTCGCCGAACCCCGGCGCCTGCGCACCGACCGCGAACACCAGGCGGTCCACCGCGTCGTCCACGGCGGACAGGTCCACATGGAACTCGGCCGTCCCGGTGCCCCCGGCCACCAGCGCGACCGCACTGATCAGCGACGCCGGCCGGGCCGTACAGACCACGTCCAGGTCCGCCGTGCCCAGGCTGAAGCAGTACGCGGCCAGACCCTCGCCCGACACGTCGAACTCCACCCTGATGGCCGAATCGTCCAGCCTCGTCTTTTCGCCCATCGCGAATGTGCGCATCGGGTCCTCCCCCAGCCGCCCCTGACCTGGCGTCACCTTAACGCGCACGGCAAAGCGCCGGGACGGCAACGGCCGGCCCGGCGATCACGGGAGGTATCGGTGATCCGGATCCCGGGATCCGGATTCGACGACAGGTGCTCAGCGGTCCTTGTTGAACCGCGTCACCACGAACAGCAGGACCAGGAGCACGGCCAGCGCACCGATGCCGGCACCCACCGGGTTCAGGTTTTCGTGCTTGCCGCCTTCGTTGGCCAGCGTGGTGAGGACGGTCGTCGCGTGCGAGGTCATCCGTGGTCAGCCCTTGCGTAGTTTTTGCCGACGTGTGCGCACGACATCGTACGGGCGCCGAGAGCGGGTCGCGCGGCCAGGTTCCGGGGACGACCCTCAGCCCGGGGCTGCGGACGCGCCTAGTCTGGGGGCAGATTGGTCGAGGCTAGGGGGCTGGGTATGCCGGACGACAAGACGATCGAGACCTTCGAGGGGCGCAGGCGATTCCCCGGAATCTCCTCCCGGGCGTACGAACATCCCGCCGACCGCACCGCCCTGGTGGCGATGCGCCGGCTGAGCGGGTTCGACACGGTACTCAAGCAGATGTCGGGCATGGTGTCCGAACGGGCCATCCGGCTCGCCTTCCTCGCGGGCTCGGTGCGCGCGGGCGAGCAGCAGTTCCGCCGGTTGCACGAGATGGTCCGCGAGTCCGCGTACATCCTGGACCTGCCCGCCGTGCCCGAGTTGTACATCACCCAGGACCCGCAGCCGAACGCGATGGCGATCGGCATGGACAAGCCGTTCATCGTGGTCACCTCGGGCCTGGTCGAGTTGCTCGACGACGACGAGATGCGCACCGTGATCGGGCACGAGACCGGGCACATCCTGTCCGGGCACGCGGTGTACCGCACGATGTTGCTGATCCTGACCCGGTTCGCCTCGGCGCTGTCCGGGATCCCGCTCGGCTCGCTGGGCGTGCACGCGATCATCACCGCGTTGCAGGAGTGGTTCCGAAAGTCCGAACTGTCCTGCGACCGTGCGGGTCTGCTGGTCGGGCAGGACCCCGAGGTGTCGATGCGCGCGCTGATGAAGGTGGCCGGCGGCTCGCAGTTGCACGAGATGAGCACGGACGCGTTCCTGGAGCAGGCCGCCGAGTACGAGGGCGCCGGCGACCTGCGCGACAGCGTGCTCAAGTTGATGAACCTGCTGGGCCGTTCGCACCCGTTCCCGGTGGTCCGGGTGGCCGCGCTGCGCAAGTGGGCGGACGGCGAGGAGTACGCGCGAATCCTCGCGGGCGAGTACCCGCGTCGTGCGGACGACCCGAACGCGTCGGTGCGCGAGGAGGCCAAGGCCTCGGCGAACGCCTACCGCGAGTCGGTACGCACCACCACCGACCCGTTGTTCGGCCTGCTCCGCGACCTCGCCGACGGCGCGGCGGACGCCGGCGGCAAGCTGCGCGACAAGTTCACCGGCCGCCGCGAAGAACCGGGCGCGGCCTCGACGAACAACAGTGGTGGTGGTGGCGGCGGCGCCTGACCACCCGTCAGGGCAGCCCGAGCAGCCGGGCACATGTGCCGGCGGAGGCCGAGCGGAACGGATCCACCTGCTCGGCCGCCGGCGGCGCGTCGGTCGGCGCCGGACCGGTGAACGAGGGCCGGAACCACAGCGAACCGTCCACGTCGCAACCCTGCGGGCCGGCCACGGTCAGGATCCGCCGCACCTGGAGCAGGCCGTCGCGCAACATCGACGAGTTCAGGTGGAAGTCCCACACCCGGTGCAGCACGAAGCGGGTCCACCCCGGGCCGCCGACCTGCGCCACCGCGTAGACGAACACCACGTCGGCGGTGACCACCAGATCCGCGCGCGCGTGTTCGGCGGCGGCGAGCGTGCCCTTGACCCGTATCGGCGCGTCCAGAACCTTGACCGCGGTCGGATCGAATCGGGTGATCCACCCGGTGGGCGCGAACGTGTCGTCGTCGCGCGGGGCGATCAGCGCCGCGCCGAGCTGATCGCGCTGCTCGGCGCGCAGCAGCGGCAGCGCGGCCCACGGCCGACCGCCCGCGAGCACGGTCGGGTCGAGCTGGGTGCCCACCACGAACTCGCGGACCAGGTTCAGGGCCTGACCCACCCGCGCGGCCGAGAAGTGCGCCGTCGCGCGGGGCTCACCGACCACGATCCCGGCCGCGCCCTGTGCCCAACTCGCTGCCGGGCCGGCCGACATCGGGTCGGCGGGCAGCGGACCCGGCGCGTAACCCACCGGCGGCAGCAGCGCGACCCGATGCAGTACCGCCGGACCGATCTCCAACCGCGGCCCGGGCACGGCGGCCCGCCGGGCGCCCAGAAAGCTCGCGCCGCCGATCACCGACAACACGAGTAACGCACCCAGAGCGCCGCGCAGCGTGCGCACCCGCACGCCGAACACCCGGCGCTGCCGGTGCGGTCGCTTGCCCCCGTGGATCCGCTCGCGTGCCGACGGCTCGTGCAGTCCCGCCGCGCGCACGAAGGTCGCGTCGAAGACGACGGCGCTGAACTCGTCCTCGCCGTCGGGCCCACCCCGGTTCGGGCCTTCGGGGGGCACTCCCCGTCCGGACATACTCCCAGCTTAGGTCGCCCGCGAGCGGGTGCATACGTACCCGGACAAGGGGTTGCGACCGGGGCTCAGCCGGGTCCCGAACGGGCCGCGGCGGGCACCGAGGGAACCGGTGCGGACCCGTCCGCGGCGCCGGAGTCACCGGGCGGAACGGTGATCCGCACCTGCGACGTGTCCTGTCCGGGCAGCGGCGCGAACACCGGGTTGTTGTCCGTCGTCGCGCTCCGGCCCGAGTCCACCGACGGCTGCCGGGGAGCGGTGGGGCCCTGTGAGGATCCGCTGCGGTAGACGGCGGTCACCGCCATCGCCACCACGCCGACGCCCATCAGCAGGGCCAGCACCCAGGCCACGCCGCGCCGCCAGCGTGCGCCCCGCGCCCGGGCCCACGGCTCGCCCGCGAACCAGGTCGGCACGTGCGGCAACATCGGGCCGGGGTCGGAGGAGGAAACGGTGCGGGCCCGCCACGGGTCCTCGCCGTCGGGTGGATACGTCCCGTCGTCGAACCAGTCGGAACGCTCGGCCTGTTCGGCCTTCTTGTCGGTCCGCTCGGGCGCGGCCGGTGTGGGTGTCGGCGCAGGATCGACCGCCGCACCACGCTCGTTCGCCGAGGGCTCGTGTACGCGGGCGGCGCGCACGAACGACTCGTCGAAGACGACGGAGGAGAGCTCGTCCTCCGAGAACTCGGGAAAATCTGGGCCGTCCGGGAACTCTGGCCCTGGTGATTCGGGCACTCCTAGACAGTATTACCGCAGGCACCCCGATGGATACCGAATCATCGGACCGGTCGGCGGCCCGAGGACGATCGAAGTCGCCCCGGGCTGCCGATCCCGGATCGGAAGCGCGTCGGACCGTCGCCGCGGCGAGCACTCGGAAGCGCACACGACCGTCGCCGCCGAGCACTCGGAGTGCCTGTGGCCGTCGCCGGCGAGCACTCAGGAGCGCACGTGGCCGTCGCCGGTGACCACGTACTTCGTGCTGGTCAGCTCGGGCAGACCCATCGGGCCGCGCGCGTGCAGCTTCTGCGTGGAGATGCCGATCTCCGCGCCGAAGCCGAACTGGCCGCCGTCGGTGAACCGGGTCGACGCGTTGACCATGACCGCGGTCGAGTCGACCAGGCTGACGAACTCGCGGGCCGCGGCCTGCGACGTGGTGACGATCGCCTCGGTGTGCCCGGAGCTGTGCCGGCGGATGTGCGCGACCGCGTCGTGCAGCGAGGGCACCACGGCGGCGGCGATGTCGTACGACAGGTATTCGGTGTCCCAGTCGGCGTCGACGGCGGGCACCACGTCGGCCGAGTACCCCTGCACCGCGGCGTCGCCGTGCACGGTGACGCCGGCGTCCTTGAGGGCGGCCAGCGCGAGCGGCACGAACGCGTCCGCCACGTCCCGGTGCACCAGCAGCGTCTCGGCCGAGTTGCACACGCTGACCCGGTGCGCCTTGGAGTTGACCAGGATGTTCACCGCCATCTCCAGGTCCGTCTGCGCGTCGACGTAGACGTGGCAGTTGCCCACGCCGGTCTCGATCACCGGCACGGTGGAGCCCTCGACCACGGTCCGGATCAGGCCGGCGCCGCCGCGCGGGATCAGCACGTCCACCAGACCGCGCGCGGTCATCAGCTCCTTCACCGAGTCGTGCGTCTCGCCCGGCACCAACTGGATCGCGTCGGCGGGCAGCCCGGCCGCGACGATCGCGTCACGCATCACCGCGACGATCGCGGTGTTCGACCGGTAGGCGGACGAGGAGCCGCGCAGGAGCACCGCGTTGCCCGACTTCAGGCACAGCGCGGCGCCGTCCACGGTGACGTTGGGGCGGGCCTCGTAGATGATCCCGACCACGCCGAGCGGCACCCGCACCTGGCGCAGTTCGAGACCGTTGGGCAGGGTCGAGCCGCGCAGCACCTCGCCGACCGGATCCGGCAGGCCGACCACGTCGCGTACGTCGGAGGCGATCGCGGCGATCCGCTCGTCGGTCAGGGTCAACCGGTCGATCATCGCCTCACCGGTGCCGTTGGCTCGGGCCCGCTCGACGTCCTCGGTGTTGGCGACCACGATCTCGGCCGAGCGGGCCACGAGCGCGTCGGCGAGCGCGAGCAGCGCGTCGTCCTTGGCCCGGCGGGTCAGTGGCGCGAGGACGGCGGCGGCCTCCCGGGCGCGACGGGCGGTGTCGAGGACTGCGGAGGCTTCGCTGCTGGTCATACCGGCAAGCCTACCTAGGCGCATCGATGATCAACACGAGGATTTCAGCGGTCGAGACGCTTCCGCCCGGCGGCCGTGCCGGACACAATGACGCCTTCACGTGCTGCACAGAGGCAAGGAGCCATCCGTGACCGCTGTACAGGCCCGCCGGCACGGCGTCGCCGACCTGCTCGCGCGCACCGCCGCCCGCCTCCCGCATCGGCTCGCGATCGTGGCGGGCGAGCTGCGCCAAACCTACGCCGAACTCGACGACACCGTCTCGAAGGCCGCCGGCGCGCTCGCCGCGCGCGGCATCGGCAAGGGCGACCGGGTGGTCCTGCTCGCCCGCAACTCGCACGGCTTCGCGGTCGCCTACTTCGCGCTGGCCCGGCTCGGCGCGATCTCGGTCCCGGTCAACTTCATGCTCACCGCGCCCGAGGTCGGCTACGTCCTGGAGCACGCGGGCGCGACCGCCGTCCTGGCCGGCCCCGAGCTGACCGACACCGCCGACGCGGCGTTGGCCGGCCGCGACGCGCTACGCGTGGTGTTCGGCCCGGCGGCCCCGGGCTGGGAACCGTTCGCGGCACTGCTCGCCGAGGGCGGCCCGGTGCCGGAGCTCGAACTGGACGACGACGATCCGGTGCAGATCATGTACACCTCCGGCACCGAGTCCCGCCCCAAGGGCGCGGTGATGACCAGCCGCAATCTGATCGCGCAGTACGCGACCGCGATCATCGACGGCGGGATGGCCGCCGACGACGTGGAGATCCACGCGCTGCCGCTCTACCACTGCGCGCAACTGCACTGCTTCCTGACCCCGGACGTCTACCTCGGCGCGACCTCGATCATCCTGCCCGCGCCGGATCCGGCCACGCTGCTCGCCACCGTCGAAGGCGAGCGGGTGACCAAGCTGTTCTGCCCGCCGACCGTGTGGATCGCGCTGCTGCGACACCGCGACTTCGACACGCGCGACCTGTCCAGTCTGCGCAAGGGCTACTACGGCGCGGCCGCGATGCCGGTCGAGGTGCTGGCGGAACTGCGGCGTCGGCTACCGGAGTTGCGGCTGTACAACTTCTACGGCCAGACCGAGATGTCGCCGGTCGCCACCATCCTGGGCCCGGACGAGCAGGAGCGGAAGGCCGGATCGGCCGGGCGCGCGGGGCTGAACGTGCAGACCATCGTGGTCGACGAGCAGGACCGGCCGGTGCCGCCCGGCGAGGTCGGCGAGATCGTGCACCGGGGCCCGCACACCATGCTGGGCTATTGGAACGACCCCGAGCGCACCGCCGAGGCATTCCGCGGCGGCTGGTTCCACAGCGGCGACCTCGGTGTACTCGACGACGAGGGCTACCTCACGGTCGTCGACCGCAAAAAGGACATGGTCAAGACCGGCGGCGAAAACGTGGCGGGCCGCGAAGTGGAAGAAACCATCCACACCCACCCCGCCGTAGCCGAAGCCGCGGTCTTCGGCGTCCCGCACCCCTACTGGATCGAAGCCGTAACCGCCGTAGTAGTCCCCCGCCCCGGCGAAGCAATCACCCAAGACCAGGTAATCAACCACTGCAAAGCCCACCTCGCAGGCTTCAAGGTCCCCAAATACGTAGTAATCGCCGATTCCCTCCCCAAAAACCCAAGCGGCAAAATCCTCAAACGCCAACTCCGCGAACAACACGCGACCCTGTCCACCACCACCCCCTGACCCACCCAGCCCTCCAGCCCGGCCGGCGCTTGAGGCCACTCAGCCCGTGCGGCGCATGAGCACACCAGCCCGGCCGGCGTTTGAGGCCACTCAGCCCGGCCGGCGTTTGAGGCCAAATAGCCCGGCCGGCGCTTGAGGCCACTCAGCCCGGCCGGCGCTCGAGGCCACTCAGCCCGTGCGGCGCTTGAGCACACCAGCCCGGCCGGCGTTTGAGGCCACTCAGCCCGGCCGGCGTTTGAGGCCACTCAGCCCGGCCGGCGCTTGAGGCCAACCTCAGCCCGTGCGGCGCTTGAGCACACCAGCCCGGCCGGCGCTTGAGGCCAACCCAAACCGGCTCACCCATGCCAAGACCGCCAAAGCGCAGCATACGCACCGTCCGCCGCGATCAACTCCCGGTGACTCCCCAGCTCCGTGATCCGCCCGCCCTCCACCACCGCAACCCGATCCGCGTCATGCGCCGTATACAACCGGTGCGCGATGGCAATCACCGTCCGCCCCGAGATCACCGCGCCCAACGACCGCTCCAGGTGCCGCGCCGCCCGAGGATCGATCAGCGAGGTCGCCTCATCCAGCACCAACGTGTGCGGATCGGCCAACACCAACCGGGCCAGCGCCAACTGTTGCGCCTGCGGCGCGGTCAACTCGTGCCCCTTCGGCCCGACTTGGGTGTCCACACCGGCCGGCAACCCCGCCACCCAGTCCGCGTCGACCGCACGCAACGCGGCCACCACCTCGTCGTCGGAGGCGGTCTCCCGGGCCAACAGCAGGTTGTCCCGCAACGTGCCCCGGAAGACGTGGTGCTCCTGCGTCACCAACGCGACCCGGCCGCGCAGTTCGTCCAGCGGCAGGCCCACCAGCGGCACCCCGCCCACCCGCACGTCGCCGGAGGTCGGCGCGTTGACCCCGGCCAACAACCGCCCCAGCGTGGATTTCCCGGCCCCGCTGGGCCCCACCACCGCGATCCGCTCGCCCGGCTCGATGGTCAGGTCGATCCCGTGCAGCACCTCACGGCCCGCCGAGTACGCGAACCGCACGTCGCGCGCGGTCAGCGTCTCGTCCACCGGCTTCGTGTCGGTGGGTTCGCGATCCGAAGGCACGTCCGCCACACCCAGCAGCCGGGCCAGCGAGGCCGCCGAGATCTGCACCTCGTCCAGCCAGTTCAGCAACTCGTCCATCGGGCCGATGATCAGTTGCACGTACAACACCGCGGTCGCCACCTCGCCGAGCGAGGCCCACCCGTGCAGGTACGCCCAGCCGCCGAAGGCCGTGGTGGCCACCACCGGCAACACGTAGCCGAAGTCGACCGCCGGGAACCAGATCGTGCGCAACCACAGCGTGTACCGCTCGGCCGCGTACGCCTGCGCGACGTCCTCGTCACCACGCCGCCGGCGCCGGTCGGCCAGCCGCAGCGCCTCGACCGTGCGCGCACCCTCGACCGTCTCCGCGAGCGAGTCGGTCACCTGCGCCCATGCCGCGTTCTCGCGCAGGTAGCCGGCCGGCGCGCGGCGCAGGTACCAGTACGTGACCGGGATCAGCAGCGGCACCGTGATCAGCAGCGGCAGCACCAGCAGCGGGTTGAGCAGCAACAACCCCACCAGGGTCAGCACGATCGTCACCACCGCGACCAGCACCGACGGCACCGCCCGCCGCGCGGACCGCGACATCGCGGCCACGTCCCGGTTGGCCCGCCCGAGCAGGTCACCGGAGCCGGCCCGCTCGACGGTGGACAGCGGCAGGTCCAGGATCCGGTCCACGAACTCCTCGCGGACCTGCGCGAGCAGCCCCTCGCCGAGCCGCGCCGCGGCCACCGCGGCCTGCCGCACGATCAGGGCCTGGAGCAACAGCGCGCCCGCTATACCCAGGCCCAACAGGTCGATCGTGCGGGTCGGGCTGTCCGCGCGGACCTTCTCGATCAAGACCCCGAGCAGCCGGGGCGCGACCAGACCGGCCACCGCGGCGAGCGCGTAGAACAGCACGGTCAGGATCAGATCCCGACGCCGCTCGCGCAGCAGCCGCACCGCGTGCCGGCCCACCTCGGCGGCCGGCGCGATCGGCAGCAGTTCCCGCGCGCTCACGCGTCCTCCAACTCTTCGTCGTCGACCCGGGTGACCAGTGCGGCGTACCTCGGTTCGCCGGCCAGCAGTTCACGATGCGGACCGACCGCCATGACCTTCCCGTCCTCGATGTAGGCGACCTCGTCCAGCGTGTCCAGGACGAGCGGACTGGTGGTCGCGACCACCGTGGTGCGACCGCGGCGATGGGCGGCGAGCCGGTCCGCGATCCGCGCCTCGGTGTGCGCGTCCACCGCGCTGGTCGGCTCGATCAACACCAGCGTCTGCGGATCCGCGACCAACGCCCGCACCAGCCGCAGGCGTTGCACCTGGCCGCCGGAGAACTCCCGGCCGCGCGCCGCGATCTCGGTGTCCAACCCCTCATCCAGCGCGTCGATCACATCCTCGGCGCAGGCCACCCGCACCGCCGCCGCCAGATCACCCGTTTCGCCGTCACCCGGCGTCAGTTCGCGGCGCAGCGGCCCGGAGAACAGGCCCGCGTCGTGGTGCGCGACCAGGATCCGCGCACGCACGTCGGCGAGCGCGAGGTCGGCCAGCGGCACGTTGCCGTAGAGCACGTCGGCGTCCTCGTAGCGGCCGAGCCGATCGGCGAGCGCGGGCGCGTCCTGCGGGTCCTCGCAGGCGATGCCCAGCAGCGTGCCGGGCCGGACCACCAGGCCCGAGCGCCGGTCCACCAGGTCGCCGGACGGCGGCCACGCGGCGGGTTCGGCGGCGTCGTTCACGCCCGGTTCCAGGGCCAGCACGCGAGTGACCCGCCGGGCCGCGACGTGGCCGCGCACGATCCGGTCGGCGGCCTCGGTGAGGGTGGAGAGCGGCACGGTCAGGAACGCCGCGTAGCCGTAGAAGGACACCATCTGACCGACCGTCAGTCGCCCGTCCAGCGCGAACCGGGCGGCCAGCCAGGTGCCGAACGCGACGAAGAAGCCGGGTACCAGGAACTGCGCCGCCTCCAGCAGGGATTCGACCCGGGCGGTACGCACGCCGGCCACCCGCAACTGTTGCGACTCGCGCCGGTAGCGGGCGCCGAAGGTGCGCTCGCCGCCGATCCCGCGCAGCACCCGCAGGCCGGAGGCGATGTCCACGGCCCGATCGGCCAGGCCGGTCTGCAACTCGCGGTAGTCGTTCTGGCGTCGGTGCAGCGGGCGCAGCAGCAGCGAGACCAGGCCCATCAGCAGCGGCACGCCGATCAGCACGAGCAGGCCCAGCGGCACCGACATGTTCAGCAGCACCACCGCGACCACGCCGAGCGTGACGACCGACGCGCAGCCGCGGGCGGTGATGTCCAGCATCGAGCCGATCGCGTCCACGTCCGAGGTGCCCACGCCGACCACCTCGCCGGAGGCGATCCGGCGTTGGAGCGCGGCACCGAGCCGGGACGCGTGCCGGGTCACCAGTTGGATCGTGCGAAACGCGCCGTCCAGGAAGTTGGCGACCGCGTTGCGGTGGCGCATGATCCCGGTGAAGCCGATCAGGACCGCGATGCCCAACAGCGCGCCGGACCACCCGAGCAGTCCCCGCTCGTCGCGCTCCTCGATCGCGTCGATCGCACGGCCGACCGCGGCGGGCATCAGCGCCTGCGCGACCATCCACACCGACGCCCACAGGATGCCCATGGTGATCGTCCGGCGACAACGAGCGGCGAGCCAGATCAGGAATCGGCCCGCCGACCGGATATCGGGATCGCCGGGGTCGGCGACGGGAAACGTACGCATTGTCCCGCGACGCTAACGCGCGAGAGTTTTTCGGGCCACGCATTATTCGCCGACACCCACGCCGACACGCGGCCCGAACGGCCCGAAATCGGCCCGGGACGAGACCCGGTCCCGCCGCCGGGCGCAGGCCGAACGCGGCCGGTGTCGGCGCTAGAAGGGCTGCACCCGGCCCGGTTGCACCGGCAGCGGAGCCGGCGCGCCGGCCCGCGTCTGGTACGTCGGGCGGTCCACCACCTCCAGGCCGATCAGCTCCCAGGGCGGCAGCCCCGCGCTCTGTCGATGCTCGCCCCACAGCCGCATCGCGATCGCCGCCGCGTCGTGCAGGTTGGGCGCCTCCTCCCAGTACCGCACCTCCGCGTGGTCGGCCGCGTAGCGTCCGGCGAGCAGGAACGGGTGCTCGTGGGCGAGCCGTTCCAGCGCCCGCCGCACGTCCTCGGGATCACCCGGCTTGCCGGCGAGGGTGAGCGTGATGTGCCACATGCGGCCCGCGCCGTCGTCGGCCTCCGCCCTCGTGTTGGGCTGTCCCCAGGGGCGGTCCCCACGCTCCGGCACGGCCGGCCTCCCGTCGGCGAGCTGCTGATCTTCCGTGGTCGTCGCTCAGCGGCGCAGCAGCACCAGATCGTCGCGGTGGACGACCTCGCGCTCGTAGGCCGGACCCAACTCCCGGGCCAACTCTCGGGTCGATCGCCCGAACAGGCCCGGCAGTTCCTTCGCATCAAAGTTGACCAGTCCGCGGGCCACGATGTGACCGTTTTCGTCAACCAGGTCCACCGGATCGCCGGCGACGAAACCGCCCTGGACACCGGTGATCCCGGCAGGCAGCAGCGAGCTGCGCCGCTCGACGACGGCCCGCACCGCACCGGGGTCGAGGGTGAGGCGACCGCGCGCGGTGCTCGCGTGGGCCAGCCACAGCAGTCGGTCGGCGGTGCGAACTCCGGTGCGGTGGAAGAGCGTTCCGGTGTCCTTGCCGGCCAGCGCGTCGGATGCGAAACGGGCTGCGGTGAGCACCACGGGGATGCCCGCCGAGGTCGCGATACCCGCCGCCTCGACCTTGGTCACCATGCCGCCGGTGCCCACACCGGCCTTGCCGGCCTTGCCGATCTCGATGCCCTCGAGATCCTCGGGGCCGTGCACGAACGGAACCCGCGAGGAGGTCGACTTGGCCGGGTCGCCGTCGTAGAGCCCGTCCACGTCGGAGAGCAGCACGAGCAGATCGGCGTGCACGACGTGGGCGACCAGCGCGGCGAGTCGGTCGTTGTCGCCGAACCGGATCTCCTCGGTGGCCACCGTGTCGTTCTCGTTGACCACCGGCACCGCGCCCATCGCCAGCAGCTTGTCCAGCGTGTTGTAGGCGTTGCGGTAGTGCGCGCGCCGGGTGACGTCGTCGACGGTCAGCAACACCTGGCCCACCCGCAGGCCGTAGCGCGCGAACGACGCGGTGTAGCGGGCCACCAGCAGTCCCTGTCCCACGCTCGCGGCGGCCTGCTGGGTGGCCAGGTCGCGTGGTCGGCGGGCCAGTCCGAGCGGGGCCAACCCGGCGGCGATCGCGCCGGAGGAGACCAGGACGACCTGGACCCCCTCGGCCCGCTTGGCCGCTATCACGTCCACGAGGGCGTCGACGCGATCCGCGTCCAGGCCCCCCTGGGCGGTCGTCAACGAAGACGAACCGACCTTGACCACGATGCGGCGCGCGGAGGTCACGTCCTCGCGCGCCGCGCCGGCCCCAGTGAGCACTTCAGGCCCTGCCTTCCCCGTTCGAAAGCATCCGGAATCACCCGGAATCTTCAGGAATCACCATCATCCGAGGAGCGCCCGCCGGTCACGAGTCCGAGAACGGGTCGAACTCCTCGTACTGCGTCTCGATCGCCTCGCGCTCGCGGCGCCGGTCCACCGCCGGGCGGTGGGTCTGCAGGCGGTGGTCCTCGCCGCGTCGGCCCAGCATCTCCGCGCCGGCCGCCACGGTGGGCTCCCAGTCGAAGACCACGCCGGTGACGTCGTCGCCGATGACGACCTCGGCACCGGGGACGGCCCCGGCCGACCACAGCGCCTCCTCGACGCCGAGTCGGGCGAGCCGGTCGGCGAGGTAGCCCACCGCCTCGTCGTTGCTGAAGTCGGTCTGGCGCACCCAGCGTTCGGGCTTGGCCCCGCGCACGATGAAGGCCTCGTCGCGCCGCGTGACGGTGAAGCCGCTGTCGTCGACCGCGGTCGGCCGCAGCACGATCCGGGTGGCCTCCGGCGCCGGCGCGGCGTCGCGCGCGCCCTGCACCTGCGCGGCCATCGCGAAGGACAACTCGCGCAGGCCCGCCCGGCTGACCGCGGAGACCGCGAACACCTGGAGCCCGCGCCCCTCCAGCTCGGCCTTGACCATGTCTGCGAGGTCGTTGCCGTCGGGCACGTCGATCTTGTTCAGCGCGACCATCCGCGGCCGGTCCTCCAAGCCGCCGTACGCCTTCAGCTCGGCCTCGATCGTGTCGAGGTCGCTGATCGGGTCGCGGCCGGGCTCCAGCGTCGCGCAGTCCAGCACGTGGACGAGCGCCTTGCAGCGCTCGACGTGCCGCAGGAACTCCAGGCCCAGTCCCTTGCCCTCGCTCGCGCCGGGGATCAGCCCGGGCACGTCGGCGACGGTGTAGACCACGTCGCCGGCGGTGACCACGCCCAGGTTCGGCACCAGGGTGGTGAACGGGTAGTCGGCGATCTTGGGGCGTGCGGCGCTGAGCGTGGCGATCAGCGAGGACTTGCCGGCGCTCGGGTAACCCACGAGCGCGACGTCCGCGACGGTCTTGAGTTCCAGGACGAAGTCGCCGGCCTCGCCGGGCTCGCCGAGCAGCGCGAAGCCGGGGGCCTTGCGGCGCGGAGAGGCCAGAGCCGCGTTGCCCAGGCCGCCGCGACCGCCCTGGGCGATCACGTAGCTGGCGCCGTTGCCGACCAGGTCCTCGACGAATTCCTCGTCGCCGTTGGGGAGCAGTCGCTTGACCACGGTGCCGTCCGGCACGGGCAGGATCACGTCGGCGCCGTTGGGACCGGTGCGGTTGGCGCCGGCGCCGGGCTTGCCGTTGGTGGCCTTGCGGTGCGGGTGGTGGTGGTACTCGAGCAGTGTGGTGGTGTTGGCGTCCACGACCAGCGTGACATCGCCGCCCCGCCCGCCGTTCCCACCGTCGGGGCCGCCGAGCGGCTTGAACTTCTCCCGGTGGACGGAGGCCACGCCGTGGCCCCCGTTACCCGCCGCGACATGCAGCACGACGCGGTCGACGAAGGTCGTCACGTGGATTCCTCCTCGGCTCCCCGAGCGGGGAGCGAAACACTGTGGACAAACAACCGAGGGCGGACCGCATGGGGTCCGCCCTCGGGTGTCAAAGCGAATGCCGCGGCGTGATTATTCCGCCGGGACGATGTTCACGACGCGACGACCGCGCGCGGTACCGAACTGCACGGCGCCGGCCGACAGCGCGAACAGCGTGTCGTCGCCACCGCGACCGACGTTGGTGCCGGGGTGGAAGTGCGTACCACGCTGGCGGACGATGATCTCGCCGGCGTTGACGACCTGGCCGCCGAAGCGCTTGACGCCGAGGCGCTGAGCGTTCGAGTCACGGCCGTTCCGGGTGGAAGATGCACCCTTCTTGTGTGCCATGTCGCTTCTCCCTACTTCCCGGAGTTGATGCCGGTGATCTTAAGCTGGGTGTGCTGCTGGCGGTGACCCATGCGCTTGCGGTAACCGGTCTTGTTCTTGTACTTCAGAATGTCGATCTTCTTGCCCTTGGTGTGATCGACGACCTCGGCCGTCACCTTCACACCCGCGAGGACCCACGGGTCACTCGTCACGGCTTCACCGTCTACGACGAGGATGGCCTGAAGCTCAACTGCCGTGCCCGCCGCACCGCGAATGCGGTCGACCTGGACGACGTCACCGACGGCAACCTTGTGCTGCCTGCCACCGGCGCGAACGATCGCGTACACCGTGGATCTCTCTCTCTGCAGGGTCCGAGCCCCTGAAGCCAGCCACACCGAACAGAAATCGGGGGCCTCCTCCGAAGCTTGCGATCCGGAGGGTGGTTGCTCAGGAGCCTGTGCCTAAGCACACCAAGGGCAAAGGTTACAGGATGCCCGGGGGCGAAGGCCAAACGGGTCCGTCCCGGGGTTGGACCCCGGGGCGGACCCGTCGTGACTCAGCTTCCGCTCGCCGCCGAAACCGGTTCGGCGCCGTCCACGGCACCCTCCGGCGGACCGGCGGGCCGGGTCGCCCGCCGCGACGTCTTGCGCGGCTTGGCGGCGGCCTTGGCGGGCTTGGCCGGCTCGACCTCGGCGGGGGCCTCGGCGGCCTGCGCCTTGGCCTTGGCCGCGGCCTTCGTGGCCCTGGTCGCCTTCGCGGCCGGCTCCGGCGTCGGCTCGGCGACCGGCTGTTCGGCCGGCGCCTCGCTCGCCGCGGCCTCGGCGGCGACCTTCTTGGCCGACTTCCGAGGCGTCTTCGCGGCGGCGGTCTTCTTCGCCGGCGCGGTCTTGGCCGCGGCCTTCTTGGCGACCGTCTTCTTGGCGGCGGTCTTGCGCACCCGCTTGGCCGGCGCGGGGGCCTCCTCGGCCTCCTCGACGGCCTCGGCCGCCTCCACCACGTCGACCTCGACCGGCTCGGCCTCGATCACCGGCGCCTCGGCCTCGACCTCGGTGGTCGGCTCGGCCTCGACCGGCGGGGCCGGCTCCGGCTCGACGACAACCTCGGCGGCTTCGGCGGTCTCCACGGCCTCGATCGCCTCGGCGACCTCGACCGGCTCGACCGAGCCGAGTGCGGCGACCTCGGGCAGCACGGTGTCCACCGCGACGTCGTCGAGTTCCGGGCCGTCCAGGTCGATCGACTCGTCGGTGTCGACGATCTCGGTGATCGGACCGCTGCCGTTCTTGTCGGCGTTGCCGCCCTTGTTGCGCTTGCGCCGCCCGGAACCGGCGGAGGCACCGTTGCCGTTGCCGCCGTGGCTGTGGCCGCTGTTGCCGTGCCCCTTGGTCTCCGGCGCGTCCATGTGCACGATCACGCCGCGCCCGTTGCACCGCTCGCAGTTCTCCGAGAAGGCCTCGAGCAGACCCTGGCCGACCCGCTTGCGGGTCATCTGGACCAGGCCGAGCGAGGTCACCTCGGCGACCTGGTGCTTGGTCCGGTCCCGGCCCAGGCACTCCATCAGGCGCCGCAGCACGAGGTCGCGGTTGCCCTCCAGGACCATGTCGATGAAGTCGACGACGATGATCCCGCCGAGGTCGCGCAACCGGAGCTGGCGGACGATCTCCTCGGCCGCCTCCAGGTTGTTGCGGGTGACGGTCTCCTCGAGGTTGCCGCCCTGACCGGTGAACTTCCCGGTGTTGACGTCGACCACGACCATCGCCTCGGTGCGGTCGATCACCAGCGAGCCGCCGCTGGGCAGCCAGACCTTGCGGTCCAGCGCCTTCATCAGCTGCTCGTCGATGCGGTACGTCGCGAAGACGTCCACCTCGCTGGTCCACCGCGACAACCGCGGGGCCAGGTCGGGGGCCACGTGGCCGACGTAGTCGTGGACGACGTCCCACGCCTCGTCGCCCGAGACGATCAGCTTGGAGAAGTCCTCGTTGAAGATGTCGCGGATGACCCGAACCGTCATGTCCGGCTCGCCGTACAGCAGCGAGGGCGAACTGGTCGTGATCATCTTGGACTTCTTCTTGATCTCTTCCCACTGCGCCTGCAGCCGCGTCACGTCGCGGGTCAGGTCCTCCTCGGTCGCGCCCTCGGCGGCGGTGCGCACGATGACGCCCGCGTTCTCCGGCACGATCTTCTTGAGGATGGTCTTCAGCCGCGCCCGCTCGGTGTCCGGGAGCTTGCGGCTGATCCCGGTCATGGTGCCCTCGGGCACGTAGACCAGGTACCGACCGGGCAGCGAGACCTGGCTGGTCAGCCGGGCGCCCTTGTGGCCGATCGGGTCCTTGGTGACCTGTACCAGGACCGACTGGCCGGGCTTGAGCACGGCCTCGATCCGGCGCGGGCCGCTGAAGCCCGCCGCCTCGAAGTTGACCTCGCCGGCGTACAGCACCGCGTTGCGGCCCTTGCCGATGTCGACGAAGGCGGCCTCCATCGACGGCAGCACGTTCTGGACCTTGCCCAGGTAGACGTTGCCGACGTACGAGGTGGCCTGCTCCTTGTTGACGTAGTGCTCGACGAGCACGTCGTCCTCGAGCACGCCGATCTGGGTGCGCTCGCCGTTCTGCCGGACGACCATCACCCGCTCGACCGCCTCGCGGCGGGCCAGGAACTCCGACTCGGTGATGATCGGCACCCGCCGACGGCCCTGCTCGCGCCCCTCGCGGCGGCGCTGCTTCTTGGCCTCCAGGCGGGTCGAGCCCTTGACGCCCTGCACCTCGTCGGTCGGGCTCTCGCTGAGCGCCTCACGCTTGCGCGGCTCGCGCACCTTGACCACGGTGCGCTCGGGGTCGTCCTGCGGCTCGGCCGCGACGTCGTCGGCCGCACCGTCACGACGGCGGCGCCGACGCCGACGCCGGCTGCTCGTGGTCGCCCCGGGGTCGCCCGGCTCGTCGGTGTCCTCGTCGTCGTCGGGACCGTCGCCGACGCCCTCGGCCTGCTGCTCGCCGTCCTCGTCGGAGCCGCCGTCCTCGGCACCGTCGTCACCGCGACCGCGGCGACGACGACCACCGCGCCGACGGCGACGGGTCGGGCGGTCGCCCTCGGTGTCGTCCTCGTGCGCTTCGGAGCCCTCCGGCTCCTGCGCGGCCTCGGGCTGCTCGGTCGCGGTGACCGCGCGGCCCACGTGCCGCTCCTGCTCGTCCTGGTAGCGCGAGTCCTGCGGCTCGGCCTCGGCCGCCGTGTGCACCTCGTCCACCGGCAGCGCACGGCGTCGGCGACGCCGACCACGCGGCTCGTCCGACTCGGTGCGGGTCTCGGTCTCGGGCTCGGCGGCGGCGGGCGCCGGGGCCGGCTCGGCCGCGCGCTGGGGCTCGGCGAAGACGGCCGCCTGCGGGGCCTGGAACAGCGGCTGGAACACCGGCGGCGGCGTCTTGCGACCACTGCGGGTCCGCGGCTCGGGTGCGGCCTCGGGCTCCGGCTCGGGCGCGGCCTCGACGACCGGCTCGGCCTCGGCGACGGGGGTCTCCTCGATCGCCTCGGCGGCGGGCACCGCCCGCTTGCGGGTACGCCGGGTACGCCGCGGTGCCTCCTCGGCCGGCTCGGCCTCGGTCTCCGGCTGCCCGGACTCGGCCCGGGCCGGCTCGGGAGCGGGCTCGGGCACGACCTCGTCCGGGGTCGCCTCGGGAGCGACCGCCGCCCGCTTGCGGGTACGCCGGACTCGCCGGGGTGCCTCCTCGGGCTCCGGCTCGACCTCGGCCGGCGCGGCCTCGGCGGCCTCCGCCGGTGCGGCCGCGGCCTCGGCCGTGTCGGTCACCGGCGCGGTCACCCGCTTGCGGGTGCGCCGCGCACGTCGCGGGGCCTCCGGCTCGGGCTCGGGCTCGGGCTCGACCACCGCGGCCTCCTCGGCCTCCGGCTCCTCCTCGTCGGAGGGCTCGGCAACCTCGGGTGTCACGGCAGCCGGAACCGGCGCGGCCTCGGCAGAGGGCACGCTCGGCGGTCCTGCGGGTCGACTGGCGGCCCTGCGACGGCGGCGGGGTGCCGGCGTCGTGGCCGTGTCGTCCTTCGTGCTGTTGTCGTTGTCGGAAGTACCGGAGTTCACAACCCCGGGTGTACCTGATGTCTCAGGCGTGTCGTTGGGCTCGGTGTCGAGCATGCGGGTCTGTCTCCCGTCACGCTTCCGGGCGCTCCAACGCAGGGCGCCGCGCGGAAGCTTCTCTCTCACTCGCCGGTCCCGGCCTTGCGGCCGTGACCGGGCGATAAGTCTGTCGGAAATTCAAGCCTTGGGCCTCGTGTACCCGGTCGTCACCGATTCGAGGCTTCGACGACGGGTTCTGCACCGCCCTGCGGGCCGGTCCGGAGTACCTCGTCCCCCTGTGAGGTGTGCTCCACCGCCGATGCTGCTGCGCGGTCGGGCGCGAGCGGGTCGGTCACCGAATCGGTCGCGGCGTCGAGCGGCCCCTGCGCCAGGCGGGTGACCGCGGCGGCGGTGGGCGTAACAAGTTCGGCGACCATGCGAAGACCGGACAGAACGTCGTCGGGTCGAACGGCGGGTGTGGTGTGCCGGACAACCAGTCGCAGTATCGCACAAGGTGCGGCACTACCCGCATCGACACCCGGGTGACCTGCGTCGTTCCCGTCGGGGGTGGTGACGGTCAGCGCGATCACCGCCTCTCGGGCGTCGAATGTGCGCATTCCGTTCTTGCTCATCCGCTGGACCTCGACGGTCTCCGCGGCCAGGAACACGCCGACCGCCCGCTCGGCCTCCTCGTGGGTGACCCCGGCGAGAAGCAGCTCCCAGACCGACGCCTCGAGGCGTTCGGGCAGGTTGCCGCCGTGTGCCTCGACGATCTCGAGCACGTCGAGACCGCTCGGCAGCGATGCGTCGAGCAGGTCTCGCAGTCGCGCCGGGTCACAGTGCGTGGCCACGCCGATCTCGAGGTACTCGGCCTCGCTGGCGACGCCGGTGGGCGCCGCTCCCGCGTAGGACACCTTGGGGTGGGGGGTGAAACCGGCGGAATAGGCCATCGGCACTTCCGCCCGACGCAGGGCCCGCTCGAACGCGCGCTGAAAATCCCGGTGGCTGGTGAACCGGAGGCGGCCGCGCTTGGTGTACCGGAGGCGCAGTCGCTGGACCGTCGGCGCGGGCGGCGGTCCCTCGGGCGTACGTCGTGCCAGTTTCGCTCAGTCCTTGGCTCAAGTGGGTGGGCAGAAGTCGATCCAAGCGTACGGCCATCGGACGGGTCGGGTCAGCGGCCCCCGATTCCCATGGCCCGCAGCACCTCCCCGGTGGCCCGGCCGATCGGCCGCAGGATGGTGCGGCCGACCCAGCGCAGCGGTGCCACGACGACGAATCGCCACACGGCGCGGATGGCCCTGCCGATCGGCGTGAGCACGTTGCGCCACGCCCAGGACACCGGCAGTACCACCAGGTGGTGCCAGACCACGGCGATGCCGCGACCGATCGGGACCAGTACGGCCCGCCACAACCACGACAGCGGCCGGACGATCAGGAAGTTCAGGACGGCGGTGGACACTTCCCACGCGAACCGCAGCGCCTGCAGCGTCACGCGTCCGACCGGACGCAGCACGTACCGCCACAGCCACGTCGCGGGCTTGAGCAGCACGTACCTGAACAGGAAGACGAGTGGGCGGATCAGCAGGTGGGTCACCAGCCACGCGATCGCGTTGCCGATCGGAACCAGGATGTAGCGGCCGACGAAGCTGAGCACCGGGTACAGGAACCAGTCCCACAGCAGAATCTTCAGACCCTTGAGGATCGGCCGCAGGAACCAGGTCCAGAACAGGAACTTGATCCCCCTGCCGATCAGTCGCAACAACTCCCACAGCAGCCGCAGCGGGACCACGATGATCAGCGCGATGATCCGGGCCGGCCAGCGGACCACCGCGTACAGGCACCCCTCGCCCGGTTCGGGGCCGCCGGCGGTGCGCGTGCCTTCGGCGCGCTGCTGCCACGTCGGTTCGGGCCCGCTCGGCGGCCCCGGCCGGTGATTGCTCGTCGACGGCGTCCACGGCGCCGGTTCCGGTTGCTCCCCGTTTGCATTCACCCGGGAAGATTAGTGGCCCTGCCACCGACAAGGAGCCGGGACCACCATTGCTGCCTCGTGTGACCATGCGACTACCCGACGGCGCGCACCGACGGCCCGGCTCGACCGCGCGTCGACCCGCGCCGCCGCCTAGGTGCACTCGGCGCCGCCGACGAGGCAGGCGAACCCGACTGCGCCCGAAGGGCTGGGCAGCTTCCGTCGGTTGGTGCAGGGTGTAGGCCGGAAGGGTCCCGCACTCTTGCGACGACTTCGTAAAGGCGGTGCACAGTGGCAAAGATGAATGAAATCGGAACAATCGCCTATGAATTGGGGAAACTGTTCCGCAGCAAGCTCACCCAAGGGCCGGTCGGAGCGTCACCGGCGAAGGAGACCGATGGCGAGGCTCCGACCCCCGCACCCGACCCACTGCGATACATGCCCAAGGAGCAGAGGCGGCGCGCCGCCAGGGACAACCAGCAGCGGTTTCCCCCGAATTCCGTAGCGAGGCCGGGCGTGGGAAAGGACACCAAGAAGCGCGAGCCAAAGGATCTCGAGAAGCCCGGACCCCCAGCACGCGCGGTGTCGGATTCCGAAGCGACAAAAGCGTTCGGGGAGAGCCTCCGCGCGGACGTCGCCGCCTTCCGGGACAAGGAATTGCTCGGGAAGAAGCCCGCCCCCCGGGCCAAGGCGCCAGACGTCGACAAGTCGTTGGCGAAGAGCGCGGCAACGGGTTTCGTACCCGCCGCGGGTGGCGGAGCGTCCGGCCGTTCGTCCGCCGCCGTGGAGGTCAACCGCCACGAACCGTCACGCACCCTCGGCGTGAGCAGGGTCGGCGCCGGGGCGGAGCTGAAGCAGAACCTCGAAAAGTAACGCGGCATCCGGCACCGCCTCGCCCGCCGCAGCGCCCCGCACGGAAACGAAAAGCGGCCGGACTCGCCGTCCGACCGCCTGTTCGTTCCGAGCCCCGGAGGGCCCACGCCTCATCCCGGTGCTAGCCCTGCGCGGCCGGTTGCTTGACCGACAGCGGCAGCAACTTCTGGCCCGTGGGGCCGATTTGGATCTCCGTGCCCATTTGCGGACATACGCCGCAGTCGAAGCAAGGGCTCCAGCGGCAGTCGTCGACCTCGGTTTCGTCGAGGGCGTCCTGCCAGTCCTCCCACAGCCAGTCCTTGTCCAGGCCGGAGTCGAGGTGGTCCCACGGGAGCACCTCGTTCCACTCGCGTTCGCGGGTGGTGTACCAGTTCAGGTCCACCGGCTCGTCGGCCAGCGCCTTGTCGGCGCAGCGCACCCAGCGGTCGTAGCTGAAGTGTTCGCTCCAGCCGTCGAATCGGCCGCCGTCCTCCCAGACCGCGCGGATGATCCGGCCCACCCGGCGGTCGCCGCGCGAGAGCAGGCCCTCGATCGCGCCCGGCTTGCCGTCGTGGTAGCGGAAGCCGATCGACTTGCCGTACTGCCGGTCCGCGCGGATCGCGTCGCGCAGCTTGTGCAGTCGCGCGTCGGTGGCTGCGGGGTCGAGCTGCGGGGCCCACTGGAACGGGGTGTGCGGCTTGGGCACGAACCCGCCGATCGACACCGTGCAGCGGATGTCCCGGCTCCCGGAGACCTCGCGGCCCTTCTGGATGACCTTCTTGGCCATGTCCGCGATCTGCAGCACGTCCTCGTCGGTCTCGGTGGGCAGGCCGACCATGAAGTAGAGCTTCACTTGGCGCCAGCCGTTGCCGTACGCGGTGGCGACCGTGCGGATGAGGTCCTCCTCGGACACCATCTTGTTGATCACCTTGCGCAGCCGCTCGCTGCCGCCCTCGGGGGCGAAGGTCAGACCCGAGCGGCGACCGTTGCGGGTCAGCTCGTTGGCCAGGTCGATGTTGAACGCGTCCACCCGGGTGGACGGCAGCGACAGGCCGATCTTGTCGTCGGTGTAGCGGTCCGCGAGGCCCTTGGCCACCTCGGCGATCTCGGTGTGGTCGGCGGAGGACAACGACAGCAGGCCGACCTCCTCGAAGCCGGTCGCCTTCAGGCCCTTGTCGACCATCTCGCCGATGCCCTTGATGCTGCGCTCGCGCACCGGCCGGGTGATCATGCCGGCCTGGCAGAACCGGCAACCGCGGGTGCAGCCGCGGAAGATCTCCACCGACATGCGCTCGTGCACGGTCTCGGCGAGCGGGACCAGCGGCTGCTTGGGGTAGGGCCACTCGTCGAGGTCCATCACGGTGTGCTTGGACACCCGCCACGGCACGCCCGAGCGGTTCGGCGCGACCCGCTGGATCCGGCCGTCGTCGAGGTAGTCCACGTCGTAGAAGCGCGGCACGTAGACGTTGCCGGTGACCGCGAGGCGGAACAGCAGTTCGTCCCGACCGCCCGGGCGGCCCTCGGCCTTCCAGGCCCGGATGATGTCGGTGATCTGGAGCACGGCCTGCTCGCCGTCGCCGACCACGGCGCAGTCGATGAAGTCCGCGATCGGCTCGGGGTTGAACGCGGCGTGTCCGCCGGCGAGCACGATCGGGTGGTCCTCGGTGCGGTCCTTGGCCTCGATCGGGATCCCGGCCAGGTCGAGCGCGTTGAGCATGTTCGTGTAGCCCAGCTCGGTGGAGAAGCTCAGCCCGAACACGTCGAACGCGCCGACGGGCCGGTGGCCGTCCACGGTGAACTGCGGCACGTCGTGCTCGCGCATCAGCTTTTCCAGGTCGCCCCACACCGCGTAGGTACGCTCCGCGAGCACGTCGGCGACCTCGTTGAGAACCTCGTACAGGATCATCACGCCCTGGTTGGGCAGGCCGACCTCGTACGCGTCCGGGTACATCAGCGCCCAGCGGACCGTGCACGCGTCCCAGTCCTTGACGGTCGAGTTGAGCTCGCCACCGACGTACTGGATGGGCTTCTGCACCTGGGGCAGAAGCGGCTCCAGACGCGGGAACAGGGACTCGACGGGCATGGCGGTCCTTCCGATGGGGCTGGGAGGGGGATCGACCTCCCAGCCTAACGCGATCCGGGCGGACCCCCTACCGGGTTGCCCGGTGGGGGCCCGCCCGCGACGGGTGGCCGGCGGCCTGTGCGAGGCCGACGGGCCGGCTCGGCTCAGGCCGACTTGAAGGCGCCGGCGTGCCGCATGTGCACCGACTGCAACAGCCCTATCCCCATCCAGATCGCGAACATCGACGATCCGCCGTAGGAGACGAACGGCAGCGGCAACCCGGCCACCGGCATGATGCCCAGGTTCATCCCGACGTTCTCGAACGCCTGGAAGGCGAACCAGGCGACCACGCCGGCCGCGACGATCGTGCCGTACAGGTCGTCGGCGTGCAGCGCGATCCGGATCCCGCGCCACAGCAGGATCCCGAACAGCGCGATGATCACGCTGCAGCCGATGAAGCCCAGTTCCTCGCCCGCCACCGAGAAGACGAAGTCGGTCTGCTGTTCGGGTACGTACTGGCCACTGGTCTGCTCGCCGTGGAACAGCCCCTTGCCGGTGAGCCCGCCCGAGCCGATCGCCAGCCGGGCCATCACGGTGTTGTAGCCGACGCCGCCCGGATCGAAGTCCGGATTGGCGAAGGCCCGGAACCGGTCGATCTGGTATTCGCTGAGCAGCCCGAGGCGCACGACCGCGCCCGCGCCGGCCGCGGCCATCATGATCAGCGCGATCATCCAGCGCGCCCGCGTACCGGACGCGAGCAGCACGCCGAGCACGATCATCGCCAGCACCATGACCGAACCGAGGTCGGGCATCAGCATGATCACCGCCATCGGCAGCGCCGCCACCGCCAGCGCCCAGAACACCGCCTTGTCGCCCGGTCTGGCCAGGTCCCCGGTGTCCACCCGTTCGGACAGGATCATCGCCATGCACAGGATGATCGCGATCTTGGCCAACTCGGCGGGCTGCACCGAGAAACCAGCGCCCAGTTGGATCCAGGCCCGCTGACCGTTGATCGTGCTGCCCAGCGGGCTGAGCGCGGCCATCAAGCCGAGCACGGCGACGATCCCGACGAACGGCGCGAAGGCCCTTATCCGACGGTGACCGATTATCGCCACCACTGTTGCCAGAACCAGCCCGATCGCCAGATTGAGCAGGTGCCGCTTGAAGAAGAACTGCGGGTCGCCGCCGGTGAGTCCGCGCCGATTGCGGGTCGCGGACCACACCAGCAGGGAGCCCACCACGGACAGCGCGAGCGCCGGGCCCAGGAGTATCCAGTCCAGCCGACGCACCGGGGCGTCGCGCTGGATGATCTGTCGGGTGATCGACCGGCGCGGGGTGAACACCGGCGCGAGTCGGCCCAGGTCCGGTGTACCGAATCCGGCCACCCGCGAGGCGGGTCGCAGTTTCAGGCTCATGTCCCTCTCCCCGTCCGGTAGACCACGCGATCGGGCGGCAGTGCCCCGGGCGCGGACATCGCGGTAGTGGTGGGAGCGTTGTTCCCGCCCGGGTGCGGCGGGAGCAGGTGGGCGGCCGGCACGACGGTGCCGTCCTCCTTGACGTGCGGCAGCCCCGTGGGCGGGGCGGGCAGCAACGCCTTGGCCGGGTCGATCGCGCCCTTCTCGTCGACGCCGAGCAGCGCTTCGTAGATCTTGCGGACGGACGGACCCGAGGTACCGGAGCCGGTGCCGCCCTGGCTGACCATCATCACCACGGCGTACTGCGGGCCGTCCTTGGGCCCGCCGTAGGTGGCGAACCAGGACGTGCTCTGCTTTCCGTACACCGAGCCGGTGCCGGTCTTGGCCGCTATCGGCATCTCCGCGTTCGGCCAGTTGGCGAAGACGCCGGCCGCGGTGCCGTTCATCTCGACGCCGATCAGCGCGTTCTGCAGGTACTTCACCGTCGCGTCGCTTATCGGCAGCTTGGCCGTCGCCTGTGGCTGGATCTCGCGCACGAGCTTGCCCTCCGGGCTGATCACGGCCTTGCCGATGGACGGCTTCCACAACGTGCCGCCGTTGGCGATGGCCGCGTACACCCGGGCCATCTGCAACGGGGTGACCGTGGTGTCGCCCTGGCCGATCGCGAAGTTGATCGCGTCACCGGCGCGGAACTGCCACCCGTCGACACAGTTCTCCTTGGCGATCTTGTCCACGTACTCGTTGCCGGTGTCGCCCTGCTTGCACCACGCGTCCTTGTTCTGCTCCCAGTTGCGCTTCTTCCAGGCCCGGTCGGCGATCCGGCCGCCGGACTCGCCGGGCAGGTCGATCCCGGTGGGCGCGCCCAGGCCGTAGTTCTTGGCCATGGTGACCATCGGGTCCTTGGGGTTCTTGCCGAAGATCCCGCCGTCCTTGAGCCACATGTCGTAGCCGATGCCGTAGAAGACGGTGTTGCAGGAGACCTCCAGCGCACGCTGGAGCGAGATCGGGCCGTAGCCCCTGGACTCCAGGTTGTTGAAGGTCGTGCCGCCGACCGTGATGCTGGGCGAGCAGTCGTAGTTGGCCTTGGTGGAGTAGCCCGACTCGGCGGCGGCCGAGGTGGAGATCACCTTGAAGATCGAGCCCGGCGCGAACTGACCCTGTATGGCCCGGGCCACCAGCGGTACGCCGGCCTTCTCGTCGGTGAGCGCCTTGTAGTCCTCCGGCGAGATGCCGCCCACCCACACCGACGGGTCGTAGTTGGGCGCGCTGGCCATCGCGATCACCCGGCCGGTCTTGATGTCCATCACCACGGCCGCGCCCGCGTCGGCGACGAAGTTCTTGTGCGTGTTGCCCGCGTCGAAGGTCGCCCGGGCCCGCTTCATCGCCTCGTCCAACTGCTGCTCGGTGATCGCCTGGATCTTCGCGTCGATGCTGGTCACCAGGTGGTTGCCGGGCACCGGCGCGGTCTCCGAGACGGTGCCGGTGACCCGGCCGAGGTGGTCCACGGACAGCCCGGTGACCCCGGACTTTCCGCGCAGGTCCGCGTCGTAGGTGCGCTCCAGACCGCTGCGGCCGACCTCGTCGGCGCGCTGGAGGTCCTTCTTGCCCTCGGCCTTCTGCTTGCTCAACTCGTCGTCGGAGACCGGCGAGAGGTAGCCCACGACGTGTGCGCCGTTGGCCCCCTCGGGCGCCGGGTACTGCCGCACGGCGGTGGGCTCGGCGGTCACCCCGGGGAAGTCCTCGCGATGCTCCATGATGGTCAGCGCCTGCTCGGTGGTGGCGTTGTCGGTGACCGGGATCGGCTGGTACGGCGAGCCGTTCCAGCACGGCTTGGGCACGTTGCGCTCGCACAGCCGGGTGCGCGCCTTGACCTCGTCGGCGGGCAGTTGCAACACCTCGGCGAGCCGGGTCAGCACGGCGGCGCCGGAGTCGGGCATCCGCAGCAGTTCGGTGCGGCTGACCGAGACCACCAGCGCGGTGCGGTTGTTGACCAGCGGGAGGCCCTTGTCGTCGAGGATCTGCCCGCGCACGGCCGGGGTCACCACGTCTCGGACCTGGTTCTGCGACGCGGCCGCGGCGTAGTGGTCGCCCTCGCGGATCTGCAGGTACCACAGCCGGCCGAAGAGGGTGATCATCAGCGACAGGACCAGGATCTGCAGGATCACCATACGGGCCCGCACGCTGTGCGCGCCGTCTCCCTTGGAGCGGCCGGAGTTGAGCAGGCTGGGCATGCGTTTACGCATCTTGGGCGTTCACCCCCTACCGGGACAGGCCCGAGAGCATCGGTTTGGGATCCACCTTGCGGGCCAGCGCCATCACCCACGGCACCACGAACGGCGCCAGGATCGCGTCGTAGACCACCGCGGTCAGCAGCAGCTTGGTCAGCCCCACCTGGCGCACCGCGCCGTCGCCGACCAGCGCGCCGACCGCCGCGTACAGCACGGTGGTGCCCGCCGCGGCGACCGCGACCACGGCGATCGGCGTGAGTACCGAGCGTCTGGGGCTGCGCGAGACGAACAGGCCGGCGACGTACCCGGCCAGGCACAACACGAAGGCGTACCGGCCCGCCGCGTGGTCGGCGGGCGGCGCGAGGTCGGCACACAGGCCGGCCGCGAAGCCGATCACGCAGCCGGCGGTGGGCCCGTACGTCAGCGCGAGCCCGACCACCACCAGGAGCAACAGGTCCGGCACCGCACCGGGCAGACCGAGCCGGGCGAGCACGCTCACCTGGACCACGAGCGCGACGACGATCAGCAGCGCGGCATAGAACACGCGGGAGATCCGCACCGTCTCAGTCCCTTCCGGTCGGTGGGGTCGCGCCGCCGGGCGGCGGCTTGCGGCGTGCGTCGGCGGCGTTGGCGTTGTTGGTCCGGGTCCCGCCGGCGGGCGGCTTCGCGGCCGAGGCACCCTTGGGCGGCTCGGTGCTCGCGGGCGGCGCCGGCGGCACGGGCGGCGTACTCGGCGGCGCGGCCGCCTCCTGGATCGGCGGTGGCAGCACCGCGTCGCGCGGGTCGGTGCGCGGCGGTTCGATCACCACGCCCACCGTGTCCAGGCCGGAGAAGCGCACGTACGACCGCACCTCGACGCTGCGGGTGAGTTCGCCCGGGGTGTTGCGCACCTCGGCAACCTCGCCCACCGGCACGCCCGGCACGAACGGCTTGCCGCCCTGCGAGCCGAAGGTGACCAGCCGGTCGCCCTTCTTGACCCGGGCCTGCCCGTTGAGCAGCTTGAGGTTCATCGGCTTGTCGCCGCGTCCCGAGGTGATCCCTATCTCCATCGACCCGGCCAGGCGCGTGCCGACCGCGAATCCGGGGTCGGTGGCGAGCAGCACGGTCGAGGTCATCGGACCCACCTGGGTCACCCGGCCGACCAGACCGTCGCCGTTGATCACGGTCATGTCCGGTTTGATGCCGTCGCCCACGCCCGCGTCGAGGGTGACCGTCCAGGAGAAGCCCTGGGCGGGCCCGATGGCGACCACGCGCGCGGGCTTGATCTTGTACTGCCCGGCCGAGGAGACCTTGAGCAGTTTGTCCAATTCGGCCGCGCGATTGCGGTCGAACTCGATGTTGTCCACCTGTTGACGAAGCTTGGCGTTCTCGTCCTGCAGGCGCTTCTTCTCGCTCTCGTGGGATCCCGCGTCCTTGACCGCGTTCACGGCCCGGCCGACGGGGTCCACTGCGGCGGACACGCCGCGTTCGGCGGGGCCGAACACGGCCGAGGCCCAGTCGCGGACATTCGCGATGGGCGAGTTCCGGCCACCGCGGATGTCCACGGTGATGAGGGCGAAAGAGATCGCTAGCAGCAGCACGAGGACCAGCCGACCGTGCCGGGAGTCCCTCACGATGCGCGCCCGCCCCTTTCGTACGTTGCGGCGCTTGTGGGCAGTTGTGGTGTGTGGCCGCGCCGGACCGGATCCGGGGGCGGCGGACCGGCCGACCGCCCCCGCGTCCCGGGTCAGCGGCGTGGTTGGGCGTCCAGTACCTGCTGGAGCTTCTCGTACTCCTCGACGCACTTGCCCGCGCCCAGGGCCACCGAGTCCAGCGGGTTGTCGGCGATGTGGATCGGCATTCCGGTCTCGGTCCGCAGCCGCTCGTCGAGGCCGCGCAGCAGCGCGCCGCCTCCGGTGAGCACGATGCCGCGATCCATCACGTCGCCGGCCAGTTCGGGCGGACACTGGTCCAGCGTGCTCTTGACCGCGTCCACGATGGTGTTGACCGGTTCCTCGATGGCCTTGCGGACCTCGGAGGTGGAGATCACGATCGTCTTGGGCAGGCCGCTGACCAGGTCGCGGCCGCGAATCTCGCTGTGCTCGTCCTCGCCGAGGTCGAAGGCCGAGCCGATCGACATCTTGATTTCCTCGGCACTGCGCTCGCCCAGGAGCAGCGAGTATTCCTTCTTCACGTAGGCGATGATCGCGTTGTCCAACTCGTCGCCGGCCACCCGGATCGACTGCGCCGTGACGATGCCACCGAGCGAGATGACGGCGACCTCGGTGGTGCCGCCGCCGATGTCGACGACCATGTTGCCGGTCGCCTCGTGCACCGGCAGACCGGCGCCGATCGCGGCGGCCATCGGTTCCTCGATGATGTGCACGCTGCGCGCGCCGGCCTGGCTGGACGCCTCGACCACCGCGCGGCGCTCGACGCCGGTGATGCCCGAGGGCACGCAGATCACCACGCGCGGACGGGCCAGGTACCGGCGGCGGTGCACCTTGAGGATGAAGTAGCGCAACATCCGCTCGGTGATCTCGAAGTCGGCGATCACGCCGTCCTTGAGCGGTCGGATCGCCACGATGTTGCCGGGCGTGCGCCCGATCATCTTCTTCGCCTCGGCGCCGACCGCCAGGATGCCCCCGGTAGTGGTGTTCTTGGCGACCACCGACGGCTCGTTCAATACGATGCCGCGGCCTCTGACGTACACCAGCGTGTTGGCCGTACCGAGGTCGACCGCCATGTCACGACCGATGAACGACAAGTTGTTCGCCATATAAAGAACCTAGGGCCTTCCCGAGCTCGTAGCCATGAGGACATGAGCCGGCCGAGGGACGTCGCACCGACGACACCGGATCGACCGACCAACATCGTAGGCACGGGTGTACCGGCGGCAGAACCGCGACGTACCGGGGCACGGCTGCACCCTCCATCCACCATGACGTGATCACGGGGTGAGGGGTTGCGTGCCACGCGCGGCAAGTGGAGGGATTTCCCTCTAACAGCGCACGGCCGGCGCCCGATCGGCGTCCCGGCGGGTCGTGTGGAGGTCCACACGGCGTGGTCGCGAAAAAAATCGATCTCCCGCGCGGCCCGCGCGCGTCGCGCGGCATTCGCCCTTCATCGCGACACGTGCGTCACGGCGGGAATCGACACGGCACGGGCCCGGCCCGGCGCGTGGGGTTGGCGAACACCCCGGGCGCCGCGACCGGACGCTCAGGCGTGCTCGGGGAAGAAGTTCTTGATCTCGCGCTCGGCGGACTCCGGCGAGTCGGAGCCGTGCACGATGTTCTCCCGGGTGATCGTGGCGAAGTCGCCGCGAATGGTGCCCGGCAGGGCCTTGATCGGGTCGGTGACGCCGGCGAGCACGCGGAAGGACTCGATCACCCGCTCGCCTTCGACGATCAGCGCCACGGACGGGGCCGAGGTCATGAACTCCACGAGCGGGGCGTAGAACGGCTTGCCCTCGTGCTCGGCGTAGTGCCGCTCGATCGTCTCGCGGTCCATCACCCGCAGATCGAGCGCGGCCAGGGTGAAGCCCTTGCGCTCGATACGGCCGATGACCTCACCGACGAGACCACGCCGGACTCCGTCCGGCTTGACCAGGACGAGCGTGCGCTCGGACACGTTGGCTCCTTGCTTCCTCGAAAGGGGGGTACGGGCACAGACCTCGCGACCCGACGAACGGTCAACGCCCAGAGCCTATCCGGGGTAACGCATCAACCTTTCGGCCGTACGCCTTCAGTCACTCGGCGGTAGCCATCCGGGCCGCCTTGGCGGCGTCGATGATCCGCCCGACCCGGATGCAGCCGTACCAGATGGCCGCGAACACCACGCCGATCAGGAACATCATCGGGACCACGAAACCGGTCACGAACAGGCCCAGTTGCAGCGCCCAGCCGGCGGTGATCGCCCACGGTTCCTTGAGCTTGGCGCACAGCAGCACGCAGAAGAGCGCGGACGGCCCGGCGACCGCCCACAACACGCCGGTGGAGATGTCGGTGAGTCGCATCGCGACCAGCGCGGCGAGGCAGATCACCATGGCCTGGCCGATCAGGTGGGTCGAACACAGCGCGCGCATGCTCAGGCGTCCCTTCCGTTGCGATGGCCGGCTCCCCCGGTGTCGGCGCCCTTGAGCAGCACCCGGGCCTCGCCGACGGTGACCACGGAGCCGGTGATCAGCACGCCCGCGCCGCCGAGGTCGCCCTCCTCCTCGGCCAGCGTGACGGCGGCCTCGATCGCGTCCGGCAGGGCCGGCTGCACGTCGACCCGGTCCGCGCCGAACACCTCGACCGCGAGCGCGGCGAGTTCGTCGACCGGCATCGCGCGTGGTTGCGAGTTCCGCGTCACCACGACCTCGGCGAGCACCGGTTCGAGCGCCTCCAGCACACCTCGCACGTCCTTGTCGCCCATCACGCCGACCACGCCGACCAGATGCCGAAAGTCGAACGAGTCGGTCATCGCCTGCGCGACGGCCCGGGCGCCGGCGGGGTTGTGCGCGGCGTCGATCAGCACGGTGGGGCTGCGCCGGACGATCTCGAGTCGGCCCGGCGAGGTGACCGACGCGAACGCCTCGCGGACCAGGTCCGCGTTCAGCGCGCCACCGCTGGTGAGCCCTGGTCGATCGGCCACCCCGACGCCCATGAACGCCTCCACGGCGGCCAGCGCGACCGCCGCGTTGTGCGCCTGATGGCTGCCGTGCAGCGGCAGGAAGACGTCCTCGTACTCCCCCGCCAGGCCGCGCAGGGTGAGCAACTGGCCGCCGACCGCCAGGTCGCGCCGGACCACGCCGAACTCCATGCCCTCGCGGGCCACCGTCGCGTCCACCTCGACCGCGCGTCGGATCAGCGCCTCGGCCGCGTCCACCGGCTGTTGCGCCAGCACGACCAGGCTGTCCTTCTTGATGATCCCGGCCTTCTCCACCGCGATCTCGCCGGGCGTGCCACCGAGCCGGGCGACGTGGTCCAGCGCGATCGGGGTGACCACGGCGACCGTGCCGTCCACCACGTTGGTCGCGTCCCACGTGCCGCCCATGCCGACCTCGACCACCGCGACGTCCACCGGCGCGTCGGCGAACGCGGCGTACGCCATCGCGGTGATCACCTCGAAGAAGGACAGTCGGTACGGCTGCGCGGCGTCCACGATGTCGATGTAGGGCCGGATGTCGTGGTAGGTCTCCACGAACCGCTCGGCGCTGATCGGCTCGCCGTCCAGGCTGATCCGCTCGGTCATCGACTCGACATGCGGGCTGGTGAAGCGGCCGGTGCGCAGTTGGAACGCGCGCAGCAGCGCCTCGATCATCCGGGCCGTGCTGGTCTTGCCGTTGGTGCCGGTGATGTGGATGACCGGGTACGCCCGCTGGGGTTCGCCGAGCACGTCCATCAGCGCGACCACGCGGTCGGTGGACGGGTCGAGCTTGGTCTCCGGCCAGCGCCCGATCAGCTCGGCCTCCACGGCGCGCTGCGCGGCCGCTGCCTCGGCGGGGTCTGTCACTGGTGTCACCGGTTCCGATCGAGTTCTTCGGGGGTTGGGGCCGAGCCGGGGTGGCGGCTCGCCGATCGTCCGCGCGGCCCGGGTGGGTGTGCCCGGGCCGCGCGACCGCTCGGATCAGGCGGTGGGCAGCCGGTCGAGCTGGCCCTTGATGCGTTCGATGTCGGCTTCGGCTCCGGTCAGCTTGTCCCGGACCTTGTCCACCACATCGGCGGCGGCCTTGGCCAGGAAGCCGGCGTTGCCGAGCTTCTTGGTGTTCACGTCTCGGACCTTCTCCGCCTCGGCCAGGTCCTTGGTCAGTCGCTTGCGCTCGGCGGCGAAGTCGATCGCGCCGGACAGGTCCAGCTCGATCACCGCGCCCGCGACCGGGAAGGACGTGGTCGCCGCGAAGCCCTCGCCGGCCGGTGTGCAGCGGGCGAGTTGCCGCAGCGCCGCCTCGTGCGCGGCGATCGCGGTGCCCGCGAGCGAGATGTTGGCCGGCACCCGCTGGCCGGGTTTGAGGCCCTGGTCCGAGCGGAACCGGCGAACCTCGGTGATCACCTGCTGGAGCGTGGTGATCTCGGCCTCGGCAGCCGGGTCGGCGAACCCGCTCGGGGTGGGCCACTCGGCGGGCACGAGCGACTCGCCGCCGGTGAGCGTGGTCCACAACTCCTCGGTCACGAACGGCACGATCGGGTGCAGCAGCCGCAGCGTCACGTCCAGGACGTGGCCCAGCACGCGCCGGGTGGCCTGCGCGGCGGCCTCGTCCTCACCGTTGAGCGGCAGCTTGGCCAGTTCGACGTACCAGTCGAAGACCTCGTCCCAGGCGAAATGGAAGAGCGTGTCCGAGAGCTTCGCGAACTGGTAGTCCTCGTAGTACGCGTCCACCTCGGCCACGACCGCGTCCAGCCGGGACAGGATCCAGCGATCGGCCGCCGCGAGCTGTTCGGCGGCCGGCATCGGACCCTCGACGGTCGCGCCGTTCATCAGCGCGAACCGGGTCGCGTTCCAGATCTTGTTGCAGAAGTTGCGCGAGCCCTGGACCCAGTCCTCGCCGATCGGCACGTCCGTGCCGGGGTTGGCGCCGCGGGCCAGGGTGAAGCGCAGCGCGTCGGTGCCGTACGCGTCCATCCAGTCGATCGGGTCGACCACGTTGCCGAACGACTTGGACATCTTCTTGCCGAACTGGTCGCGGACCAGGCCGGTGAGCGCGATGGTGTGGAAGGGCGCCTGCCCGTCCATCGCGTACAGGCCGAACATCATCATCCGGGCGACCCAGAAGAAGATGATGTCGTGCCCGGTGAGCAGCACGTCGGTCGGATAGAACTTGGCCAGGTCGGCGGTCTGCTCGGGCCAGCCCAGCGTGGAGAACGGCCACAGCGCGGAGGAGAACCACGTGTCGAGCACGTCGGTGTCCTGCGTCCAGCCCTCGCCGGTCGGCGCCTCGTCGTTCGGACCCACGCAGACCGTCTCGCCGTTCGGGCCGTACCAGACCGGGATCCGGTGGCCCCACCACAACTGGCGCGAGATGCACCAGTCGTGCATGTTGTCGACCCAGCCGAAGTAGCGCCCGGCCAGCTCCTGCGGGTGGATGGTCACCCGGCCGTCGCGCACCGCGTCGCCGGCGGCCTTGGCCAGCGGCTCGACCCTGACCCACCACTGCATGGACAGGCGCGGCTCGACGGTGGTCTTGCAGCGCGAGCAGTGCCCGACCGCGTGCGTGTACGGGCGCTTCTCGGCGACGATCCGCCCCTGCTCGCGCAGCGCGGCCACGATCGCGAAGCGCGCCTCGTAGCGGTCCAGTCCCTCGAACGGGCCGTGCACGGTGACGATCGCCCGCTCGTTCATGATCGAGGGCATCGGCAGGTTGTGCCGGCGGCCGATCTCGAAGTCGTTCGGGTCGTGCGCCGGGGTCACCTTGACCGCGCCGGTGCCGAACTCGGGGTCCACGTGCTCGTCGGCCACGATCGGGATCCGCCGCCCGGTGAGCGGCAGTTCGATCTCTGTGCCGACCAGGTGCGCGTACCGCTCGTCGCCGGGGTGCACCGCGACGGCGGTGTCGCCGAGCATGGTCTCGGCGCGCGTGGTGGCCACCACGATCGCGGCGTCGCCGTCGCCGTAGCGGATCGAGACCAGCTCGCCCTCGTCGTCCTGGTGCTCGACCTCGATGTCGGAGATCGCGGTCAGGCAGCGCGGACACCAGTTGATGATGCGCTCGGCGCGATAGATCAACTCGTCGTCGTAGAGCCGCTTGAAGATGGTCTGCACGGCCTGGGACAGGCCCTCGTCCATGGTGAAGCGCTCCCGCGACCAGTCGACGCCGTCGCCGAGGCGACGCATCTGGCCGAGGATCTTCCCGCCGTACTCTTCCTTCCACTGCCAGACCCGGTCCACGAACTCCTCGCGGCCCAGGTCGTGCCGGGACTTGCCCTCCTTGGCCAGCTCGCGCTCGACCACGTTCTGGGTGGCGATGCCGGCGTGGTCCATGCCGGGCAGCCACAGCGCCTCGAAGCCCTGCATGCGCTTGCGGCGGGTGAGCGCGTCCATCAGCGTGTGCTGGAACGCGTGGCCCAGGTGCAGCTGTCCGGTGACGTTCGGCGGCGGGATGACGATCGTGTACGGGGGCTTGTCACTCTTCGCGTCGGCCTCGAACCAACCCGCGGCTACCCAGCGCTCGTACAGCTTCCCCTCTACCTCGGCGGGGGTGTACTGGGAGGGAAGGGCCTGCGGCTGCTCGGCGGCAGCGGCTGCGGGAATGGTGTTCTCGGTCACCGCCCCAGTCTACGGAAGGCGCGCGGGCGCCTTCGACGCGGCGGCGGTGGGGCGGTGGCGCGGCGGGCGGGCGACGGCCGGGCGGCGCTGACGCGGCCGTCGAGGCGGCGGGCGCGGAGGGGGCGTGGCGGCGGGCGCGGAGGTCGGTTTCGCCCCGGAGGCGTCCCGCCCTTGTCACCGTGCTGTCACCGCGACCCCGCCGGGCGCCGGGCACCGCTAACTTGCGCCGTGGGCGGTATCCGGTTTCGACGATGGGGGCATCGGTCGGGGCGTCGGGAGCCGGCCCGATATCCGTGAATCCGTGAATCCGGGGGGATCTCGTGCGTACTCGCACCTCGACACTGCTCACCACCATCACCGCCGTCACCGTCTCGGTGCTCGGGGCATCCGTGCTGACGGGTTGTCAGGCCAAGGACGACAAGGCCGACCGGAGCGGCCCGGCGGTCGCCACACCGGACCGACCGGCCGACGCCGGGGCGACCGCGACCTCGGCCGTGACGCGGCCGGCGGAGCTGCCGAGCGGCAAGGCCCAGCCGACCGCGCCCTCGACATCGGTCCCGTCCGGCCGGCCGTCGACGCCGGCCGGTGTGCGCAGGCTCCAGCCCGCCGCCCGGGCGGGCGGCCTGACCCGGCTGACCGACGGGCCCACCGACGTTCCGGTCGACCCGGGCGAGGTGCGCGACCGCGTCAACAACGTGGTGGTCGCGGCATACGGCGCGACCGGGGCCGGCCCGCGCGCGGTGCTGTTCGTGGGCGTGGACGGGATGACCGGGGTCGACGGCAAGCGGCTGGAGCACATGCTGCGCGGCATGGTCGAGTACGTGAACGGCAGCGGCGGCAGCGTCCCGGACGGGGTCACGATGAAGTCCTACGACGCCGGCCCGCTGGGCGGCACGCTGGAGTGCATGCCCGGTTCGGCCGCCGGGCCCGCGGCGATCTGCGGGTGGGCGGACCGGTACACGACGGCTGTGGCCTACTTCGAACAGTCGTCGGCGGATCAGGCCGCGGCGAAGTTCAAGGCGATGCGCGCGGATCTGGAGAAGTAGCGGCGGGGCGGTCCCGGATGCGCCGGCGGGGCCGCGGCGGAACGCGCGTTCGTGCGTCGCCTCGCGGCCCTACCGTCGTTGTACCGGGTACCGATGACGTACGGCCGAGCCACGAGGTGGTGGGGGCGATGAGCGACGGGTACGGCGGCATGCAGGAGTCCGGGACGAGTGGCGCGGGATACCCGAGCGGCCCACCGACCGACGCTCCGCCGCCGAGCGACCGCTCCCGGGACCGGGCCGCGCTGCTCGTGGGCGTCCTGGGCAGCGCGGCGGTGGTCGTGGCCGCGGTGGTGGTCGTCGTACTGCTGCTCGACTCGGGCGGCAGCGGCGGCGGTCCGAGTCGGCCGCGCGGCCTGCCGACCGCGCCTGCCGGCGTACGGATCGCCGGACCGCTCGTGATGCCGACCACGATCGAGGCCCGAGGCCCGGTCCCCCACCAGGAGTTGCCCGGCACGGTCGGCGAACTCGACGCGACGATCGGGCGGACCTTCACCGACGTCCGAACCGAGGTCTTCGGCGGCGGGCAGATCGGCGAGACGGTGCTGCTGACGCTGGCGACCAGGCGGGACACGGCGCCGGCGGCGTACGTCCGGGACTTCGTGCCGGCGGTGTCGCTGACCGAGGATCCGGCCGTACCCGGCCCGCCGGGGTTGCTCCGCTGCTGGAGCAACCCCACCACGGCGATGTGTCTGTGGGGCGACGAGCACGATCTCGTGCACGTCAGCGACGGAGCCGGTGTCGCACACGCTCGGCTGGTGATCGCGAACGTGTACGCGGGCACCGCCCGATAGCCGTCCTGGGCACCTCGGCTGCCGTCCCGGGGCTTTCCGGCCGCCGTTCGGCTTCCGCTCGGTTGCCGGTGGGTGGAGGGTTCGGCTCAGGCGCTCTTGTCGCGCCGCTCCCGCTTGACCACGTCGCGCGGCACAAGCGTGGGATTGACGTGCTTGAGCACCACCTGGTCGGTGACCACGACGCGGGCCACGTCCTTGCGGGACGGGACCTCGTACATCACCGACTGGAGCACCTCTTCGAGGATCGCCCGCAGGCCGCGCGCACCGGTGCCGCGCATGATCGCCTGGTCGGCGATCGCCTCCAGCGCCTCCATCTCGAAGTCCAGCTCGACCCCGTCGAGTTCGAACAGCCGGCGATACTGCTTCACCAGCGCGTTCTTGGGCTCGGTCAGGATCTGGATGAGCGCCTCGCGGTCCAGGTTGTGCACCGAGGTGAGCACCGGCAGCCGGCCGATGAACTCCGGGATCATGCCGAACTTGAGCAGGTCCTCGGGCATCACGTCGGCGAACGAGTCGGCGCTCTCCACATCGCGCTTGGAGCGGATCTGCGCGCCGAAGCCGATGCCCTTGCGGCCGACCCGGCCTTCGATGATCTTCTCCAGGCCGGCGAACGCGCCACCCACGATGAACAGCACGTTCGTCGTGTCGATCTGGATGAACTCCTGGTGCGGGTGCTTGCGGCCGCCCTGCGGCGGCACACTCGCGGTGGTGCCCTCGATGATCTTCAGCAGCGCCTGCTGCACGCCCTCACCGGACACGTCGCGCGTGATCGACGGGTTCTCACTCTTGCGAGCGATCTTGTCGACCTCGTCGATGTAGATGATCCCGGTCTCGGCCTTCTTGACGTCGTAGTCGGCCGCCTGGATCAGCTTCAGCAGGATGTTCTCGACATCCTCGCCGACGTAGCCCGCCTCGGTGAGCGCGGTCGCGTCGGCGATGGCGAACGGCACGTTGAGCATCCGGGCCAGGGTCTGGGCCAGCAGCGTCTTGCCACAGCCGGTCGGCCCGAGCAGCAGGATGTTCGACTTGGCCAGTTCGACGCCGTCGTCCCGGGACGCCTTGGCGGACTCGCCCGCCTGGACCCGCTTGTAGTGGTTGTACACCGCTACCGAGAGCGCCTTCTTGGCGACTTCCTGCCCGACCACGTAGCCGTCGAGGAACTCGTAGATCTCCCGCGGCTTGGGGAGCTCCTCGAACTTCAACTCGGAGGACTCGGAGAGCTCCTCCTCGATGATCTCGTTGCACAGGTCGATGCACTCGTCACAGATGTAGACACCCGGACCGGCAATGAGCTTCTTCACCTGCTTCTGGCTCTTTCCGCAGAACGAGCACTTGAGCAGGTCGCCACCGTCACCGATGCGTGCCACGAGGTGCATCTCCTTCGCCTGGGCCCCGGATGTCCCGGACCTGGTGCCTGGTCTTTCGACGGTACCCCGCCGGAATCTCCGATCCCCCGGTTTTGACCATCAACCGGTCACCGTTGTCCGGTCGGCGGCAAGCCGCCGACCGGGCGGGGACACTAGCCGACGACCTTCCGAGGTGCGGTGATCTCGTCGATGAGGCCGTACGCAAGCGCCTCTTCGGCCGTCAGAATCTTGTCGCGCTCGATGTCGTCGCGAACCTGCTCGATCGGCCTCGTGCTGTGCTGCGCGAGCATCGTTTCCAGCATGGTGCGCATGCGCTGGATCTCACGAGCCTGGATCTCCAGGTCGCTGACTTGCGCGCGCCCTGTTTCACTGTACGGCTGGTGGATGAGGATGCGGGAGTTCGGCAGCGCCATTCGCTTGCCCGGAGTTCCCGCGGCGAGCAGAACGGCGGCGGCGGAGGCCGCCTGGCCCATGCACACCGTCTGGATGTCGGGGCGCACGAACTGCATCGTGTCGTAGATGGCGGTAAGCGCCGTGAAGGAACCGCCGGGCGAGTTGATGTAGATCGAGATGTCCCGATCGGGGTCCATCGACTCGAGCGTCAGCAGCTGCGCCATCACGTCGTTCGCGGAGGCGTCGTCGACCTGGACACCCAGGAAGATGATCCGCTCCTCGAACAGCTTGGTGTACGGGTCCTGCTCGCGGAAACCCTGCGACGTGCGCTCGATGAAACGCGGCAGGACGTAACGGCTCTCGGCGCTGCGCGAGGCCAACGGTGCCAGGCCCTCGGGCCGGTGGAACAGATTGTCATTCATGGAAATCTCAGCCCTCCGGGACTGCGGACTCGACTCAGTGGCTGGGCGACCGGAGGCCGACTCACGCTGTTTCCCAGCCGGGGTCGGCTGGTGTGGATCAGCTGTCGGTCAGCCGGGTTCAGCTGTGTACAGCCGCCGGTATCAGCTGGTGCTGCCGGTGTTGGGAACCTCGGCCGCACTGCGAACCACGTGGTCCACCAGGCCGTATTCCTTGGCCTCCTCGGCGGAGAACCAGCGGTCGCGGTCCGAGTCGTGCTCGATCTTCTCGGGGGTCTGCCCGGAATGGTGCGCGATCAGGCGAGTCATCTTGCGCTTGGTGCGCAGGAGCTGCTCGGCCTGGATCTTGATGTCCGACGCCGAGCCACCGAGACCGGCGGACGGCTGGTGCATCAGGATCTCGGAGTTGGCCAGCGCGATGCGCTTGCCGGGGGCTCCGGCGGTCAACAGGAACTGGCCCATGGAGGCGGCCAGGCCCATCGCGACGGTCGCGACATCGTTGCTGATCCACTGCATCGTGTCGTAGATCGCCATGCCGGCGGTGATGGAGCCACCGGGCGAGTTGACGTAGAGCCAGATGTCCTTTTCCGGGTCCTCTGCGTTCAGCAACAGGAGCTGGGCGGAGATCGCGTTGGCGATCTGGTCCTCGACCACCGAGCCGAGGAAGATGATCCGCTCGCGCAGCAACCGGTTGTAGACCTGGTCGTCGAGCCCCATCCCACCCGGCTGAGATGCACGCGAAGTGGGCACCGCGAGCCCCGGAGTCACGATCTGCGGATTCGTCACGTATCCACCTGCTCGTTTCCGACGGCAATCCCGAGCCGTCACGAAGTCGACCTTGGGAGGCACCTGCGTTCGTGGCGGGTGACCCCCTTCGTACAGCGACCCTAACGCGCGGATCGTCGCAGGCCATCCCAGACTCAGGACTGTTCGCCCAGAGCGCAGCAAGGCGGCATCCGGGCGGTATCGGGGTAGTCGCGCGCGGATCGAGCGAGGCCGGGACAACCTTCCGGTCCCGGCTCCGCCGCCCCGAGTCCCGCGTCGGCCCCGGCCCGACCGCGCCGACTGCCCGCCGCGACCCCTGGTGCGGACCGGTGCGGACCGGTGCGGTGCGGTCCCGGCCGGGACCGGGCCCCGGGCCCGTCCTCTCGAGCCCCGCGTCGCGCCCGGCCGACTCGGCCCGGCACGACTCACGCCCGCTGCGCGCCCCGCAGGCTCGCTGGGCCGCTCGGGCAGATCGGCCGGGATCGCGGGGAGCTCGGGTGGCGGAACCGGGATCGCGCGAGCTCGGGGTGGCGGAACCGAAGACGCGGGGAGCTTGGGGTGGCGGAACCGAAGACGCGCGGAGCTTGGGGTGGCGAAACCGAAGACGCGCGGAGCTTGGGGTGGCGAAACGGAAACCGCGCGGAGCTTGGGGTGGCGAAACCGGAATCGGGGGCTCGGTGGGTACCGGGACGGGGTCTCCGGCGCCATGGGCCCGTGTCCTGCGCCGTGCGGGCGGCAACGGGTTGCCGGGCGAGAGGGCGAGAACGGCTGCCACGGGCCGCCGATCGCGCGAGCCGATATCGGACACCGACTCGACTCGCGCGGAGGCTCCTCGGGGCCGGCGCAGGCATCTTCGGGGCAGTCGGCGACCAGCCGACGCGCGCGGCCCGGTACGAATCGGCGCGACACGGATCGCGAGACCGGCGACGGATCGCGAGACCGGCCCCGCACGGTGGTTCGCCCGCGCGAACCATCCGCGCCACCGTCGCCACACCGCGCACCTGCCGCACCGCCGAGCGGACCCGATCTCCGAACACGGCCGGGCGGCCCGGCATCCACCCGACCGTGCGACCGGCTCCAGGCGTACTCCGAGCGTGGGAGCCCTCCCCCCGCCGCCCCTCCCGCACCCACCCGTGCGCCTCGCGCCCGAAACGCACTTCGGGCCCGGTCTCCGCCGAAGCGGGGACCGGGCCCGAAGCGTCGGGTCCTACTCCCTACAGCTACTACGCCCTACACGCACTGCGTGCGCCGCGGGTCACCCCGACCGGCCATCGCGAGTCGCGCGCGTCGCGAGGGCGTCGCGCGAGTGTGGATCAGGCCTCGGCCTTCTCCTCCGCGGTCGCGTCCGACGCGGGAGCGGCCTCTTCGGTCTCCGCGTGGTCGTGGCCCTCGTGGTTGTCCGCGTCGTCCGCGTGCAGGTCGACACCGAGGCTGACCTCGTTGCCGGACGCGTCCTTGGCCTTGGCGCCCTTGGCGATGACCTCGAGGGCCTTGCCGCGAGCGACCTCGCCGACCAGGACCGGCACGTAGCCGGACTGCATGACCTGCTGCGCGAACTGGTCCGGGCTCATGCCGGACTGCTGCGCCCGCTGGATGAGGTGCTGGGTCAGCTCTTCCTGGTTGACGGAGAGCTGCTCCTTCTTCACCACCTCGTCGAGCACGAACTGGGCGCGCATGCCCTTGCGGACGCTGTCCTGGAGCTCGGTCTCGTACTCCTCGGCGGTCTGGCCCTGGATCTCCAGCCACTTGGCCAGGTCCATGCCCATCATGCCGAGCTGCTGCTCGAGCTGACCGCGACGCTGCTCGATCTCCTCGGTGACGATGCTCTCCGGCAGCGGCACCTCGATCTGCTCGAGCAGGGCTTCCAGAACCTTGTCCCGACCCTCGTTCTGCTGGTCGTGCAGCTTCTGGTGGTCGAGCTTCTCGCGCAGGTCCGCCTTCAGCTCGTCCAGCGTGTCGAACTCGCTGGCGAGCTGCGCGAAGTCGTCGTCGAGCTCGGGGAGCTCCTTGGCCTTGACGGTGGTCACCTGGACCGAGACCTCGGCGGTCTCGCCGGCCGCGCTGCCACCCTGGAGCTCGGTCTCGAAGGTCTTGGTCTCGCCGGCCGACGCGCCGATGACGGCGGCGTCGAGGCCGTCCAGCATCGTGTCGCCGCCGATCTGGTACGACATCGCCTTCGCGACGCCGTCCTCCAGCACCTCGCCGTTGACCTTGGCCTCGATGTCGATGACGACCGTGTCGCCCTCGGCCGCGGCCCGCTCGACGGTGTTCAGCGCACCGAAGCGGTCACGCAGCTCTTCGATCTTCTCGGCGACGTCCTCGTCGGTGACGGTGATGTCATCGACCTCGACCTCGATGCCGGAGTAGTCCGGCAGCTCGATCTCGGGACGGGTGTCGACCTCTGCGGTGAACTTCAGATCGGCACCGCCGGCCAGCTCGGTCACGTCGGTGACCTCGGTGACCTCGGGCTGGCCCAGGACGCGCAGCTCGTTCTCCTCGACGGCCTTGCCGTACGAGGAGGAGAGGATCTCATCGAACGCCTCGACGAAAACGGCCTCGCGACCGAAGCGCTGGTCGATGATGCGAGCCGGGATCTTGCCCTTGCGGAAGCCCGGGACCGTCACCTGCTTGCCGATCTTCTTGTACGCCGCGTCGAGGCTGGGCTTCAGCTCCTCGGAGGGAACCTCGACGGTGAGCCGAACCCGGGTCGGGTTCAGCGTCTCGACGGCGCTCTTCACGGTAAGGGTCTCCTTGCTGCGGGCTGTTCTTCCGGGCCTGTGCATCTTGCCTGACGGCACACTGAAGGTTCAGAACCGGCGTACCGATCCATCCTGCAGCGAATCCATGATGTGGTGGTCGGGGCGGGGAGACTCGAACTCCCGATCTCCTGCTCCCAAAGCAGGCGCGCTAGCCACTACGCTACGCCCCGTGGCGCCCGATGAAGTCTAGAGGACGACACGCTAGAGTCTGCACTGGCCGCGCACCAATCCGCTAACCTAGGCGCCACGTGCACGCCACACCAGCTGCGGGTGTAGCTCAATGGTAGAGCCCTAGCCTTCCAAGCTAGTGGTGCGAGTTCGATCCTCGTCACCCGCTCAGAAGTACGAAGGCCCAGGTCAGGGGATGTTTTCCCTGGTCTGGGCCTTCGTCGTACCTCGGGACTTTCGGTCCTTGCGTGGTTCTGGCGTGGTCTTGGCTTTCGACGTGGGCTCGCGGGTTCGGGTCTCGTTCGGGGATTGGGGCGGACAGATTTTTCGTGGGCTTTGGTATGGCTCCCGCCTCGTTCGGGCTTGATCCGGGCGGGTGACGCGTCGGTGGCCTCGTGATCACGCTCACTGGATCGATGTGCCGCGATGGGGCCCGCCGGGGTGGATTCGTGGTGGAGAGACGGGTCTTTGGTCCCGGTACCGAGTGACCTTTGTCCTGTGGCTCCGGTTCGAGCGGACGGATCCGGCGACGGATCCGGCTCCGTGCACATGTTCGCCGGCTCTGGGGCGGCTCGAGAACGGCTGACGAGGGGGCTCGCGCGTCGGGCTTCGATGGCGGATTGATCGCGCGTTCGATGTCGGTGTTCGTCCGGGGCCGCCTCATTTTGGCCGGCGGCTTGGGTACCCGGGGCGAGAAGGGATTCCGCCGGCGATTGGGTCTCGGCCGCGTGCCGGTGGGGTTATGGCTGGTGGGTGGTGAGGAGGGGGGTTATGGCTTCGAGGTGGGTGCGGTCGGTTTCGGGGGGCTGGAGGCGGGTGGGTTCGCGGTAGCGGGGGTCGAGGAGGACGTGGGCGATGCCGAGGGTGGCGAGGGCGGCCAGGTCGGTCTCGATTTGCGGGAGGGTGCCCTCGCCGGGGAGGCGGTCGGCGTCGGGGATCGGGGTGGTGGTGACTCGGAGTGGGGTGCGCAGGGTGACCGTGGGGGTTGGGCGGGCGGCCTGTTCGGCAGCGATGCGGAGGGCGGGGAGGCCCTGCTTTTCGAGCCATTGCGGGGTGACGCCCAGGGGGTGCCAGGTGTCGCCGTGGCGGGCCGCGCGGCGGATGGCGGCGGGGCTGTTGCCGCCGATCCACAGCGGTGGGCGCGGGGATTGGAGCGGGCGCGGGGCGGTGTGTACGCCGGTGAAGGAGGTGTGGGTGCCCTCGAACGAGGCGATGTCCTCGGACCACAGCGTGTGCAGCGCCGCGAGGTATTCGTCGGTGATCCGGCCGCGCTCGGCGTACGGGATCTTCAGCGCGGCGAATTCCTCCTCGGCCCAGCCGATTCCGATGCCCAGGACCAGGCGGCCGGCGCTGTATCGGTCCAGGTTGGCGGTCACTCGGGCGGTCGGCAGCGGGTCGCGGTAGGGCAGGATCAGCACGGTGGTGCCCAGCCGGATTCGCTCGGTACGGCCGGCCAGGCGAGTGCGGTCAGTGGTTCGTAGAAGGGCGCCGGGTATTGGGCGGCGACGTCCGAGGTGACCGCGATGTGGTCGGACAGCATGGCCAGGTCCAGGCCGAGATCCTCGGCATGCCGGACCTAGGTCAACATCGCGTCGGGGCTCGCGGTGGGCCCGTAGTTGGGAATGTTCACGCCGAATCTCATGTACGCCTCCGGGTTGGCCTCGATCGGTCGGCTACGTCGGACTGTCGGCAACACTGGCTTCGACTCGACCGTAGGGCCTGGCACTCGACTCGGGGCCGGGTCGAAGGAAGCCGATGCGGTATCGGGAGTGGGAGGCTGAAGTGGCGTTCGGCCGACACCGTCGCGGGCGGGTGGCGGACGTCAGCAGGCGTGTGGCGGACGGCAACCCACGTGTTCGCCGGGTGGGCGCCGCCGGCGGGTCGCGCGGGTTGTGGGCATCGCGTCCGCCGCCGAGTCCGGTGTGCCCATGGGTCCGGTAGGCGACGACGGGACTCTCCGGCGGCCGAACGCGCCGTACCCGGGCCCGGGTTCGGACGCGCACAGGGCATCGATCGCGGCTTGGCAGGGGCGAAGTTCGTGCCGCCCACGGGAAGCGTTGCGGGCCGACACGCACTCGGGGTGGACCCGGGGCCTGCTTCGGCAGATCTTGGCGGGTGCCGGGGCGTGACCCCCATTGGGCTCCGCAGCGATCGGTGCCGTACGTCGGCGAAGCCAACCCATGCGGTTCGACTGTGTTCCGGAACGGCGAGTGCGGCGAGCAGCCCGAGGGGTGGATGCGGTGCCGGGTCTCGCGGAGCTCGGAGGGAGATTGCGGCAGCGGCCTAGGGGAGGTTGATCGCGGTTATGCCGGTGAGGACCAGGATGGTGGCTGCTATTCGGTGGCGGCCGTAGGTCTCGTGGAAGATCAGGGTGCCGATGATCGCGCCGAAGACGACCGAGGTTTCGCGGAGGGCGGCGATCGTGGCCAGGGTGCCTCGGGTCTGGGCCCAGATGACGAGGGTGTAGGCGGCGAGCGACATCGCGCCGCCGAGCAGGCCCCAGGCACGTTGCGGATTCGGGGTGGTGGTGGGGTCTCGGCGTGCGCGGAGGCGCAGGACCAGGATGGTCGGGGCCGATTCGAGAACGAACAGCCAGGCCGCGTACGACATCGCCGAGCCCGAGGATCGCGCGCCGACGCCGTCCAGGACGGTGTACAGCGCTATCGCGCAGCCGGTGGCCAGTGCGGCCAGGACCGCGGTCGCCTCGCTGCGGCGCGGGATGCCGCCGGCCAGGGCGAGGACCAGCATGCCCGCCGAGATCACCACGACACCGACGGTCTGCGTCACGGTCAGGTACTCGTGCAGCAGGGTCACCCCGATCAGCGCGGTGACCCATGGGGAGGTGCCACGCGCGATCGGGTACACCTGGCCGAAGTCGCCCAGCCGATACGTCTCCAGCAGGAGCAGGTTGTAGACCACGTGCAGGGCCGCCGAGCCGAGCAGCCACGGCCAGGCACCGGCGGCCGGGACGCCGACGAACGGCAGGCAGGACAGGCCGATGGCCAGGCTTGCCACCTGGATCATCACCATCGTCCCGAGCCGGTCCTTGAGCCCGTGCGCGAGTGCGTTCCAGGCCGCGTGCAATCCGGCCGAGCCCAGCACCGCGACGGTGACGGCGGGCGTCACGTGCGCTCGCGCGACGGCCGGGCCGGCGTACGGAGGGCATCGGTCACAGCGATGCCCCCGGTCGGAGCGGCTTCGTCGGTCCGGAGTCGGACGGCGCTCCCGGGCGCCCGGGAGCAGGTCATTCGGGGCATCCAAGCACGGGACATCCAAGCACGGAGGGCGGAATAATGACTGTCCATATGACGCACGCCTCCTACGAAGACGCCTCCTCCGCCCGCACTCCCTCCGTCCCCTCCACCCGCCGTACCCCCGCCGCCCGCGCCGCCTCCGCCCTCGCCTCGTTGCGCGGCCTCGCGCTGGGTGACGCGCTCGGCGCCCAGTTCTTCGTCCCCGACAACCTCCCGCACCTGGCCGATCGCAGCCTGCCGAGCGGCAGTTGGCCGTGGACCGACGACACCGAGATGGCCTGCGTCCTGCATGCCGAGTTGACCCGGCGCGGCACCGTCGACCAAGACGAGTTGGCCAAGTCCTTCGCTCACCGGCACGACTTCGATCGGGGCTACGGGCCTTCCACGAACCGGATGTTGCGACTGGTTCGCCAAGGCGGTGATTGGCGCACGCTGGCCGCCGAGCCCTTCGACGGCCAGGGCTCGTGGGGCAACGGGGCGGCGATGCGCGTCGGGCCGCTGGGCGCGTGGTTCGCGGACGACCTCGACATGGTGGCGGAGCAGGCCGCGTTGTCCGCCGAGGTCACGCACACCCATCCCGAAGGTGTTGCCGGCGCGGTCGCGGTGGCGGTCGCGGCGGCGGGCGCGGCGACCCTGGACCGGCCGGGTGCGGGCGACTTCGTGAGCTTTGTCCGCGATCGCACACCCACCGGGCTGGTCCGCGAACGGCTGGGCGCGGCACTGGATCTGGTGGACCGTCAGGACTCCCGCGCGGTCGGCCGGATGCTCGGCAACGGTCACGAGGTGAGCGCACCGGACACGGTCCCGTTCGCGGTGTGGTCCGCGTCCCGGCACCTCGACGACTACCCGGCGGCCTTCTGGTCCACCGCGAGCGCGGGCGGCGACGTGGACACCACATGCGCGATCGTCGGCGCGATCGTGGGTGTCCGGGCCGAGTTGCCCGCCGAGTGGACGAGGCATGTGGAAGCGCTGCCGACCTGGTGGCAGGACGCGGTGGCGAACTCCCCGCTCAATTAGTTGGCAAAGTTCGCCGAGGTGCACGATGATGAGCGCGCTCTCGTCGCGACGCGCCGATCGGCACCAACTTGCCTTCGACGCAAGCTGGTTCGCAACGCGTCGCGGAGAGTCCCGACTCGTTCGTCGCCGGCTGAACCGTCTTGTGGGGAGACGTGGTCCGGGCTGCGAGTTCGGTGTGTCGGCTTCCTGAAGGCTCCTGAAGGCCCGTCACACTCTCTTCGCGGCCCGCCGCGTCGTGCTCTCGCGACGCTTCGTACCGGCGTGGTGCGTCGGAGCGGGCCGCATTCCTCGGAGGAACCCGTTCCATGCGCACATCCATGTCTCGGCTGGGCTCGATCGTGATCACCGGTGCACTGCTCGTTGCGGCGACCGCGTGCGGTTCCGACGACGACAAGAAGGACAGCGGAAAATCGGCCGCCGGCACGCCGAGTTCGGCCGCGCCGTCCGCGCCGTCCGCGCCGATTCCGGGTACGCCGGCGGCCGGCACGACGCCGCCGGCTGCCCCGTCCTCGGCCGCGGGCGCGGTTTCCGCGTTGACCGGCCCGCAATTGGAGAAGGCCGTACTCACCGCCGCCGACCTCCCGCAAGGCGTCTACCTGACCCGGCCCGCGGCCGGGTCGGACGACCGCGCGACCGCGACGCCTGCCGACTGCCAACCGCTCGTGGACCTGTTCCTGCCGAGGCAGGGCGCCACGAAGCCGGCCGCCGTCGCTCAGGCCTTCGTGTCGATGGGCACCCCGATCCCCACCGGCGTGATCGGTAGCGAGTTGTTCTCCTTCTCGGGCACCGACGCGGAAGCCGTGATGGCCAAGGGGCGCGCGGCCCTGAAGAACTGTGGGTCGGTGTCGATGAAGGACCCCGAGGGTGAGACCTCGACGATCAAGCACACCGAAATCGCCCACCCGAAGCTGGGCGACGACACGTTGGCGATCACCAGTTCACCCGAGGACGGCGGCGCACGCGCGTCGATCGCGATCCGGGTCGGCTCCACGCTGATCGTGATCAGCTCCGCGGACCTTTCCGGCAACGCCGCCAAGGTGCCGGATCTCGCTCTGGTCACCAAGCAGGTCGAAAGGATCACGGCAGCGGCGAAGTCGTGATTCCCGATGGGTCGGCGGTGGATGGTTGGCAAATGCAAGCAGGTTCCAGCATGATGTTGCCGCTCTCGTTGCGCCCCCTTTCGACCGGGCGGCCGCGCCCGGCCCGACACCGGCCGACGCTTCGGCTCCGGGGCGGCGAACTCCGCCCGATCCGGCGCCGGATGCCCTGCTCGTGGGTGGGATGAGCGGGCGGCCGGTCGGCCGCTGTTCCGCTTCCTGATGGCCCATCGGATCCCGATCGGCCCGATCGCCGTCCTCGTCCGGCGTTCGGGCCCCACCGGACCGACCGAGCTTCTCCGAAGGAAACCTCGTATGCGCAGAATCGTGATTCGGGTGGGAACAGCGGTGATCGCCGGGGCTGTGCTCCTGGCGGCGACCGCGTGCGGTCGCGACGAGGAGGCGTTGGCGCGCGAGTACGCGAACACGGCCACGCCCGAGGCGAAGGCCGCGGCGACACCGGCACCGTCGGGGACCGCGCCTGCGGGCTCCGCGCCGCCGGCTGCCGGGCCGCCCGCCTCCGGCCCGCCCGCCACGGACTCCTCCCCCGGGGAACCTCCGCCCGCACAACCCCCCACCGACGAGTCGGCCACCCCGCCCGGGAACGGCAACGGAACCGGCTCCGACCCGACCGCCCAATCCCGCCTCGACGCCGCCCTGTTGACCGCGGCGGAGATGCCGCCCGGCGCCTACGAGGTCGTCTCGAACGATCGCACCGAAGTCCGGGAGACCGCGCGGGACACCGCGTGCCAGCCGCTGATCGACCTGCTGCGCCCGGCCCAGGCCGCCGGCGCGCCCACCGCGTCCGCGCAGGCGTCGGTGGCCAAGGGCGGCCCCACACCGACCGGCTTCATCGTCGTCGAGTTGTTCGCCTTCACCGACGCCGGCGCGCGGAACCTGTTCGCCCAGGGCCGCAGCGCGCTGAAATCCTGCGCGTCGATCACCTCCACCGACGCCGAGGGCGAGACGAGCACCCACGCGTACGCCGAGATCGCGCACGCCACCCTCGGCGACGAGTCGTTGGCGGTCGGGATGACCCCCGAAGCGGGCGGCGCGCTGGGCCAGATCGTGGTCCGGATCGGCTCGACGGTCGTGGTGGTCAGCAACGCGGACCTGTCCGCGACCACACCCGCGCTTCCGGCCGACGACCTCGTGTCCCGCCAGATCGCCAAGCTCACGGCCGCCCCGCGCGTCTGACCCGGCCGGCATCCCGGCATCCGGTCGGCGCGGCCCAAGCGCCGACCGGCGCCCACTCGACGCCCGCCGGCACCGTCGGCACCCGCCGGCGCCCACCACCGCGTGCGACACGCTCTCGACGGGCGCGCCGGGCACGGTCAGCTCGAGTCGCGGGCCCGCAACGTCATCCGCCACATGTCCAGATCGCCCTGGATCGCCCCCTCGCCGACCGCGACGATGGCCGCCGCCACCGCGCTCATCGGCTTCAACTCCTCGAAGGCGACCGAGGTCAGCCGGGGCCGGACCATCTCGCACAGGCTCAGGTCGTCCGTCCCGACGATGGCGAGTTGCTCCGGGATCGCTACGCCCACGTCGGCCAACGCGCCCATGAGCAGCGCGGCGTATTCGTCGTTGTAGCCGTACACCCCGTCGGGACGCCCCTCGGCCCGCCACTCCCCCGCGATCCGCGCGGCCTCGGCCGGATCCTCGGCCATCTCCACGACCCGCACCGTGCCACCCGCCGCCTCGGCCGTGGCCCGGAAGCCCTCGAGCCGTTCCAGGCCCATCTCGGCCAGGCCCGGCTCGCGCGGCACCACCACGGCGAGGTCGCGCCGACCCCGTTCGATCAGATGCTCGGCGGCCCGGCTGCCCGCCGCCTCGTGATCGGCCTTCAGAGTGAGCGCGACCGGCGCGGGGCTGTGGCCCAGGGCCACCACGGCGATCCCGCGCGAGGTCAGGTATTCGACGCCGTCGGCCGACATCCGCTCCGGCAGGACCAGCACCACCGCCGGGTTCAGCGCGCCCCACGCCTTCGCCGCCTCGATGCCGTGCGCGGCGGGATTGCCGTGGATCACCAGGGTGTGCCCCAGGGCGTGCAACTCGCGGGCCAGGCCGTCCAGGAAGCGCTGGATCAGTTGTCCGAACGGCACCACGTAGGTCGGCACGAGCACCAGATCGGTCCGCCCGCGCCGCAACGATCGCGCGTCCGAACGCGGCTCGTACCCCAACCCGGCGGCGACCTCGCGGACCCGGCGCCGGGTCTCCTCGGGGATGCGGCTGTCCAGGACGTCGTTCATCGCGTACGACACGGTCGCGCGCGAAACGCCTGCGGCGCGGGCCACATCGGCCCCGGTCGGGGGGCGTCTCGTTGTGCTCATGGGGCGATTGTCGCCCAGGTCGGGGCCGCACCGGGCACGTGGCCCGCCGCGCCGGTCCTCGTGTCGACGTACCGTCCCCATTGGCTGATTATGTGCCAGGAAGGCCCGGCCGCACCGCGACCGGGCCTTCCGAGTCACTCGGCGAGTCTCACCCGCCGAAAGCGGCGAGAAGACTCATCCGACGAGCCTCACCCGACAAAGGCGACGGGGAGACCCATCCGACGAGCCTCCCCGCCGCACGTGGCGAGGAGACCCATCCGACGACCGTGGTGAGGAGACTCACCCGATGAAGGTGATCCGGTCCGCCGCCGGCGGCGCCAACGGCGCGCTCGCCGACGAGTGGGCCGCGAAGTAGGCCAGCAGCGCGTCCAGATCGGATCCGCCGACCAGCTTGTTCGTACCGGTCTTGAAGGCGGCGAAGCCGTCGCCGCCGCCGGCCAGGAACTCGTTCGCGCTGACCTTGTAGGTCGCGGCCGGGTCGATCGGCACGCCGTTGAGCTTGACGCTGCCCGCCACGATCTTCGCCGCGCCGGTCTGCGACCGGTCGGTCGTGTAGGTCAGGCCCTTCGATATCTGCAACACCTTCGGACTGGCCGCGTTGCCACCCGTGTACTGCTGCGCGAGCAGGTCGAGCACGGCCTGACCCTTGAGGTCCAGGGTCTGCATCATGTTGGTGAACGGCTGCACCGTGAACGCCTCGCCGTAGGTGACGACGCCGTTCCCCTCGCTGCCGGCCGCCGCGTATTGCAGGTCGGACCGGATCCCGCCCGGGTTCATGAACGCGATCTGCGCACCGCCCTTGTCGGCCGGCGCGGTCGCCTCCAACTGCGCGTCGGCGATCACGTCACCGAGCGGCGACTCGGGCGTGGTCGCGCCGCGTCCGCGGATGTCGCCGGAGATGTAGCCGATCGAGCGGTTGGACACCGGGGCCGCGAGCTTCTGCCAGTCGGCCAGCAGGCTGGTCAGGTCCGGGGCCTTCGGGGTGTCCCGGCGGACGACCGTGTTCGTCGCCTTGACCGACGTGCGCACGATGTCGCGGGTGCGCTTGTCGTAGGTGGCGTCGATCTTCGTGTACACCTTGCCGAACGAGGACGCGCTGGTGACCATCCGCGGATTCCCGGCCGGGTCCGGGATGTTGCACGAGTACGCCTGGTGCGTGTGGCCGGTGACGACCATGTCGATCGCCGGGTCCAGGCCCTTGGCGATATCCACGACCGGACCGGACAGGCCCAGGTTGCCGCCCGCGTTGCAGTCGTAGTTGTACGCGTTGTTCGCCGGCAGGCCGCCCTCGTGCAGCAGCACCACGATCGACTCGATGCCGATCAGCCGTAACCACGGAACGATGTTGTTGGCGGTCTGGATCTCGTCCTTGAACTTCAGGCCCTTGACACCCTCGGCCGTGACGATGTCCGGCGTGCCCTCCAGGGTCATGCCGATGAAGCCGACCCGCGCGCCGCCCACGTTCTTGACGGTCACCGGGGCCAGGATCGGCAGGCCGGTGCGCTCGTCGAGCACGTTGGCCGCGAGGTACTGGAAGTCGGCGCCCTTGAACTCGCGGCCCGGGGTGTAGCAGCCCTCGGTGGGGTGGCAGCCGCCCCACTGCATGCGCTGGAGTTCCTTCCTGCCCTCGTCGAACTCGTGGTTGCCCACCGAGGTGACGTCCAGGCCGACCTTGTTCAGCGCCTCGATGGTCGGCTCGTCGTGGAACAGGCCGGACAGGAGCGGGCTCGCCCCGATCATGTCGCCGGCCGCGATGGTCAGCGAGTTGGGGTTCTTCGCCCGCTCCGCGCGCAGTTGGGTCGCGAGGTGTTCGATGCCGCCGGCCGGGATCGCGACGGGCTTGCCGTCGGGGCCGATCTCGGTGACGTTGCCCGCGGAACCCTGCGGTTCCTCCAGGTTGCCGTGCAGGTCGTTGAGCGCGAGGAATTGCAGATCCGTCGTGCCGGAGGGCCGGCCCTGGCCGGCGCGTGCGTCGGCGGTCGCCGTGCCGCCCATGGCGAGCAGGCTCGCGGCGACCAGGCCGGTGAGGGCGAGGCGACCGCGGCGTCGTCTAATCCCGAGCATGGGATCCCTTCCGATGGCGCGCAGTGGTGACGCGCGTAGAAATGGGGACTGAAGGTGTCACGAAGGCAGAGATTAGGGGCAGTTCCCCCACCGGGGGGAGACCTCACGCGAAACCGTTTCGTGAAACCGTCGTGAACTCGGGCGACCGCCGTGCGCACAGGGCATGATCAACCACCGTTTCCCACCCCCGGGCACTGGGCAGCCGTACGGCGTGGCACCTAAAAGGGAGGGATGTCCGCGATGCGCGTGGAATTCGCGACCGAACCGGGTCATCCGGGCAAACCGAACGAGGACTTCGTCGTCGCGGGACCGACGACGCTGGTGCTGCTGGACGGTGTGACGTCGAGTTCGGACAACGGGTGCAAGCACGGTGTCCCTTGGTTCGTCGAGCGGTTGGGCACCGCCCTGTTCACGCACAGCGGTGGCCGGCCGGACCGGTCTCTGGCCGAGTGTCTGCACGACGCGATCGAGGACACCTCGGCACTGCACGTGGACGGCTGCGACCTGGCGCGGCCGGACGCGCCCGCCGCGACGGCGGTGGTGGCGCGCGTGGTCGAGGACCGGTTGGAGTACCTGGTGTTGTCCGACTCGACGCTGTTGATCGAGCGGGACGAGGACCTGACCGTGATCACCGACGATCGCCTGGACGTGATCGGCGTGGCCGCCCGCCGGCGCCGGGACGCGCATACGACCGGCACACCCGAGTACCTGACGGCGCATCAGGAGTACGCGGACACCCTGCGGGCGGCGCGGAACGTGGCCGGCGGCTACTGGGTCGCGGCGGCCGATCCGGAGGCGGCGGGCGAGGCGTTGACGGGCGGACTGGACCTGGGCGAGGTACGCGCGCTCGCCGTGTTGAGCGACGGGGCCAGCCGGCTGGTCGACCGGTTCGGGCTGAGCGACTGGGATCGACTGATGACCACGCTGCGGCACTTCGGGCCGGCCGAGGTGTTGGCGCGGGTCCGGGCAGCGGAGGCCTCCGACGCGGACGGCACGCGCTGGCCGCGCGGGAAGCCCTGCGACGACGCGACGGCGGTGTGGGCTCTGGTGTAGCCGGCCCCCGCGGATGCGCGCCGGACGCCGGACCGCGCCCCGATCCGGCCCCGAACGTCGAACGTCGGTCGGGTCGTCGACGACCCGACCGACGTTCGACGCGCCGCCGGACTATTTCGGCAGCACGCTCTCGATCGCGGCGATCAGGTTCGGATCGTGCGGGTCGGTCTGCGGCCGGAACCGACCCACGATCGCGCCGTCGGCGGAGAGCAGGAACTTCTCGAAGTTCCACTGCACGTCACCCGCGCCGCCCTCGGCGTCGGAGGCCGCCGCGAGCACGTCGTAGAGCGGATGCCGGTCCGGTCCGTTGACGTCGATCTTCTCGGTCAGCGGGAACGTGACGCCGTAGGTCGTGGAGCAGAACTCGAGGATCTCCTCGGCGCTGCCCGGCTCCTGACCCATGAACTGGTTGCAGGGCACGCCCACGACGGTGAAGCCGCGCGCGCCCAGTTCCTTCTGGAGTTCCTCCAGGCCGGTGTACTGCGGGGTCAGGCCGCACTTGGACGCGACGTTGACGACCAGTGCGACCTTGCCCTCGGTGACACCGCCCAGGGTCGTACGCTCCCCCTCCAGCGTGGCGATGGGGGTATCGAGGATGCCCATGATCGTTGTCCTTCCTGCGTGGTGCCGCTCGCAGCGACGCGATCCGATGACGTGGAGCGCTCCGAGACGGCGCGAGTAAGACCTGAAGACTCGACGCTATCGAGCACAGCGGTAGGCTGCCCGACCGCGTCAGGCCGAATCACCACGCCGTGTGGCGTACACATCCGCCAGTCCCGCGCGCCACCCCACCGCGCACGGACCGGTGATCGCCGCGCGCTTGCCGGTGTCCTGCACCTGACCGCGCAGCGTGCCCGGTTGCTCGCGCACCACCACCTCGGCCGGCAGGCCGCTCAGATCGGCCATGTGCGCCGCCCAGTCCTGCACGCTCACCGGCTCGTCGCCGCCCCAGTTGACCACCGTCGCGGGGGTGGACGCCGCGTCCAGCAGGGCCGCCGTCTGGCTGTTGATGTCGTCCTGGTGGATCGGGCTGTACATGCACGGATCCCAGCGGGTGACGATCGGTTGCCCGGCCAGCACCGCGTCCAGGTGCATCGTCGGCAGGCCGCCGCCCGGGCCGTAGGAGGCGTTCATCCGGGCGATCACCACCGGGAGGTCGAACGCGCGGGCGCAGTAGCGCGCCACCGCCTCCTCGGCGGTCTTGGAGACCGAGTAGGTGGGCGCGTGCGAGACGTTGGCGTCGCCGAGCGGGTCGGTCTCACGGAAGACGTGCATCGGGTCGGGATGCGGCTTGAGCACCGACGCGGTAGACATCACCAGCGCCGCCTTGGCCCGTCGACAGTGCTGGAGCAGCAGCCCGGTGCCCTCCGCGTTGACCCGCAACGCCTCGTCGTAGTCCAGCCCGGGACCCTGGAAGGTGGCCAGGTGCAGGACATGGGTGAAGTCCTCGGGCAGGTCGCCGAAGTCGCCTGAGCCCAGGTCGACGGCGCGCGTGGTCACGCCCAGCGCGTCCACCCGCTTGCGGTCCTCGGCGTTCGAGAAGCGGGCGATGCCCCATACCTCGTTGTCCCGGGCCAGGTACTCGGTCAGCGGGTAGGCGATCTGGCCCGCGGGGCCGGTGATCAGGATCTTCTCGCCGGACAGCATGCGGCTCCTCGGGGACTCGGGTACGCGATCCGTAACGGATCCGGCTGCGATCCGTACGCGAAGTACGACGTCGAGCTTCGACGGTACATCTGACGTACCGTCATATCCGAGACGGAGCAGGGAGACCAGAGCGGTCGCACGTGGCCCCGGACACCCTCGCACGTGGTCCCGAACACCCGCGCGCGGCTTGCCGGGCACCCTCGCGCCGGTCCCCGGACACCCCGATGGCGCCCACCGCACGGGGGTGGCGGGGGCGCCAGGGGTATCGAGGATGGGTCTGCGGGCCCCGACGGCGGGCCTCGAACGCGCCGCCGGGGCGCGAACTCAGACCTCGATCTCCTCCTCGATACGCTTGAGGCTGTGTCGGGCCAGCGCGAGGTTGGCGCGGTCCTTCATCAGCACGATGTAGAGGAACAGGCCCTTGCCGGCCCGGCCGCTCAGCGGCCGGATCACGTGGTACTGCTTGCCGAGCGTGATCAGGATGTCCTCGATCTGGTCGCCGAGGTGCAACATCTCCATCGTGCGCATCTTCGCGCGCATCACGTCGGTGTTTCCGGCGGCGGCCACGTTCAGGTCGAGTTCCTTGCTGCCGCCGAGAATTCCGAGCGCCATTCCGCTCGTGTAGTCGACGAGGGCCACACCCACGGCGCCCTCGATCGTCATTGCTTCCTTGAGGGCCGTTTCCATACTGGCCATGATTGCCTCCGGGGCGATCGGCGGTGCGGCTTTCCGGTGGACTCCGACAGGCTCGTCCTCGGGCACTGCTGCGACACCCGGGGTCGGCGGCCCGACCGGGATCACCGCGATCGGGTCGGCGTCGACTGCTGCGTTGGGATCGGCCTCGATTGCTTCGATGACATCCGCCTCGGTCACAGGGGTCCACTCGGTGTCGGACCCGGTCGGCAGGTCGCCTGATCTGCGCCGGGACGGCCTCGACCGTCGCGGGGGTTGTGCCATCTCCGCCCAACTCCTCGCGATCGGGCTCCTCGACGTCGAAGCCCGGGCGGGTGAACCCCGCCGGCCCGCGTCCGCCTTGGCCCGCACCGGCACCGGATCGCCGCGGCCGAACACGGGCGTCGCCGAGGGCGCCCGTGCGCCGATACTCACAACCTCCGTCGAATTCACGCCCCCGCCGCTCAAGTCACGCGCCCCTTCCCCCTGTGTGCGCCCGTTCTTTCCGCGCGCCCGTACTTTGCGCGTTGCCCGTATCTTGTGCGTCTGTCGCGGGTCCGGAAATTCGAGTTCGACTGCTTCGAACTCGACCTCCCGGACTCACTGAACGGCAGCGTAGAAGCAGCTCGAAGAGCCCTGCGGGCAATATTCGATTAATTTCCGGAAACCCGGTCCCAACGCGACCCGGGCGCTAAAATCCCCGGCCTCGCACGAACGGCCCGCCGTCGGGGGCTGTCCTGGGAAGTGACTCGCCGGTAGCGTCGGCCGCGTCCCACGCCCCGCATAGCAGACCGAGTCGAGTTCGAGGAGACACACATGTCCGGCACCGATGCTCCGCAGGCCCAGGACGTGCCGGGCCGGCAGCCGACCCCGCCGCTGCCGGTGTCCCCGGCCGACCTGAGCTTCGCCCTGCCGCCCACGTTCGAGACCGTCGAACAGGAGCGCCGGCACCGCAAGGAGCGGTTGACCGCGGCGTTGCGGCTGTTCGGTCGGTTCGGCTTCGAGGAGGGGGTGGCCGGCCACATCACCGCGCGTGATCCGGAGCTCACCGATCACTTCTGGGTCAACCCGTTCGGGATGTCGTTCAAGCACATCACCGTGGACGACCTGATTCTGGTCAACCACGAGGGACAGGTCGTCGAGGGCCGATTCCACGTCAACCAGGCCGCGTTCGCGATCCACTCGCAGATCCACGCGGCCCGTCCCGACGTGGTCGCGGCGGCACACAGCCACTCCGTGCACGGCCGGGCGATCTCCGCGCTCGGCATCCGACTCGAACCGATCACTCAGGACGTGTGCCCGTTCTACGAGGATCACGAGCTGTTCGACGACTACGCGGGCGTCGTACTCGACGCCGAGGAGGGCCGCCGCATCGCCAAGACGCTCGGCCCGCGGAAGGCGCTGATCCTGCGCAACCACGGCCTGCTCACGGTGGGGCAGTCGGTCGACGCGGCGGCGTGGTGGTTCATCACCATGGAGCGCTCCTGCCAGGTACAGCTGCTCGCCCAGGCGGCCGGCGAGCTCAAGCCGATCACGCCGGAAAACGCGCGGCTGACCCGGGAACAACTGGGCAACGACACGGTCGCCTGGATCAACTACAAACCGCTGTACGACGTGATCAGCCGCTCCGAGCCGGACCTGTTCGGCGTGGACGGCCCGATGACGATCTGATCACCCGAGAATCCGATCGCCGCCGTCGGCGCCGGATCCGGGCCATCCGGTCCCGGCCGCCGACCGGATCCGCCGACCGGGCGCAATCTCGCCGATATCCGGCCGCGTCGGGAGTCAAATCACCCGGTTGCGGAAAGTACAACAGCATGTACGAACGGAGCCTTCCGCGGCACTTCGCCCGCTCGGCGCGGCCCGCCCGCCCGCGCGCCCGGGTGTGGCTGCCCGAGGTCGCGAGCCCGGTCGGCCCCTCGGTGCTGTGGCGCCGGATCGGCCAGTTCGTGGTGGACGTGCTGGCGTCCGCGCTGTTGCCCGGCGCCGCGATGTTCCTGTTCGTCCTGCTGCCCACACATCCCGACGGTTCGATCCGCAGCGGCCCGCTGACCGCGACGATCACCGTCGGTGTGCTGATGGTCGCGCTGGCCATCCTGTTCTGGTACTGGGTACTGCGGCCCGCCGAGCACGACGGGCGCACGTGGGGCATGCAGATGTTCGGTATCCGGGTCGTGGACGTGTCCGGTGGGCGGGCGGGGCGGCGTCAGCTCGGGATCCGCTGGCTGCTGCTGTGCGTCGACGCGTTCGCGCTCGGCGCGGTCGGCCTGACCGCGGTGCTCACCAGCGAGCGGCGCCAGCGGGTCGGTGACCGGGTTGCGGGCACCGTGGTGGTCCGGGGCCGAGGACCCGGCCTGGACTGAGCACCGCGCGGCGTGCCTCGGCGCCGAGCCGCGCCACACCGCGCCACTCCGCATCGCACCGCAATCGCGCCCCGCCGCACCCGTCGACGATCACGCTCCGGAATGCGGCAATTGCTCGACCGCTCCGCCCGCATTGTGGTCTTGCGCACGGTTTGCAAAAGCCATCTTGTCGCCATGTCCATCCGACCACTAGTGTCGGCTCGCCGTGGTGCTCGGGAAGCCGGTTCGATGCCGGCGCGGCCCTCGCCACTGTGATCGGGAAGTTCTCCTCCACCCCCGCGGAAACGTTGATTCGTCGCCGCGGGAAGCCACTGGGACCGCTCGCGCGGCCCCGGGAAGGCGGAGATGTGAACGTACGACCCGTCAGCCAGGAGACCGGCCACGGCGATCGTCCGTCCACGAGGTGTTGGAGAGGGACCCTTCCTCATGCATATCGCAGAGGGCTATCTGCCCTGGGAACACGCTGCCGCCTGGGGCGTCGCGTCGGCCCCGTTCGTCGTCCACGGCGCCCGCGCGCTCACCCGCGAGGTACGCGACAAACCCGAGAACACGCTGCTGCTCGGCGCGTCCGGCGCGTTTTCGTTCGTGCTGTCCGCGCTCAAGATCCCTTCCGTCACCGGTAGTTGCTCCCATCCCACCGGTACCGGACTGGGCGCGATCCTGTTCCGGCCGCCGATCATGGCCGTACTGGGCACGATCACCCTGCTCTTCCAGGCGTTGCTGCTCGCGCACGGCGGGCTGACCACGCTCGGCGCGAACGTGTTCTCCATGGCGATCGTCGGCCCGTGGGCCGGCTACGGCGCGTATCGGCTGGCCCGTTCGCTCCTGGACGGACGCGGCGGCACCACTCCGCTGGATGTCGCGGTGTTCGTGGGCGCGTTCGTCGCGGACCTGAGCACCTACTGCGTCACCAGCGTGCAGTTGGCCCTGGCCTTCCCCGACCCGGACAGCGGATTCGCGGGCGCGTTGGCCAAGTTCGGCGGCATCTTCTCCCTCACCCAGATCCCGCTGGCGATCAGCGAGGGTCTGCTGACCGTCCTGGTCGTGCGCTTGTTGCGGCAGTCCAGCCGCGGCGATCTGGTCCGGCTCGGTGTGGTCACGGACGCGCGGATCGCGCGCGAGGAGGAGAAGTCCAAGTGAAGCGCTCCACGAAGATCAACCTGCTGATCGTGTTGGCCGTGGTACTGCTCGCGGTCCTGCCCGTGGTGTTCGGCATGGGCGACCACAAGGACGAGCCGTTCGCGGGCGCCGACACCCAGGCGGAGACCGCGATCACCGAGAACGACCCGGACTACGAGCCGTGGTTCAGCCCGCTGTACGAACCGCCGTCCGGAGAGATCGAGTCCGGTCTGTTCGCGTTGCAGGCCGCCCTCGGCGCGGGCGTGGTCGGCTACATGTTCGGGGTCAAGCGCACCCGCCGCCGGCTCGCGCCGGATGCCTCGGACACGCCCGACGAACCGACCGCCGCTTCGGCGAATGCCGCCGGGGCGACACCCGCGGACCAGACGCCGGCATCGGTCCCGGGCCGCTGATTCCGTGCTGCCGATCGACGCGGCGGCGCACGCGAGTTCGTGGCGTCACCGCCATCCGGCCGACAAGGCCGTGCTCTCCTTCGGGCTGCTCGGGTGCGCGGTGGCACTGCCGCCGTGGCCCGGCGCGGTCCTGGTCGCGGCGACCGTCCTGGTCGTCGCGTTCGGCTTCGCGCGCGTGCCCGCCCGGCGGTTGTGGCGGGCCGCCCGCGCGCCGCTCGGATTCGCCGCCACCGGCGCGCTCGCCCTGCTCGTCACGATCGGCGCGGACGGCGTCGGCTGGGCCCCCAACGGGCCGCGCCACGCCGCCGAGTTGCTCGCCCGCTCCACCGCCGCGGGCCTGGCGATGCTGCTGTTCGCGTTCACCACACCGCTGTCGGACGTACTGCCGAGGCTGAACCGGGTGGGCGTGCCGGCCGCCGTGGTGGACGTCGCCGCGGTGATGTATCGAATGTTGTTCCTGCTCTACGACACGACCACGCGGATCAACCAGGCCCAGGCGGGCCGGCTGGGTCACCGCACCCGGCGAGCCCGTTGGCGCTCGGTGGCCGGGCTCGGCTCGGCGGTCTTCGTGCACGCGTTCGCCCGCGCCCAGCGCCTGGAGGCGGGTCTGGCCGGACGCGGCTACGACGGGCGCCTGCGGGTGCTGGTGGACGAGGTACGCGTCTCGCGGGCGTTCGTCGCGGGCTCCCTGTTCGTCGTGGCGGCGGTCGTCGCCGCCACTCTTCTCCTGGTATCGGTGGTGCCGTGATTCCGTTGCGGGTACGAGAGATCGGCTACGCCTACGAGGACGGGCCGGCCGTGTTGAGCGGGCTGTCCCTGTCCGTTCCGACCGGGCGGGCGCTGGCGCTGCTCGGGCCCAACGGCAGCGGGAAGACCACGCTGCTGCGGCTGTTGACCGGCGGCCTGACACCGGACTCGGGGCGGGTCGAACTGCACGAGGTGCCGATTCGGCACGACCGCAAGGGGCTCACCGCGCTGCGGCGGGCTGTGCAACTGGTCGTCCAGGATCCCGACGACCAGCTCTTCTCGGCGTCGGTGGCCCAGGACGTCTCGTTCGGGCCGCTCAACCTGGATCTGGACCCGGCCGAGGTGCGCTCGCGGGTGGCCGAGGCACTGGCCGCGCTCGAAATCACCGAACTGGCCGAGCGGCCCGTGCACCTGCTGTCCTTCGGCCAGCGCAAGCGGGTCGCCATCGCCGGCGCGATCGCGATGCGGCCCGAGGTGCTGGTGCTGGACGAGCCGACCGCGGGCCTGGATCCGGCCGGGCAGGAAGCGCTGTTGCACACGCTCGACCACTTGCGTGCGACCGGGACGACGGTGGTGATGGCCACCCACGACGTGGACCTCGCGCTGCGCTGGGCCGACGACGCGGCGGTCCTCGCACACGGGCGCCTGCACACCGGGCCGGCGAGCGAATTGCTCGCGGACACCGAGTTGCTGGCCGCCGCGAGCCTGCGGCCGACCTGGGCGCACGCGGCCGCCGCCGTACTGGCCGCACACGGGCTGGCCCCGGCGGGCACCCTGCCGCGCACGCCCGCCGAACTGGCGGCCCTGGCGCGTCCGGCCCCGAGCACCGCGGAGCCCGCCCACTGAGCGAACCCCGGGCCGACCTCAGCGCCGGCGCAGCAGCACCACCGCGCGGTCGTCGCCCACGTTGCGCCCGGCCGCCGCCACGATCCGGCGCGCCGCGTCGTGGAAGTCGTCCCGGACCAGCCGCTCGGCCTCACCGAGGAAACGGTCGATGCCGGTGGCGATGTCCTCGCCGGGCATCTCCACCATGCCGTCGGTGAACAACAGGAGCGCGTCGCCGGTGCCCAGCCGGCCCTTGACGCCCTCGAAGGTCGCGTCCTCGATCACCCCCAGGAGCGGGCCGACCGCCTCGATCACGTGCCAGCGCCCGGAGCCCGCGTCCCAGTGCACGCCCGGAGGGTGTCCCGCCGAGATCAACTCGTACTCGCCCGACTCCAGGTCGAGCACGACGTGCACCGCCGTCGCGAAGCCCTCCGCCCACTCCTGGCGCAACAGGTAGTCGTTCGCCGCCGGCAGGAAACCGTGCGGGGGCAACGAGCCGAGCAGCCCGCCGAACGCGCCGGACAACATCAACGCGCGCGTGCCCGCGGCCAGCCCCTTGCCGGAGACGTCGACCAGCACCACCTCGAGCACCCGCCCGCCGCCCGCGCCGCGGGAGGCGACCAGGAAGTCGCCGGAGAACGACTGCCCACCGGCCGGTCGCAGCACCACCTCGGTATGCCACTGCGGCGGCAGCACCGGCATCTCGCCCTGGGCCCGCAACCGGTCCCGCAGGTCGAACAACATCGACTCGCCACGCGTCCACTGCACGCCCAGGCGGGTCCGCATCCGGGCCATCAGCAGCACGATGCCCGCGATCGCCCCGACCACCACGATGGTGCCCGCGGTGACCTCTTCCGGGTCGTGCACCTGGTGCTGCGCGACCAGTACGCCGGCGGTGGCCGCGTACAGCAGGAGCAGGCTGGGCATCCGCAGCACCAACCCGCCGACCAGGATCGGCAGCGCCGTCATCGTGGCCGGGAACCACGACGCGTTCACATCCGAGAGCAGGCCGCACGCGGTGACCGCGGCCAGCAGTCCGGCCAGGGCGAACCCGTCGGAGGGGAAGACCCGATGCCGCAGCCAGGTCGCGACGCGCCGGCCCGAGCGCACGAGTGTCGCGCGCCTCCCGGTCCGGCTTGCCCGGTTTCCTCTGCTTGTCGGCGCGGCCACCCCGCGACACTACCGAACGGTCACCAATCGGAGGTTACGCCGACGGCTGACAGGTGGGGCACCAGAACAGATTCCGGCCGACCAACTCGGCGGTCTTGACCGGGGTTTCACACACCAAACACGGCATGTCGGTGCGCCGGTAGACGTACACCTCGCCACCGTGGTCGTCCTTGCGCGGCTCGCGGCCCATCGCCTCGGGGGTGTGCTCGGGGCGCACGGTGTCGATCCGGCCCGACAGCACGCCCTCGCGCATCAGCAGCACCAGGTCGGCCCACATCGCGTCCCAGGTCTCCCGCGCGAGCCGGTTGCCCGCCAGTCGGGGATCGACGCCGAACCGGAACAGCACCTCGGCGCGGTAGACGTTGCCCACGCCCGCGAGCACGTTCTGCTCCATCAGCAGCGCGCCGATCGGCTTCGCGCTGCGTTGGATCCGCTGCCACGCCGCCGCCGGGTCCGCGTCCGCCCGCAGCGGGTCGGGGCCCAGCCGGGCGTGCACCGCGTCCTTCTCGGCCCGGTCCAGCAGTCGGCAGGCGGTGGGGCCGCGCAGGTCGGCCCAGGCCGCGCCGCCCGGCACCTTCGCGGCCAGCCGCAGCCGGACCTGACCGACCGGGTCGGGCAGCTTGTCGCCCTCGCCGAAGGAGAACTGTCCGTACAGGCCCAGATGCACGTGGATGTAGCGCTCGCCGGAGAACTCCAGGAACAGGTGCTTCCCGTGCGCGTCGGTGGCGACCAGGGGCTCCCCGTCGAGCAGCGCCGCGCTCTCCGCGAATCGGCCCTGCGGGCTGCTCAGCCGCAGCGGCAGTCCGCCGAAGCGCTCCTGGTGGGCGGTGGCGAGACGGTGGATGGTGTGGCCCTCGGGCACGCGGCCTCCAGTGCGGCGACGAATGCGAAGTGGTGGATTCGGTGGTGAAACCCGGTGGTGGATGCGCGGTGGTGTGACGCCTCCACGCTACCGATCCGCACCGACATGGCGGCGCCCCCGACCGGACGGACCGATCGGGGGCGCCGGCGGAGCGGCCTCGGGCTACGGCAGGGTCGGCAGTTCGCCGGTGTTCTCGTACTTGGTGAGCATGTTGATCCGGCGGGTGTGCCGCTCGGCCTCGCTGTACGGGGTGTTCACGAAGACCTCGAGGAACTTCGTCGCCTCGTCGAGCGAGTGCATGCGCGCGCCCATCGAGATCACGTTCGCGTTGTTGTGCTCGCGGGCCAGCGACGCGGTCTCCTGGCTCCACACCAGGGCGCAGCGCACCCCCTTGACCTTGTTCGCCGCGATCGCCTCGCCGTTGCCGGAGCCGCCGAGCACGACGCCGAGGCTGCCCGGGTCGGCGGCCACCCGCTCGCCGGCCCGCAGGCAGAACACGGGGTAGTCGTAGGAGTCGGCCTGTACGGCCGGGCCGCAGTCGACGGCCTCGTGGCCGTTGGCGTCGAGCCACGCGATGAGGTGCTGCTTGAGGTCGTAGCCGGCATGGTCGGAGCCGAGGTAAACGCGCATGGGCCGCAGTCTCTCAGGCTCGGTCCCGAACGTCCCATCAGGGCCGGTATCCACCGGGTGGCGTGTCCGGCGCACCGGTCGGCCGAGGCGGCGCGGTGGGCGGCGGGCCCGCGGGCCTGATGGTGGTGGGGGCACCGTAGGGCGACTGCGGCGGGAGGCCGAAGGCGAGGTTGCCGGGGGCGCCGGGCGGGCCGTACGCGCCGGCTTGGCCGTAGACGGTCATCGGGGGCGGCGGGTAACCTGCCGGGCTCGCCGCCCCGCGCGCCGCGACGTAGCCGGCCGCCGCGGCCAGGCCCACCAGCCAGCCGGTGAGCAGCCCGAAGTAGGCGCCGGCCTGGATCGTGGTCATCGCGTCCTGGAAGCCCGAGACGCCGCGCCTGCGCCCGGCCTCGTCGTGCACGATCGTGAAGACGGTCAGCGAGTGCAGCGCGCCGCCGAGCACCAGCGAGAACCAGCCGACCACGAACGCCACGAAGCCGCCGGCACGCTCGCTCAGGCCGCGCGCACCGAGCGCGAGCACCGCCGCGACCACCACGAACAGCACCGCGATGCCGACATAGCCGGCGGTGACGTCCTTGGTGGTGAAGCTGACCCGGAACTCGTCACCGAGTTCGCCCTTGTCCGCGATCCACAGCGGATGGCCGATGATCCGCAGCAGCACCATGTACCACTTGTCGCTGTCGCTGCTCTCGCCCCACGACTCCTTGAACACCCACTGGTTGCCCAGTCCGGCCACGATCAGGAACGCGACGACGGTTCCGCTGATGGCGATGCGCTTGGTTGCCCCCGGTCTCATGGGACGAGAGTAGGCGTCCGCGGGTGCCGCTCGCCAAAAAAAATCGGACCCCGCCTCCCCTGACGGGGAAACGGGGCCCGACCGGTGACGGGGCGTCAGCCGCGCCGGCCGACCAGCTTCCACGCGGTGGGCAGCAGCGCCGTCGCGAGCAGGATCTTGACCGCGTCGCCGAAGAGGTAGTTCTGCATGCCGATCTCGTACGCCTTGGACATCGAGATGCCGAGGTCGTGCGCGAGGTAGGTGAGGCCGGCCGCGTAGATCACCGCGTTGCCCAGCACCATCGTGCCGACGGTGCGCAGCGGGCTGCGGTCGGTGCCGCGCTGGGCCAGGAAGCCGGCCGCGGCGGCGGCGAGCACCATGCCGAACACATAGCCCAGGGTCGGGAAGCCGGTGCCGGAGGTGCCCTCCGCGAACCACGGCATGCCCGCCGCGCCCAGACCCAGATAGAGCACCATCGCGGCGAGCCCGCGCCAGGCGCCGAGCGCGCTGCCGGCGAGCAGCACGGCGAAGGTCTGCGCGGTCACCGGGACCGGCGAGCCGGGCACCGGGACGGAGATCTGGGCGGCGAGGCCGACGAACGCGGACGCGCCGACGACCAGCGCGGCGTCGCGCACGGCGGCGCCTTTGAAGACCCGGGCCGGGATCAGGTCGGCCAGGACGGGGCGGCGCGCGTCGAGAAGGGCATTACTCACAGCTGACTCCACACTCTTGTGTTGCGGGACCCTGTGAACTTAACCAATCGGACATCGAACGATCACGGCGGCGCCCGACAACGTATCGATCCGAACATTGTCGAGCGCCACCGAAAGCACCGTGTCGAGCACCACCGACAGCGTTCGGCCGAGCGTCACAGTTGCAGCGACTTGACCTCCAGGTACTCCTCCAGGCCGAATCGACCCAGTTCGCGCCCGTTGCCGGACTGCTTGTAACCGCCGAACGGGGCAAGCGGGTTGAACGCCCCGCCGTTGATCTCCACCTGGCCGGTGCGCATCCTGCGGGCGAACGCGACCGCGGCCTCGCGGCTGGGCCCCCACACCGCGCCGGCGAGACCGTAGGGGGTGTCGTTGGCGATCCGCTCGGCCTCCTCCTCGGTGTCGTAGGCCAGGATCGACAACACCGGGCCGAAGATCTCCTCGCGCGCGATGGTCATCTCGCTGGTGACGTCGGAGAAGACCGTGGGCCGCACGTGGTAGCCGCTCTCGACGCCCTCGGGCAGTTCCGGGCCGCCGGCCACCAGGGTCGCGCCCTCCTCGATGCCCTTGGCGATGTAGCCGCGCACCCGCTCGAACTGGGTCGCGTTGACCAGCGGGCCGAGCTTTCCGGTCATCGCCGTCGCAGTCTCCGCGGCCAACTCGACCGCGCGCGGCAGGTCGTCGCGGTGCACCAGCATCCGGGTCGGCGCGCTGCACGTCTGCCCGCTGTTGAGGTACGCGCCGCCCACGCCCGCGCGCACCGCCTTCTCCAGGTCGGCGCCGGGCAGGATCACGTTGGCGGACTTGCCGCCGAGTTCGAGCGCGACCCGCTTGACCGTCGCCGAGGCGAGTTCGGACACGCGCGTGCCGGCCCTGGTCGAGCCGGTGAACGAGACCATGTCGACGTCCGGGTGGGCCGCGATGGCCTCGCCGACCACCGGTCCGGTGCCGGAGACCAGGTTGACCACGCCCGCCGGGAAGCCCGCGTCGTGCAGGATCTCGAAGAACAGGTGGGCGGCCTGCGGCGCGACCTCGCTGGCCTTGAGCACCACGGTGCAGCCCGCGACCAGCGCCGGGCCGAGCTTGTTGGTGATCTGGTGCAACGGGAAGTTCCACGGGGTGATCGCGCCGACCACGCCGACCGGTTCGCGCACCACCAGCGAGGAGCCGATGTTCTCCTCCCACGGGAACTCGTCGGCGAGCTTGACGTAGCTGCCCAGCACGACCAGCGGCAGACCCAGGTGCACCCGCTCGACCAGTGCGGCGGGCGCGCCCATGTCCGCGACGATCACCTCGGCCATCTCGGCCGAGCGCTCGGCGAGCAGGTCCCGCGCCTTCGCGAGCAGCGCGGCCCGCTCGGCCGGCGGCGTCGCCGCCCACCCGGGGAAGGCACGCCTGGCCGCGGCCACGGCCAGGTCCACGTCGGCGGGCGTGCACTGCGGCACGGTCGCCACGACCCGCTCGGTGTTCGGGTCGACGACCTCGATGGTCTCGCTCGACGAGGGAGCCGTCCACGCGCCGTCGATGTAGATCGTGTCGTAAGCCTTGGTCATGCCGCCGGACTCCTCGCCGCTCGTCACTGGGACGCAGCCGAGCGTACGTCGACACGTGTGCAATACACAGAGCCGGCCCGAGAACCCGCGCCCGGGCGCATCGGCCGCTGGGCGGGCCCGCTCAGAACCTGGACGGATCCGTGCGTCCGTGTGGGCCGTTCGACGTCCACACCAGGTCGCCACTGCGGCCGGTGACCGGGAACTCGCGGGCCAGGCCGACCTCGTGCAGGCGCGCGAGCGGCGTGAAGGACACCCCGTACTCGCCCTGACCCTTGTCGAAGCCCCAGTCCTTGTAGACCTCGACCCGATACACCAGGCGCACGTCGGGCAGCACCGGCGAGCCCGGGACCGAGGTGGTGCCGGGCAGCACCTCGATCCGGCCGGTGATCCGGTACTGGAGACCACGCATGGCCAGCCACCAGTCGGTGTCGTCACCGCGCCGGATCAGCACGCCGTGCCAGTGCGTGGTGGTCTCGAAGACGCTCTCCAGGCCCCCGCTGTCGTGCCAGCGGATCGCCGCGAGCGCCCACCACTCCTCGAAGTGGGTGAGCGCCGCGCGGCGGAACGGCTTGGCCCGCAGCGGCTGGGTCGGGTCGATCACGAACGGCGCGCCGCGCCCGACCAGGTAGTGCCGCAGCGAGGCCGCCCCCATCCGCAGTCCCACGCACCGCCACAGCGGCACGACCGCGCGCAGCCCGAAGGCGAGCGCGCGGTCGCGCAGCCGCGGCATGCGGGACCCGTAGGGGGCGTTGCCGTTGGGCGTGCACGGATCCGGCCGCCCGGTTCGGGAGGTGTGGATCACGCTGCTCTGGCGTTCCGGAGCCGTCATTTATCCAGATTAATTAGCTTTGCTTTGTTTTGTAGCGGTTTCCGGTCGACGCCGGCAGGTTTCATCCGGTCAGTCGAAGCCGGTCGAGTCGGTCAGTCGAAGATCGGCCCCTGGTCCCGGGTGCGCTTGATCTCGAAGAAGCCCGGCGTGCCCGCGACCAGCACCACACCATCCCAGAGCTTGCCCGCGTCCTCGCCCTTGGGCGCCGGCGTCACCACCGGGCCGAAGAACGACACGCCGTTGACGCTGATCACCGGGGTGCCGACGTCCATGCCCACCCGGTCCATGCCGTCGTGGTGCGACTTGATCAGCGCCTCGTCGTACTCGGTCGAGTCGGCGGCGTCGGCGAGTTCGGTGGGCAGCCCGGCCTCGGTGAGCGCGGCCTCGATCACCTCGCGCGTGAACTCCTCACCACCCGGGTGTCGGCGGGTGCCCAGCGCGGTGTACAGCGGCAGCAGCACCTCGTTGCCGAAGCGCTGCTCGGCGGCGATGCACACGCGCACCGGCCCCCAGCCCCGCTCCAGCATCTCCTTGTACGCGTCCGGGATGTCGTCCCGGCCGCTGTTGAGCACGGACAGGCTCATCACGTGCCACTGCACGTCCACAGGGCGGATCTTCTCCACCTCGAGCATCCAGCGGGAGGTCATCCACGCCCACGGACACAGCGGGTCGAACCAAAAGTGCGCTATGTCGCGGGCGGATCCGTCGTCCTTGGTGGTCACAGCGGGGTTCCTCTCGATCCTGATACCTGGTGCGCGGTGCCTCGCGCCCGACCGCGCCGTGCGCGTGGCCGAACGCCGGACGGCGGGCCGGCCGTCGATGCTGTGCAACCCGCGAGGGCACCGTGCCATTCCTGCCGACCGGGACAATCCCCGCGGCGCCGCGCGCCCACCCCGACCGACGGCGTCCCCGCCGCCGCGAATCCGGCCGGGAAACCGGGCCGACACCGTCGCCCCCGCCGTGAAAGGATCGGCCGGGACCGCAGCCAACCAGGGAGTGATCCAGTGCCCGGCAGGAACCTGACCCGCGAGGAGGCCCGCACGCGGGCCCGGATCCTGAGCGTCGAGGACTACGACGTCAGGCTCGACGTCAGCACCGACAGCACGGAGACGTTCCGCTCCGAGACGGTGCTCCGTTTCGGATGCCGAGAGGCGGGTGCGGCCACGTTCGTGGATCTGCTCGCCCCGCACGTACACGAGGTCGTGCTCAACGGCCGCGAGCTCGACCCCGCGCAGGTCTTCGACGGCACCCGGGTGCTGCTGGACGACCTGGTCGAGGGCGCCAACGAACTGCGTGTGCTCGCGTCGTGCGCCTACAGCCGCACCGGCGAGGGCCTGCACCGCTTCGTCGACCCGGTCGACGAGCGGGTCTACCTCTACACCCAGTACGAGCCGGCCGACTCGCGCCGGGTGTTCGCGAACTTCGAACAGCCGGACCTCAAGGCCGCGTTCCGCTTCTCGGTGACCGCGCCGGCCGACTGGCACGTGGTCTCGAACTCGACCACGCCGGACCCGGTGCCGGTCCGCGACGGGGTCGCCCGCTGGGACTTCGCGCCGACGCCGCGCATCTCCACCTACCTGACAGCGGTCGTGGCCGGTCCCTACCACGCGGTCTTCGACACCTACACCGGCCCCGACGGCCTCGTCGTCCCGCTCGGCGGGTTCTGCCGCGCGTCGCTGGCCGACGCCTTCGACCACGAGGAGATCTTCGAGGTCACCCGGCAGGGCCTGGACCTGTTCCACGACCGGTTCGACTTCCCGTACCCGTTCGGCAAGTACGACCAGCTCTTCGTGCCCGAGTACAACCTCGGCGCGATGGAGAACCCGGGCGCGGTCACCTTCACCGAGGACTTCGTCTTCCGCTCCAAGGTCACCGACTCGGCGTACGAGAACCGCGCCAACGTGATCCTGCACGAGATGGCCCACATGTGGTTCGGCGACCTGGTCACCCCGCGCTGGTGGGACGACCTGTGGCTGAAGGAGTCCTTCGCGGACTTCATGGGCTCCTACTCGCAGGGTGCGGCCACCCGCTGGACCGACGCGTGGACCAGCTTCGCCGCGCGACGCAAGGACTGGGCGTACCGCCAGGACCAGTTGCCCACCACCCACCCGATCGTGGCGGTGATCAACGACCTGGAGGACGCCAAGCTCAACTTCGACGGGATCACCTACGCCAAGGGCGCCTCGGTGCTCAAGCAACTGGTCGCCTACGTGGGCGAGGACGAGTTCTTCGCGGGTGCCCGGTCGTACTTCAAGCGGCACGCGTGGGGCAACACCACGCTCGCCGACTTCCTCTCCGCCCTGGAGGAGACCTCCGGTCGCGACCTCAAGTCCTGGTCGGCGGACTGGCTGGAGACCTCCGGCGTGAACACGCTGCGGCCCGCGATCGAGACCGACGCGGACGGCGTGATCACCTCGTTCGCGGTGCTCCAGGAGGCCGCCCCGGGGTTCCCCACACTGCGTCCGCACCGGATCGCGATCGGCCTGTACGACGGCGCCGAACGCGTCGCCCGGGTCGAGGTGGACGTGGTCGGCGCGCGCACCGAGGTGCCCGAGCTGGTCGGCCGCGCCCGCACCCCGCTGATCCTGCTCAACGACGACGACCTCACCTACGCGAAGGTGCGCTTCGACGCGCGGTCGTGGCAGGCCCTGCTCGACTCGCTCGGCGAGCTGGACTCCTCGCTCGCCCGCGCCCTGTGCTGGGGCGCGGCCTGGGACATGACCCGGGACGGCGAGCTGCCCGCGAGCGAGTATCTGGCGCTGGTGCTGCGGCACGCCGGCCGGGAGAGCGACGTGGGCGTGGTGCAAAAGCTTCAGGTGCAGGTCAAGACCGGCCTGGACCGCTACACCGACCCCGCGTTCCGGGCCGAGGGCCTGCGCCTGCTCGCGGCCGGTGCGCTGGCCGAGCTCAGGGCCGCACCGGTCGGCGGCGACCACCAACTGGCCTGGGCCCGTTGCCTGGCCTCGGCGTCCTCGACCACCGAGGAACTCTCCTTCCTGCGCGACCTGTTGACCGGTGACGCCGAGATCGCCGGGCTGGCGGTGGACACCGAGCTGCGCTGGGTGCTGTTGCGCGCGTTGTGCGCGGGCGGCGCCGCCGACGAGCCCGACATCACCGCCGAGGTCGAGCGCGACGGCACCGCGGCGGGCCGCCGGCACGCGATCGAGTGCCGGGCCGCGCGACCCACCGCGGCGGCCAAGGCCGAGGCGTGGCGGCTCGTGGTGGAGACCGACGAGCTGCCCAACGCGATGCTCAACGCGGTGATCGCGGGCTTCGCCACGCCCGGCCAGGAAGAGCTGACCGAGCCGTACACCGACCGCTACTTCGCCGCGCTCGCGCCGGTCTGGCGGGACCGTTCGATCGAGATCGCCCGCCGGATCGTGGTCGGCCTGTACCCGTCGGGTCGAGTCGACGCCGACACGCTGCGCCGGACCGACGACTGGCTGGCCGCGGCCGAGCCGGTGCCGGCGCTGCGCCGGCTGGTGCTGGAATGCCGCGACGACGTGGCGCGTGCGCTCAAGGCTCGAAAGCGCGACCAGCGGAACTGAAAAACCTTCGCGGACCCCGCCGTCATCCCGGGCGGGGTCCGATCCGTCGGCCGCCCCTTCCCGGCGGCGCCCATCCCACAAGGAGCGCAGCGTGCCCGGTACCAATCTGACGCGTGACGAAGCCCGCGAGCGGGCTCGGATACTGTCCGTCGACTCGTACGACATCACCCTCGACCTGACCGGCACCGGTGCGACGTTCCCGTCCACGACCGTGCTGAGGTTCGGGTGTACCGAGCCCGGCGCGACGACGTTCGTCGATCTGGTCGCCCCCGAGGTGCACGAGATCACCCTCAACGGCAAGGCGCTCGACGTCTCCTCGGTGTACGCGGACAGCCGGATCGCGCTGACCGACCTCGCCGAGAGCAACGAGCTGCGCGTCGTCGCGTCCTGCGCGTACATGAACACCGGCGAGGGCCTGCACCGCTTCGTCGACCCGGTCGACGACAAGACCTACCTCTACACCCAGTTCGAGGTGGCTGACGCGCGCCGGGTGTTCGCCAACTTCGAACAGCCGGATCTGAAGGCCACCTTCGCCTTCACGATCAGTGCCCCGAGCGACTGGCACGTGGTCTCCTGCTCACCCACCCCCGAGCCCTCGGCCGGCGCCGACGGCACCTCGGTGTGGGCGTTCGAGCCGACCCCGCGGATCTCCACGTACATCACCGCGCTGGTGGCGGGCCACTACCACGCGGTCCAGGACAGCTATACGGCCGAGGACGGCACCGTCGTCCCGCTCGGCGTGTACTGCCGAGCCTCGCTCGCGCCGTTCCTGGACGCGGACAACATCTTCGACGTCACCAAGCAGGGCTTCGACTACTTCCTGAAGCAGTTCGACTTCCCGTACCCGTTCGCGAAGTACGACCAGCTCTTCGTGCCCGAGTACAACGCGGGCGCGATGGAGAACGCGGGCTGCGTGACGATCCTGGAGGACTACGTCTTCCGCTCGAAGGTCACCGACACGTCCTACGAGACGCGTGCCGAGACCATCCTGCACGAGCTCGCGCACATGTGGTTCGGCGACCTGGTCACCATGCAGTGGTGGGACGACCTGTGGCTGAACGAGTCGTTCGCCACCTACGCGTCGGTGCGCTGCCAGGCCGAGGTGACCCGCTGGTCGCACGCGTGGGCCACGTTCGGCAACCGGATGAAGACCTGGGCCTACCGGCAGGACCAACTGCCGTCCACGCACCCGATCTTCGCGGACATCCGGGACCTGGAGGACGTCGAGGTCAACTTCGACGGGATCACCTACGCCAAGGGCGCCTCGGTGCTCAAGCAACTGGTCGCCTACGTGGGCAGCGAGAACTTCTTCGCGGGCGTGCGGACGTACTTCAAGAAGCACGCCTGGGGCAACAGCCGGCTGGCCGACCTGCTCGGCGCACTGGAGGAGACCTCGGGCCGGGACCTGAAGGCGTGGTCGCGCGAGTGGCTGGAGACCGCCGGCGTGAACACGCTGCGGCCCGCGATCGAGACCTCCTCGGACGGCCTGATCACCTCGTTCGCGGTGCTCCAGGAGGCTCCGCGGGAGTGGCCGACGCTGCGCTCGCACCGGATCGCGATCGGCTTCTACGACCGCACCGACGCGGGCCTGGTCCGCACCCACCGCCTGGAGCTGGACATCACCGGCGCCCGGACCGAGGTCGCGGACCTGGTCGGCCTGACCAGGCCGGCCGTCGTGCTGCTCAACGACGACGACCTGACCTACACCAAGATCCGGCTCGACGAGGAGTCGCTCGCGTTCGTCACCGACGCGATCGGCGAGTTCGTCGACCCGCTGCCGCGCGCGCTGTGCTGGGCGGCCGCGTGGGACATGACGCGCGACGCGGAGATGGCGACGCGCGACTACCTCAAGCTGGTGCTGGCCGGCGCGGGCGGCGAAAAGGACATCAACATCGTCCAGTCGCTCCAGCGCCAGGTCACCAGCGCGCTGGAGTTGTACGCCGACCCGGCGCACCGCGAGCGCTCGCTGGCCGAACTCGCGGTGGCGGCCGAGCGGTTCCTGCGCGCGGCCGAGCCGGGCAGCGACCACCAGCTCGCCTGGGCCCGCTGCCTGGCGTCGGTGGCCGCGCGGCAGGACCACCTGCAGCTCCTGCGCGGGCTGCTGGACGGCGGGGAGCGGATCGAGGGCCTGGCCGTCGACGCGGACCTGCGCTGGGCGCTGCTGCTGCGGTTGTCCGCGACGGGCGTGGCGACCGACGCCGACGTGGACGCCGAGGTGGAGCGGGACTCGACCGCGGCCGGACAGCGGCACGCGGCGGCCTGCCGCGCGGCGCGACCGACCGCCGCGGCCAAGGACGAGGCGTGGGCTTCGGTGGTCGAATCCGACGCGCTGCCCAACGCGATCCAGGCGGCGGTGATCGGCGGCTTCGTCCAGCCGGCCCAGCGCGACCTGCTCGCGACCTACACCGACCGGTACTTCGCCGCGATCGCGGACGTGTGGAAGACCCGCACCAACGAGATCGCCCAGCAGATCGTGATCGGCCTGTACCCGACCCTCCAGGTCACCGCCGACACCCTGGACCGCACCGACGCGTGGCTCGCGGCGGCGGAACACCCGGCCGGGCTGCGGCGCCTGGTGGTGGAGAGCCGCGACGGGGTGGCCCGGGCGCTTCGGGCGCGGGCGCGCGACACACGTTAGCCGTGCGGCGCGGGTTGCCGGCCTGCGGCCCGGCCTTGGCCTCGACGTCGAGCGCCGGCCGGGCTACTTGGCCTCGAACGCCGGCCGGGCTGTTGATCAGCCCGGCCGGCGGTCGACGCCGGCGGGTGGCGGTCGAGGCCGGTGGTGGTCGGTTTGCACGGAAGGGTCAACCCGGTGCGCGGGTGTGGGTGTGCGCCCGGTAGCGTGGGTTTCGTGGTGAACAGGAATGCACTTCGCGCCGGGGCCGTGTCGGCCGTTGTCACGCTCATGTCGCTGATTTCGGCGCCGGCGTTCGCGAACGTCCGCGACGACGGCGACGACCCGGCTCCCAAGCTGGGTATCGGCGAGACCCTCGGGATCTTCGTCGGCATCCCGATCCTGTCCTTCCTGATCATCGCGGGTCTCGTGATGCTTCCGGACATCATCAAGAAGAAGCACTGACGTTCGACCGAAGCCGCCGACCGGGTCCGCACCCGGTCGGCGGCTTCGGCGCGTCCGCCCTCTACAGGCCGCGAAACGCCCGGGCCAGCGACACCGCGCGCGGGTTGACCGGCAGGTCCTCCAGGTAGACGTGCCGGCCCTCGCCGTCGGCCACCGGCAACAACCAGTTCGGGTACTGGTTCCAGGTGCCCGGCAGGTTCTGCGGTCGGCGATCGCCGACCCCGTCCGGCAGCCACACGCCCAGCAGTCGGCACGGCGTCGCGGCGAGCAGTCGGTGCAGGGCCTCGATCGTCTCCCGCTCGCCCGCGCCGGGCCGCAGGTAGCCGCGCCGGCGCAGCAGTTCGAGCCACTGCTCACGGTCGGCGAGGTCTTCGGCGCGTTCGGTCTCCGCATCCCGTACCAGCAGGCTCAGCCGCTCCCACAGATCGATGTGCTCGCCCGCGAGCCGGGCCGCGGTGGGGGGCAGGTCGTGCGTGGTCACCGTGGCCAGCGAGCCGGCCCGCCACTGCTCCGGTGGCAACGGCCGCCCCTTGTCGTCGCGTTCGAACCACAACACCGACGTGCCCAGGATGCCGCGCTCGGCCAGATAGGTGCGCACCCACGGCTCCACCGTGCCCAGGTCCTCGCCGATCACCACCGCTCCCGCGCGGTGCGCCTCCAGTGCCAGAATGCCGACCATCGCCTCGTGGTCGTAGCGCACGTAGGCGCCCTGGGCCGGGCTGTTGCCCTTGGGGACCCACCAGAACCGGAACAACCCGAGTACGTGGTCCACCCGCACCGCGCCGGCGTGCCGGAACACCGCGCGCAACAGTTCGCGATACGGCGCGTAGCCCACCTCGGCCAACCGCAGCGGGTGCCACGGCGGCTGGTTCCAGTCCTGGCCGATCTGGTTCATCGCGTCCGGCGGCGCACCGCCGGTGGCGCCCAGGGCGAGCACCCGGCCGCCGCGCTCGGAGCCCAGCACCCACGCGTCCGCGCCGTCGGGATGCACGCCGACCGCGAGGTCGTGCACGATGCCCACCGCCATGCCCGCGGCGGTCGCCGCGTCCTGCGCGGCCCGCGACTGGTCGGCCAGCACCCACTGGGTCCACCGGTGGAAGTCGATCGCGCCGGCGAGCCGTTCGCGCTCGGCGTCGACCTCGGCCGCGTCCGGGTCGTGCAGTTCCTCGGGCCAGGAGCGCCAGGACGGGCCGTACTCCTCCACCAGCGCGCACCACGTGGCGAAGTCGGTCAGCCACTGGCCCTCGCGCGCGACGAACGCGCGGTAGTCGGCGTCCCGTCCCAGGCTGCGCGGCACCTTGTGGACCAGCGCGAGCGCCTCCCGCTTGGCCACCCGTACCGCGTCCCGGTCCAGGTGCTCGGCGCCGTCGTGCCCGTCCCCCGCCGCGGCCCTGAGCTCCTCGGCGACCGCGCGCTCGACCGGGGTCAGGTAGGCGAACTCGGGGATGGCCTCGACCCGGACGTACATCGGGTCCGGGAAGCGTCGGCTCACCGGCAGATACGGCGATGCCTCCACCGGCGGCACCGGCGAGGCCGCGTGCAGCGGGTTGACCAGCACGAAGCCGGCGCCCTGGGTGCGCGCCGACCACACCGCCAGGTCGGCGAGATCGGCCAGATCGCCGATTCCCCACGACCGGCGCGAGGGCAGCGAGTAGAGCTGGACCATGTATCCCCACGAGCGCCGCTCGGGCGTGGGCAACACGGCCGGGGTGATCGCGACCGGGCACGAGGCGCGGACGTCCTCGCCGCCCGTGCTCGGCACGCCGCCCGAGCCGAGCGACTCCTCGGGTTCGGGCGAGCAGCGCGCGTGCAGGGTGTGCCAGCCCAGGGGCAGGTCGCCGGGAATCCGGTGCCCGCCGACCGGGTCACCGAGCGGTCCACGGTCCGGTCCGGGGCCGAGGTCACGCCGTATCCCGCCGTTTTCCAGTTCGAGCCACAGGTCGACCCGGTGTCCGGCCGGCACGTTGACGGTGAATCCGGCCGCGCGGCCCGAGCGCAGCACCAGAACCGGCGGCAACAACCGGGTCCGACGCAGTTCCTCGTGCGCGGCGAGTGCGGCCCGGGCGCTCTCGGGTGTCGACGCGTCCACCCCGAGCGCACCGAGCACCGCTATCACCGTCGCCGGGTCGGCGTGCACGACCTCGCCGCGCCACCCCTGATACTCCGTGGCCACGCCGAACGCGGAGGCGAGCCGGACCAATTCGGGAGACAGTTGCGATACGCGTGGTTCCTCCATGCCCGCGAGCATCGCACCCGAACGGCTCCGGTGTCGGCGTGTCCGGCCGACACGCGACGTGGTGTGTCGGGTTCCGGACCGCGGCCCCGGGGGAACCCGTCGAAACAAAAACGGCGACGGGCTCCCCTGAGGAAATCCGCCGCCTTCTAGGCGCTCGCGACCTGGTCGAAATGGTCGAAGCCCGCTTCCTGTGCACCGTACGGCGCCAGGTATGGCTCCCAGCGCGGATCACGGAAGCCGGTTCCGAGGATCCGCCAGGCCAGGCCGGTGGGTTGGGATGGGGGGCGCGGCATTCGCCAGCCCAACTCGGCGATGTACCGGTCGCTCTTGACGTGATTGCAGCGACGACACGCCGAGACCACGTTGTCCCACGTGTGTTGCCCGCCCCGGCTGCGCGGGACGACGTGGTCGACGCTGGTGGCGGCGCTTCCGCAGTAGACACAACGCCCTCCGTCGCGAGCGAACAGCGCCCGGCGGGTGAGCGGTACTTGGCCCCGAAAGGGGATGCGGACGAAACGGGTCAGTCTGATCACACTGGGTACGGGAATCTCGGTGGTGGCGCTGTGCAGGATGGTGCCTGTCTCTTCCAGGCACATTGCCTTGTCGTTCAGCACGAGGATCAGTGCGCGGCGAACGGGCACCACGCACAGGGGCTCGTACGACGCGTTGAGGACCAGCGAATGCGGCACGTATGCCTCCCTGTGACGCCGACAGCGCGTGGCTCGCGCCGGGGACGATCGGCCTCCAGTGTCCATGCCGGGATACCCCCCGCGCTACCAGGAATCGACAAGGTCACAGAGCGTTCACCTGCACGAGTGGCCCCGCGTGGCCGAGTGGTGACCGTGCGCACCGATGGGCCCGGACGTCTAGGGTGCGCCCATGACGCGCTCTGTGCAGCCCGCGGAACACGCCCCCTTCGAGACCCCGCGCGCCCCCGCCGCCGCCCGTGCGGACACGGTCGACGTGCTGTTCGGCCGCCCCGTCCCGGATCCCTATCGCGCCCTGGAGGACCCGGACGCGCCGGCCACCCGCGCGTGGTCCGCCGCGCAGGACGAGTGGTTCCACGCCCATGTGGACCATCTGGCCGGACGCGACGCGCTGCGCGCTCGGCTGGCCGAGCTGCTCGCCACCGGCCTGACCGGGCTGCCCTGTTGGCGCGGCGACCGGCACTTCCTGATCCGCCGTGACCCCGGCCGCGAGCACGCGGTGTTGTTCGTGGTCGAGCCGGACGGCGCCGAACGGGCGCTGGTGGATCCGATCGCGATCGACCCGACCGGCACCACCACACTCGACCAGTGGGTGCCCTCGGACGAGGGCGACCGGCTCGCCTACCTGCTCTCCACCGGCGGCGACGAGGAATCCCGCCTGTACGTGCTCGACGTGCGCACCGGCGCCCGGATCGAGGGCCCGATCGAACGGGTGCGCGACACCTCGATCGCCTGGCTCCCGGGCGGCGACGCGTTCTATCTGGTGCGCCGGTTGCCGGCGGAGGAGGTGCCCGCGGGCGAGGAGCAGTACCACCGCCGGGTGTACCTGCACCGGGTGGGCACCGACCCGGTCGCGGACGTCGAGGTGTTCGGCGCGGGTACCGAGCCGGCCACCTACTTCGGTGTCGGGGTCAGTCGGGACGGCCGCTGGCTCACCGTGTCCGCGTCGCTGGGCACCGCGCCGCGCAACGACCTGTGGCTGGCCGACCTGCGCGCGGGTTCGCCGGAGCGGCCGGTGCTGCGGCCGGTGACGGTGGGCCTGGACGCGCTCACCGGTGTGCGGGTGGGCCGGGACGGGCGGTTGTACGTGTTCACCGACCTGGCCGCGCCGCGCGGTCGGCTGTGTGTGGCCGACCCGGCGGCGCCCGGGCCCGAGGGCTGGCGCGATCTGGTCGCGGAGGACCCGGACGCGGTGTTGACCGGCTTCGCGATCCTGGACGGCACGCACGCGCCCACACCGACGCTGCTGGTCACCCGGACCCGGCACGCGGTGGGCGAGTTGACCGTGTGCGACCTGGCCACCGGCGCGGTGCTGGCCCGGCCGGCGACGCCCGGCGGCTCGCCCGGTTCGATCGGCGGTCTGGCCGAGCACCCCGAGGGCGGGCACGAGGCGTGGTTCGGCTGGTCCGACTACACCGCGCCGTCGGCGGTGCTGCGCTACGACGCGCGCACCGGCGCGATCGACACGTGGGCCACCGCACCGGGCACCGCGACGCTGCCGGACGTGCACGTGCGCCAGGAGTGCTACCGGTCGGCGGACGGCACCGAGGTACGGATGTTCGTGATCGCGCCGACCGCCGAGCCGGACCGGCCCCGACCCGCCGTGTTGTACGGCTACGGCGGCTTCGGCATCTCGCTCGGCCCGGCCTACTCGGCGGGCGCGCTCGCCTGGGTGGAGGCCGGTGGCGTGTACGCGATCGCGAATCTGCGCGGCGGCGCCGAAGAGGGCGAGGAGTGGCATCGTGCGGGCATGCGTGGGAACAAGCAACGCGTGTTCGACGATTTCCACGCCGCCGCGGAGCACCTGACCGCCCGGGGCTGGAGCGCGCCCGACCGGCTGGCCGCGTCCGGCGGCTCCAACGGCGGGCTGCTGGTGGGCGCCGCGCTGACCCAGCGGCCGCAGTTGTACGCCGCCGTGGCCTGCTCGATGCCGCTCCTGGACATGGTCCGCTACGAGCGGTTCGGGCTCGGCCGGTTGTGGTCCGACGAGTACGGCAGCGCCGAGGTGGCCGAGGAACTGGACTGGCTGCTCGGCTACTCGCCCTATCACCACGTGCGCGCGGGCGTGCGCTACCCGGCGGTGCTGTTCACCGTGTTCGACGGCGACAGTCGGGTCGACCCGCTGCACGCGCGCAAGATGTGCGCGGCCCTGCAGGACGCGAGCACGAGCGGGCGCCCGGTGTTGCTGCGCGCCGAGGCCGAGGTCGGCCACGCGGCCCGCTCGGTCTCGCGCACGGTCGAACTCACCGTGGACACCCTGTCCTTCCTGGCCGACCGGACCGGTCTTGATCTGAACGCGCGCGCGGACGAAGACGGCAGAGATGGGGGTTCGGTGAGATAACGGTGATCAACGACAGAAGGTACGAACAAGAGGTATCGCACGAGGGCCCTCGGCCTCGTGGCTACTGTGGGGAGCCGATCCCCCCTCGCGGGGGCAGTGTCTCCCGCTCGTCGTCCGAAAGGTCTCGTACGTGTCCGCGCCCGTCCCCGGAATCCTGCTGTCGTACGACGTCGCCGAGAGCGACGGCAAGGTGTCGTCCTGGTTCGACCGGCACGGCGAGTCCCTCGTGGTGACGCCGATCCGGATCCTGGTGATCATCCTGGTGGCGCTGATCCTGCGCGCGGTGACCAGGAAGTTGATCACCCAACTGGTCGGCCGGATGGCCAACAGCGGCACCGACAGCAGCGGGCGGCCGGTGACCGGCTTCCTGTTGAACGCCGAGCGGCGCCGCCAGCGCGCCGAGACGGTCGGCTCGGTGCTGCGCAGCACCGCGTCGTTCGTGATCCTGGGCATCGCCGGGCTGATGGTGCTCGGCGAGTTCAAGGTCAACCTCGCGCCGTTGCTGGCCAGCGCGGGCATCGCCGGCATCGCGCTGGGCTTCGGCGCGCGCAACCTGGTCACCGACTTCCTGTCCGGGATGTTCATGATCCTGGAGGACCAGTACGGCGTGGGCGACCTGGTCGACGCGGGCCCCGCGACCGGCACCGTGGTCGAGGTGGGCCTGCGGATCACCAAGCTGCGCGACGTGGACGGCACCGTCTGGTACATCCGCAACGGCGAGATCAAGCGGATCGGCAACAAGAGCCAGGGCTGGGGCACCGCCAAGGTGGACGTCCAGGTCGGCTATCACGAGGACGTGGACAAGGTGCGCGCGGTGATCGCCTCCACCGCCGAGGCGCTGGCGGAGATCGAGCCGTGGAACGAGCGCGTGTGGGGCTCCGCGAACGTGGTCGGAATGGAGTCGGTGACCGCCGACTCGGTGGTCCTCCAGGTCCAGATCAAGACCATGCCGGGCCAGGAGTTGCCGGTCGCGCGCGAGCTGCGCGGCCGCCTCAAGCGTGCGTTCGACGACGCGGGCATCCGGATCAGCGAGCCGATCGCGAGCGCGACGGGACCCGGCACGGAGGAGGGCCCGGCGCCCGCCCCGGCCGAGCCGGCACCGGTTCCGGTGAACCCGCCGCCGGCCCCGCCGACGCCGCAGGCACCGGGTGCGCCGGGAGGCTCCTGACCCCGGGCCGGACGGCGGGCGCGGGCGGGTGGTCGCCGGGGGCGGCGGGCGCGAACGCATGCTCGCCGGGCCGCACGGCGGGCGCGGACGGATCGCCGTCGGGCCGCACGGCGGACGCGGGTAGTCGCCGGGCCTGCCCACGAACGGGTTACCGCCGGCCCCGTCCTGCGGACCGAACGGGTTGCCCTCGGGCGCGTCCGCGCCGGGTCGCGCGTGCCATCCGCGAGACTGGGCCGGGTGGACTCTCCCCTGTGCCTGGTCACCGGCGCCACCGGCTACCTCGGTGGCCGGCTGGTGCCCGAACTGCTCGCGGCCGGCTACCGCGTCCGCTGTATGGCCCGAACCCCGGCCAAGCTGCGTGACCACCCTTGGGCGGACCGGGTCGAGATCGTCCGCGCCGACGTGCTCGATCGAGCCGCGGTGCGCCGCGCCCTCGACGGCGTGGACGTCGCGTACTACCTGATCCACGCGCTCGGCAGCGGGCCGCGCTTCGCCGACACGGACCGCGAGAGTGCGCGCACCTTCGCCGCCGCGGCCGAGGACGCGGGCGTGGGCCGGTTGGTCTACCTCGGCGGGCTGGGCCCGGCCGCCGGGTCCGCCGCCCGCGACTCCTCGCCGCACCTGCGCTCGCGCGCCGAGGTCGGCGAGATCCTGCTCGCGTCCTCGGTGCCCGCGGCGGTGCTGCGCGCGGCGGTGATCATCGGCTCGGGGTCGGCCTCGTTCGAGATGTTGCGCCATCTCACCGAGCGGCTGCCGGTGATGGTCACCCCACGCTGGGTCACCTCGCGGATCCAGCCGATCGCGGTCCGCGACGTCCTGCACTACCTGGTCGGATGTGCCGAGCTGCCGCCGGAGGTGGACCGCGCCTTCGACATCGGCGGGCCCGACGTGCTGACCTACGAGCGGATGATGCAGCACTACGCGGCGGTGGCGGGCCTGCCCCGGCGGCGCGTGTTGCCGGTACCGATGCTCACACCCTCGTTGTCGAGTCATTGGGTGGGCCTGATCACACCGGTGCCCGGCGCCCTGGCCCGACCGCTGGTGGAGTCGCTGCGCAGCGAGGTGATCTGCCACGAGCACGACATCGCACGCTGGATCCCGGACCCGCCGGGCGGCCCGACCGGTTTCGACCGTGCGCTCGAACTGGCCCTCAAGCGCATCCGCGACGCGGACGTGGCCACCCGCTGGTCCTCGGCGGGCCTGCCCGGTGCGCCGAGCGATCCGCTGCCCACCGACCCGGACTGGTCCGGCGGTTCGCTGTACGAGGACGTCCGCGAGGCGGAGCCGGCCGCCTCCCCGGCGGCCGTGTGGCGGGTGATCGAGGGCATCGGTGGCGACAACGGCTGGCACTCGTGGCCGCTGGCCTGGTCGGTGCGCGGTGCGCTGGACCGGATCGTGGGCGGGGTCGGGCTGCGCCGCGGGCGCCGGGATCCGCACCGCCTGCGGGTCGGCGACTCGCTGGACTTCTGGCGGGTCGAGGAGGTGGTGCCCGGCGAACTGCTCCGGCTGCGCGCGGAGATGCGGCTGCCGGGACTGGCCTGGCTGGAGTTCACCGTCGGTACCCGGGACGGCCGCACGCGCTATCGCCAGCGTGCGCTGTTCCACCCCCGGGGCCTGCTCGGGCACCTGTACTGGTGGGCGGTGTTCCCCTTCCACGGCATCGTCTTCGGAGGCATGCGCCGAGGCATCGCCCGGGCCGCGGAACGATCGGGCTGAGCCTGCCCGGCCCGCCGGGCCATCTGGGAGGATGGAACGGTGACCGAGATGCGAGAGCCGGAACCGAGTCTCTACGAAGCCGTGGGCGGCGAGGAGACGTTCGTCAAGCTCGTGCACCGCTTCTACCAGGGCGTGCGCGAGGATCCGCTGCTGCGCCCGATGTATCCGGAGGAGGACCTCGACGGTGCCGAGGACCGGCTGCGGATGTTCCTGGTGCAGTACTGGGGCGGTCCACGCACCTACAGCGACCAGCGCGGGCATCCGCGGTTGCGGATGCGGCACGCGCCGTTCGCGGTGACCGAGGAGGCCCGGGACGCGTGGCTGCGGCACATGCGGGCGGCGGTGGACGACATCGCGCTGCCGGCCGAGCAGGAGAACACCCTGTGGGACTACCTGGTCTACGCCGCACAGTCGATGGTGAACCGACTGGACTGACGGGCCGACGGCCGCATCCGCGATGCGACGGAGGCTGCCGCCGGCACGTGGTCGGTGGCACGACGCGATCTTCCACCGAATCCACGTGCGCGGCTTCGCGGACGGCGAACCCGGTGCGGCCGGCGCCGGTCGGCGCGTTGTCGCTCGCCTCCGGCCCGGTGGGTCCGGGCGACGGCGATCAGCTCGTGCCGCCGCCGGACACGGCCGTGTGGTGGTCGGACGGGGACTGATCGGGTTCGGACGCACGCACCGGGTGCCGGTACAGCACGCTGGGCCACCACATCACCCGGCCCACGTCCAGGGTGAGCGCGGTGACCAGGATCGAGCGGACCACGATGCTGTCCAGGAGCACGCCGAGCGCGACCGCGAAGCCGATCTCGGCGAACGTGACCACCGGCAGCGTGCCCAGGACGCCGAACGTGCTCGCCAGCACCAGGCCCGCCGAGGTGATCACACCGCCGGTGGCGCGCAGCCCGATCAACGCCCCCGGCCGCGCACCGTGCCGGGCGCTCTCCTCACGCACCCGGGTCATCAGGAAGATGTTGTAGTCGATCCCGAGCGCGACCAGGAAGACGAACACGAACAGCGGCAGCGACGTGTCGGCGCCGGCGAAGCCGAAGACGTACTCGAAGACCAGCGCACTGGCACCGAGCGCCGCGGCGAAGGACAACACGACGGTGGCCACCAGGATCACCGGCGCGGCCACCGCGCGCAGCAGCAGCGCCAGGATCACCAGGACGGCCAGGAGCACGAGCGGGATGATCCACTTGTCGTCGTGCCGCTGGGCCCGGGCGATGTCGATGTTCACCGCGGTGGTACCGCCGACCTTGGCCGCCGCGTCCGGTACGGCGTGTGCCACGTCGCGCAGCCGCTCGACCGTGCGTTGCGCCGCGGTGCTGTCCGCGCCGTCCTTGAGCGTGGCGTCGATCTCCACCAGCCCGTTCCGGGCCCGGACCTGGTGTGCGGGCAGCACGCCCGGGTCGGTGGACAGCGCCGCGACCACGGCGCCGGCCGCCGGTTCGCGAGCGATCACCACGACCGGGGCGCCGGAGCCCTGCGGGAAGTAGCGGGCCGCGACCGCGGCGCCCTTGATCGACTCCGGGCGCCCGATGAAGGTGTCCTTGTTGCTGAGCCCGTCGGCCTTGAGCGCGAACAGGCCGAGCGAGAGGGCGGCCAGCGCGAGGCTCGTGCCGATCCACACGATCCGCGGCCGGCGGGCGATCCCGTTGCCCATCCGGGCCCACATGCCGGTGGCGGCCGGGTCGGCGGTGCCGTACCCGGGCCGGACCGGCCAGAAGACCCATCGACCGCAGATCACCAGCAGGGCGGGCAACAGCGTGACCATCGCGACCAGGCCGACCAGGATGCCCAGCGCGCACACCGGGCCGAGCCCCGAGGTGGAGTTCATCCGCGCGGCCAGCAGGCACAACATGCCCACGCCGACGGTCGCGGCGCTGGCGAGCAGCGCGGGTCCGGCGCGCAGCAGCGCGTGCGCCATCGCCTCGTGCCGGTCCTGGTAGCGGCGCAACTCCTCGCGATAGCGCGCGACCAGGAGCAGCGCGTAGTCGGTGCCCGCCCCGAAGATCAACACGGTCAGGATGGCCGCGCTCCGGGCGTTGACCACGACCACGTCGTGCTTGGCGAACAGGTAGACGAAGGCCTGCGCGCCGAACAGCGCCGCCACCACGGTGAGCACCGGCAGCAACCACAGGGTGGGGCTGCGATAGGTGAGCAGGAGCAGCACGATCACCACGGCGAGCGCGCTGTACAGCAGTACGCCGTCGATGCCCTCGAACGCCTTGCCCTGGTCCGCGCCGATCCCGGCCGGGCCGGTCACGTAGGCGCGCAACCCCGGCGGTGACCCCTCGGTGATCGTGTCCACGTCGTCGACGACGTCGATGAACTCGCTCCAGCCGACCTTCGGGTCCATCTCGATCGGCGCCAGCACCTGGGCCGCCCGGCCGCCGGGCTCGAACGTCGGGTCCGCGATCGGCCCGACGACGCCCGGGGTGTGCCGGATCCGCTCGGTCTGCGCCAGGATCGCGGCGCGGTCCGGCTCGCTCAGCCCCGCGGCGCGCTCGTAGACGACAACCGCGGTGACCGTGTCGACGTCCTGGAGCCGACTCTGCAACTTGATCACCTTGGTCGACTCGGCCGCCCCCGGCAGCCACGCGGACGCCTCGTTGCGCTCGACGTCCGGCAGCTTGCCGGCGAGCGGGAACGCGCCGACCAGCAGCGCCACCCACACGATCAGCACAACCCACTTGGATCGCCGCCCACAGGGCCAAGTGGCCATCGCCTTGACGCGCTCCATGGTCCGGTCCCCTCGCCACGAACAACGCTCGTCACACAACGCCGGTATGTGTCTCCCGAGACAAAGATCGACACACCACGTCGCCGAACATGACGGAGCGTCAAGGAAACCTGACGAGGCATCAGGAGGCGTCGGTGCGACGTCGGTTCGGCCCGAACAGCGGTCTCGGCCGGCCACAGGCGTCGGCCCTCGGGGCATGTCGGTCGACGCGCGGGCCGGGGCGGGTGCCTCGGGCGTGTCGAGGGCCCCGGACCGGACCGGGGCTTCAGCGGGTGAAGAGGATGCCCGGGGCGCCTTCCCGGCGGACGGAGACCGAGCCGAAGCGGGCCTCCAGGCGCAACCAGGTGCCGCAGGCGAGGATCTCCACCCGTGCCTCGGGGTCGGGTGGGCCCAGGAAGCCGAACGACTGGGCGGCGTGCGCGGCGCGCAGCGGGAGTCGTCCGGTCATCGGTCGGGTCCAGATGTCGGCGGCGATTCGGTCGAGTTCGGCGCGCGGCAGGCCGGGCTCGGCGCGGGATCGGAACTCCGCGACACCGGCGGCCACTTCGCGGGCCAGGTCGAGCACGGCGAGCTCGGCGACCCGCTCCCAGCCGGTGCGCGGGGGGAGCAGGCCGGCCCACCCGGGACCGGTCACCGACGGCGGCAGGGTAACGCTCGCGTCGTCGGTGATCGCGTCCAGGAGTTGCCCCGCGGACACGGTCGCGTCCACGGTCGCGGGCCCGGCCAACTCGCTCGCGCGCAGCGTGATCACGCCCGACGCGGCCTCGCCGAACGGCGGGTGGCCGAACGTACCGAGCACCGAGCCCTCGGCCCGCACCCGCACCACCGCGCGGCGGTCGTAGCGCAACAGTCGGCTCAGATAGCCGCCCAGGTCCGCGGCGGCGGCGGGATCGGCGAAGCGCAACACGGTCATGGGCGGACCGGCCGCCCCTCGGGCTCGTCCCGCGGCTCGACGAAGCGCTCCAGATAGGCCCGCTCCTCCGCATTCAGTCGCCGGGGGCGCTGCTCGTCGAGCGAATAGGGCACCAGCACCGACAGCGCCGTCGCGTACACCTGCTCGTCGTCCTTGACCTCGTAGGCGAGCGTGAACCGGGCGGCGCCGATGTGGGTCACCCACGTCTCCACCCGCACCGGCTCGGCACGCCACACCAGCGGTCGTTTGTAGTCGATCTCGTGCCGGGCGATCACCACACCCTCGGAGAGCGTCTTGGCCCCCTCGCGTTGTCCGAGGGTGAACATCATGTCCACGCGCGCCTCCTCCAGGTAGCGGAGGTACTGCACATTGTTGATGTGCCGGTAGGCGTCCATGTCGGACCACCGAAGCGTCGCCTGGTAGATGTGCCTGGCCACGTGCCCAGTCCTCTTCTCTGTTCCCGTGTCGATGCGTCCCGAGTGCCCGAGCGTGCCGGCCGGAGGACGCCGGTGGCCTGCCGTATGCGGGCATACGACAGGCCACCGGTTACGCCGTGCCGACCGGGTGGGTCAGTTGCGCTTGAGCTTCTTGTACGTCGCGCGGTGCGGCCGGGCCGCCTCGGCGCCCAGGCGCTCGATCTTGTTCTTCTCGTACGACTCGAAGTTGCCCTCGAACCAGAACCACTTCGAGTCACCCTCGTAGGCGAGGATGTGCGTGGTCACCCGGTCCAGGAACCAGCGGTCGTGCGAGACGACCACGGCGCAGCCCGGGAACTCCAGGAGCGCGTTCTCCAGGCTGGACAAGGTCTCGACGTCGAGGTCGTTGGTCGGTTCGTCGAGCAGCAGCAGGTTGCCGCCCTGCTTGAGCGTCAACGCCAGGTTGAGGCGGTTGCGCTCTCCGCCGGAGAGCACCCCGGTGGGCTTCTGCTGGTCCGGGCCCTTGAACCCGAACGCGCTGACGTAGGCCCGGGACGGCACCTCGACGTTGCCGACCTTGATGTAGTCCAGGCCGTCGGAGACGACCTCCCACAAGTTCTTCTTCGGGTCCAGGCCGCCGCGCGACTGGTCGACGTAGGAGACCTTGACGGTCTCGCCGACCTTGATGTTGCCCGCGTCCGGCGTCTCGGCGTCGATCAGCATCTTGAACAGCGTGGTCTTGCCCGCGCCGTTCGGACCGATGATGCCCACGATGCCGTTGCGCGGCAGCGTGAAGGACAGGTCGTCGATCAGCAGCTTCTCGTCGAAGCCCTTGCTGAGGTGGTCCACCTCGACCACGACGTTGCCCAGGCGCGGACCCGGCGGGATCTGGATCTCCTCGAAGTCCAGCTTCCGCATCTTGTCCGCCTCGGCGGCCATCTCCTCGTAGCGGGCCAGGCGCGCCTTGCTCTTGACCTGGCGGCCCTTCGCGTTGGAGCGGACCCACTCGAGCTCGTCCTTGAGCCGCTTCTGCCGCTTGGCGTCCTTCTGCCCTTCGACCTTGAGGCGGGTGGCCTTGGTGTCCAGGTAGGTGGAGTAGTTGCCCTCGTAGGGGTGCAGCCGACCGCGGTCGACCTCACAGATCCACTGGGCGACGTTGTTCAGGAAGTACCGGTCGTGGGTGACCGCGACGACGGTGCCGGCGTACTTCTCCAGGTGCTGTTCCAGCCACTGGACGCTCTCCGCGTCGAGGTGGTTGGTCGGCTCGTCCAGGAGGAGCAGGTCGGGCGCTTCGAGGAGCAGCTTGCACAGCGCCACGCGGCGCTTCTCGCCACCGGAGAGGTTCACGATCGGCCAGTCGCCGGGCGGGCAGCCCAGTGCGTCCATGGCCTGTTCGAGCTGCGAGTCGAGCTCCCAGGCGTTCGCGTGGTCGAGCTGGTCCTGCAGCTCGCCCATCTCGGCCATCAGCTCGTCGGTGTAGTTGGTCGCCATCTCCTCGGCGATGGCGTTGAACCGGTCCAGCTTGCCCTTGATCTCCTTGACGCCGTCCTCGACGTTCTCCAGAACGGTCTTGGACTCGTCCAGCGGAGGCTCTTGCAGCAGGATGCCGACGGTGTAGCCGGGGGACAGAAACGCGTCGCCGTTGGACGGCTGTTCCAGCCCGGCCATGATCTTCAGAACGGTCGACTTACCCGCGCCGTTCGGGCCGACGACGCCGATCTTGGCTCCCGGCAGGAAGCTGAGCGTCACGTCGTCGAGGATCACCTTGTCGCCGTGCGCTTTACGCGCCTTGCGCATGGTGTAGATGTACTCAGCCATGCGTCCAAGCCTATGGTCTGCCGGGCAGTGCCCGTGCATGGGTGCCCGCAGGGCGCGCGATCGTCGGCGCCGGGTCGCGGGATTTCGGCGCCGGGCCGCGCGATCGTCGGCCGCGGGGCTCCTCGGCCGGGCAGGCGGGCCACTCGTCCTCGAACGCCGGACCGGCCCGCGACGGTGGTGCCGGGGGACGACGTCGGGCCCCGACGCGCCGGCTGCGCGTCGGGGCCCGACGGTTATCGGTGTGCTTCGATCAGCGGCGCCCGAATCAGGCGGCGGCGCCGTCCGAGCCGTTGTTGCGGCGGCGCATGTAGAACACCAGTCCGCCACCCGCGAGCAGGAGCGCACCGGCGCCGCCCAGGATCGCGGGGGTGTTGCTGCTGTCGCTACCGGTGGCGGCCAGGTCCGGACCCTTCGGGTTCACCGGAGCCGGCGTCCCGCCGGTGCTGCCGCCCGAGGTACCACCGGTGACACCTTCGGTGGCGCCGGCGGTCTTGCAGTCGAGCGTGCCGGTGAACTCCTTGGCGGTCTTGCCGTCGGGGCCCACGATGGTGATCTTGTAGGCCTGGTCTTCGGCGACCTTGACGACCTGGTCGACCGACTTGCCGGCCTCGACGGTGGTTTCCTTGCCGTCGAGCTTGAACTTGTACGACTCGTCACCGGTGTTCTTGACGGTGACCTTCACGCCGCCGTCGACACAGTCCTTGGTGGCGTTGATCTCCGGGAGCGGGCCCTTGCCGGGGTTGCCCCACTTGGCGATCGCCTTGTCGGAGGTCTGCACCTTCTGCTTGTCCGCGACGATCAGGAGCTGGCTGGTCGACCCGTCCTTGTTGACGCCCTGGAAGACCCGACCCGCCTGCACGGTCGACTCACCGGAGACCTGGAAGGTCTGGCTGCCCGCCTTGGTGGCCTTGGAGGCGTTCACGTAGAGCTTGTCGCCGTTGCCGACCTTGTCGACCGGCTTGCCGTCGGCGTCCACCAGGGTCGCCTTGGCGTCGGCGTCGCCCTCGAGCAGCTTGGCGTTGATCGACTTGCCCTCGGCGTTGGTCTTGACCTCGAACGGGCCGATGCCGGGCTTGTCGTTGATCTTGCCGGCCTTCTCGCCCGGGGTCACCGAGAGCGAGACGGGAGGCTCGGTGACGTCGCCCTTGTTGGCGTCGCCGACCAGGTACTTGTAGAGCTTGACGATGTCGCCGTCGTTCTTCTTGCTCTCGTCCAGCTTCTGGCCGTCGGTGAAGTGCCAGATGGCGACCTGCGTGGCGGCGGCGGCCTCGCCCTCGGTCAGCTCAGGAGCGCCGACCTTCGCGCGAACGGCCCCCAGGTCCACCGTCGGGAACGAGTTCAGGAGCACCCACTTGACCTTGGCCTTGTCGGCCTTGGTGCCGAAGGAAGTCTCCTTCCAGCCCGACTCGTCGTACTTCGCCTCGTCACGAACGAGCGTGTGGAAGTCGATGCAGTAGGTGCGCAGGATCTTGCCGTCGACCTCGAGCTTCAGGATCGAGGCGCGCTGCGACTTGTCCTTGCCCTGCAGGAAGATGTCCGCACCGACATCGCCGCCCTTGTAGACGCCCTTGGCGCCTTCCGCACTGGCCGCACCCGCGAAACCGATCACGCCGGCCGCCGCCAAGCCGCCGGCAATGATCATGGCCGACAAGCGGGTGGCCGTCCGTCCCGGTGTACGGAACATGTGGTGGTCCCCTCGAAAATGTATGCCGACTCGCGCGGCGCATGGTTCCCCCGAGCGGGGCGCGAGTAAAGAACCGTTGAATGGTATGAGGAGTCGGGCCACCTCTCGCGACCCGGGGTACTCATTTGTTTCACGTTCTTTACCTCGGGAGAAGATCCACGTCGAGGATGTCAATTCGCATATCGGGAAGTCGACAAGTCTTCGACGGATATAGCCGCCTATGGGGTGCGTCAAGCCGCTTAGACGCTGATCAGGGCCATCTCATCCGCTATTGATTTGTCAGTGTTCACAACCGACCGAATCGGTCTTTTTCGTGATCAACGCCTCGTCTCGGGCGCTATTCGCCCCCATGATCCGGCTTTTTCCACCCTCCCACCCCATCGGTTGAGGGACATGCGACGGTTGGTCTGATTTGACGCGGATCGCACCCGCTCCGAGTCGTCACAATTCTGTTCCAGATTCGTTCCCGAAACCGCCTTGAATTATCTCCGCCATCAACAATGAATGGCTTTCCCGAACACGCGATCACACGCCGCGGCAATTCACGCGGCCTCCTCCGCGCCGACGGATCCGGGATCGGACCCGATCGCGAGGGTGCCCTGCTCCGCCGCCGAACCCGCCGCGACGCCGTCCGCCACCACCGACAGACGCGCGGGCCGACCCACCCGCCGAAACTCCGCGACCCCGCGGGCGAGGTCGTGTCCCACCGAGGACGCGTCGATCTCGGTGACCGTCCACCATCGCCCCTCGCGCTCCCACTCGCGCACCCGCAGCCGACCCGTGACCACCAGTGGGTCGCCCTTGTCGATCGAACTCGTCACGTTCTCCGCCAGGCCCCGAAAGCACACGATGGTGTAGAACGACGCGTCCCCCGACACCCACGTCCCCGTCTCCCGATCGAAGCGCCGGGGCGACACCGCCATCCGGAAGCGGGCCAGGGGCACGCCCGCCTGGGTCATCTGGACCCGGACATCGCTGGCGGCATTGCCGATCACCGTCACGTACGTGTCCACGCTTGCCTCCTGTGTCGCCGCGGGTCACGGCGTGCCCCGCGACATCGCCGTCCGCCCTCGACGATCCGGCACCGGGCGGTCGACCGGCGGCGGGCCGGGAGGGGCTGTGGACAACTCGGCCCCTGTGCACGACACCACGTCACCCACGTGAGGGACGCCCCGGCCGCCCGTCGCCCACGTGGGTGACACCGCCCCCGCCACGCCTCCCGCCCCGCCCCGCCCCTCCCCTCACCCCCGCCGCATCGGCTCCCGAGCCGTCACGAAATACCCGTGCGCCTCCCGATACCGCGCCAACTCCCCCTCCACCGGCCCGACCAACAACCGATCCGCCACCTCCCCGACCCGCGACCGCAACGCCGCCGCCACCTCCGCCGTCCGCCGGTCCGCCGCCGTCCGCGCCACCCGGCGCGCGCACCACACTCCCGCCACCACCAGCACGAGCCCCGCCACCACCACCCACCACGAGGCCGGCATCCCGAACCCACGCGCCGCCGGCCCCCCGGCCCGGGCCGAGCCCGCACCGACCACCCCGGCCGCCACCGCGAGCACCCCGACCCACTGCGCGCCCACCGCGACCCGCACGCCGAGCGCCGGCGGAGCGGCCTCCGGCCCGGCCCCCGTCAGCACCGCGGGCAACTCGTCCGGCAACCTCCGCAACCCCTCGGCCGACACTCGGTGCACGCCACCCACCCACTGCGCGGGCAACCCCCGCGTCCACCTCGCCCCCGCCCGCCGGATCACCCGCTCGGCCCGATGCATCTGTACCGGCGCGGGCCGCGTCGCCGGCCGCCGCACCCGACGACCCGACAGCGGCCCGCGCGGCACCCGCTGCCCCTCCCCGGCGGCCGCCGCGAGAACCGCCACCCCGGCCGCGTCGCACAACCCGTCCACGAGCGCGTCGCGGTCCTCGGCGGTGAACCCGTCCACGTCCGGCGCCACACCCGCGAAATACGGCTCGAGGCGTTCGGTCAACGCGTCCAGATCCGCGGCCAGCCGGGTCACCGACGCCTCGCCGGGTCCGGCCGCGGCCACCACCACCCGGCGCAGTTCGGCGATCCCGATCCCGGTCTCCGGCGACGTCGCCAGCACCCGCACCTCGGCGAGCCCGTCGGCCGCCAACAGCGCCCGCACGTCGGTCAGGCAGGCAGCGAGGTCCCCGGCCGGCAGCCGGTCCGCGTGGTTGAGCACCACCGTCATGCCGGGCCCGTGATGCCGCAACGGCCGCAGGTAGCGCTCGTGCACGATCGCGTCGGCGTACTTCTGCGGATCGAGCACCCACACGATGTGATCCGCGACCGCCACGACCGCGTCCACCTCGGCCCGGTGCGCGAGGTCGATCGAGTCGTGATCGGGCAGGTCGAGCAGCACCAGGCCGGCCGGCATCCCGCCGCCTCGGCGCGCGTCCAACGAACCGTGCCGGGCCACCCGGTGCGCCGGTTCGATGCCGAGCAGGTCCAGCAACGGCGCCGCGCCCTCGGGATCCCACGCGCACGCCAGCGTGGTCCGGGTGGTCGGCCGTTCAGCGCCGGTGTCCGCCAGCCGCAACCCGGTGAGCACGTTGAACAACGACGACTTGCCGGCGCCGGTGGCGCCGGCGAGCGCGACCACGGTGTGCCACGTGGCCGTGCCCAACCTGGTCTCGGCATGCCCGAGCAGGTCCTCGATCAAGGCGAGATCGGTGCCGGGCAGCCGATCCCGGGCCAGCGCCGCGGTGCGATCGAGCGCGGCCAGCCGAGCCATCAGCCGCCCCGCCTCCTCGGTCCCACTCGCGTGCCGGGCCCGACGCACGGCGAACCGATCGACATCCTGCCCACCGGCGGTCACCCCGGCCTCCGCTCGGAACCGGGTCGCACCCCGACCCGCCTCTCGCGGCGGCGCACCCGAGCCGGCCCGCCGCACCGCGTACGACCCGGCTTCCGCGCGAGACCGGTACGCGGCCCCTGCTCGCGCTCGGGCCGCGCCCCGCCGCCCCTCACGCGCTCCTCCGCACCACGTCGAGCGCCTCGATCAACCCCGCGTCGGCCCGGGCGGGCAGGAGCGCCACTGCCGCCACCCGCCGCGCGCGCTCACCGTCCAGCGCCTCCGCGACGACGGCGCGCAGCGCACGATGGAGATCGGTGATCAGCCGCGCGGCCGGCTCGGATCCGATCCGGACGCCGAGCCGCCCCGCCGCGTCGCGGCCGATGCCGGGCCCGAGTTCGGCGCCACCGACCGCGGCGATCAGCGCGAGGGGCTCGGCCCGGTCCGGCCACGCGAGCGGCCCGGGCCCGGGCCGACGGATCCCGCCGCGCGGCAGACACCCCGCCGACCGCTCGGCGCCCCGCGCGAAGGCGTCCGCCACCAGCGCGTCCAGGCTCTCCAGTACCGCCCGCGCGGCCCCCGCCTCGTCCCCCTCGTACCAGCGTCCCGCCGCCGAGCCGCGCAACAACGACCCGTCGTCGAGCGCCCGCAGCGCCCATCGCGAGGTCGCCGCGTACGCCCGATCCACGCACTCGCGCGCCCGCCCGGCCGCCTCGTACTGTCGCCCCACCGCCTGCGCGAGCGGCGGCACCCGCCGATCCAGGCTGTGCAACAGCCCGCCCAGGGTGCGCCGGACCACCGCGGCCCGCGCGTCCGGATCCGCGCCGCGCTCGGCGAGCCACGTGCGGATCGGCACCACATTGCGCTCGGGCAACCCGGCCCCCGGCTCGGTCTCCACGATCGGGTACAGCGGCACATCGCCCAATCCGGCGTGCCGCAACAATCGGACGTAGTCGGGCCGGACCCGGTCGAGTACCTCCGCCGGCACCCGGTTCAACACGATCGCCAGACGGGTGTTGCGATCGCGCGCGAGCCGGAGCAGGTGCCACGGCGCGGCGTCGGCGTAGCGCGACGCGGTGGTGACGAAGATCCACAGGTCGGCGGCGCCGAGCAGGCGAACCGCGATCCGCCGGTTGTCGGCGGAGACCGAGTCGATGTCGGGCGCGTCCAGCAGGGCCATCCCGGGCGGTACCCGCTCGTCCAGCTTCAGGTCGATCCCGGGCTCCGCGGCGAACCAGTGCCGGTCCCCCGACCGACACACCAGGACCGGCACCCGGGTGGTCGGCCGGAGCGAGCCGGCCACCGTGATCTCGCGCCCGACCAAGGCGTTCACCAGGGTGGACCGACCCGCGCCGGTGGACCCGCCGACCACCGCGAGCAGCGGCGCGCGCGGCACCGCGAGCCGGGGCAGCACGTAGTCGCCGAGTTGGTCGATCAACTCGCGACGGGCCGACCGCGCCTGCACGGCGCCGGGCAGGTCGAGCGGGAAGCACGTCGCCACGACCTTGTCCCGCAGGTCGGCGAGGGCTGCGGACAGGGTGTCGCTTCCCATGATCACCACGGGCGACCAGTGCCCGAATTGTCCGCATTCCCAACGTGCCGTCGCGGTTACAACGCGACGGTCACTCCGTCGGCGGAGGACCGCTGCGCCGCCTCGATCGTCTCCAGGACGGACACCGCCTCCTCGATCGCCACCGGCGGCGCGCCCTCGCCCCGCACCGCGCGCGCGAACGCGGCGTAGTAGTCCTGGTAGGCACCCGGCTCGGTCTCCACCGGCACGGTGTCCCCGGGCGTACCGAGCCTTCCCCACGCCGACGGTGGCTCAGTCCCCCACCCGGGCGTACCGACCTCCGCCCCGGCGCGCAGCAGTTCCTCCTGCGGGTCCATCCCGAACTTCACATACGACGCCTTCGAACCGAGCACCCGAAAGCGCGGTCCGAGGTCGGCCGCCGCCGCGCTCATCCACAGGTGCGACCGCACCCCGCTCGCGTGGGTGAGCGCCACGAACGAGTCGTCGTCCACGAGCGCCCCGGCCCGCCGGGCGGACAACTCGGCGTACACGTGGGTGGGTCGCCCGAACAGCGTCACCGCCTGGTCGATCAGGTGGGTCCCGAGGTCGTACAGGATCCCGCCCAGCGCCGCCGGATCGGCCTGCTCCTTCCACCCCGAGGTCCGCACCTGCGGTCGCCACCGCTCGAACCGCGACTCGAAGCGGTACACCTCACCGAGCCGCCCCTCCTCGACCAACCGCCGCACGGTCCGGAAGTCGCCGTCGAACCGACGGTTCTGGTACACCCCCAGCACCCGCTCGCAGCGCGCCGCCGTCGCGGCCAGCGCCCGCCCCTCGGCGGCGGTCCCCGCGAACGGCTTGTCCACCACCACGTGCAGCCCGGCCTCCAGCGCGCGCTCCGCCAGCGGTACGTGGAAGCGGTTCGGCACAGTGATCACCACGAGGTCGAAGTCACCCGCGCGAGCGAACATCTCGTCGGTCGTCCCGATCAGCTCGGCCTGCGGATGCCGCTCGTGCGCCGTCGCCCGGCGCTCCGGATTCCCGGTCACCACGGCGGCCAGTTCCAGCCCCTCCGTGGCCTCGATGACCGGTGCGTGGAAGGCCGAGCCCCCTACGCCGTAGCCGACAAGTACAGTCCTTGTGGGACCCACTGCGCCTCCCTCTGCCCGATTCGGCCCTTCTCTGATCACATTCTGGCCGCCAACTGCGTCTGATCAGGTAACGGTGACCGCCGGAACGTCGGTGAGGCATGCACACGGCCCTATTCTGTTGTGCCGCGACCGGATCCAGTGCAAGATCCTGATTCGCCCACGCCCTCGTAGCTCAGTGGACAGAGCAGGTGCCTTCTAAGCACTTGGTCGCAGGTTCGAGTCCTGCCGGGGGCACAGTCACGCCGCCGTCCGCCGCCCGCACCCCCGGGCGGCGTCCGCGCAGGTCAGCGCCTTGGTGGGGAACGTCGTGCGGCGCCGAGCGGCTTCGGCGCCGGCCGTCGGCGGGCCGATGGTGTCCGACCGTCACCGTGCTTGCGCGAGCGGTGACAGAACGCGTGCGACGACCGGAACCCGCGCGCCGATATGACCTCTTCACGCTCTTTGTGCGGCGTGGACCGCCGGCCGAAAACACACCGGCCCCGGCGCGTGCGCGATCCGGCCCGACGGGCCGCCCGTGCGTTCAGGCGGCCGGACCGTTCTGGCTCAGGGCGAAGGCGGTGGCCTGGAGCGCGATGGCGGCGAGGGACAACGGCAGGGTGATCGTCACGCGACGGCCGCCGCGGCGGCGGGGACGGCGGACCAGGGCGATCAGGGCCGTCACGAAGCTGAGCGCGAACAGGCCGAAGACCCAGGGAAGTCGGGTGCCGTACCAGTCGCGGCACGTCTGGTTGGCGCAGGATTCGGTGGCGCCGCCGAAGCCGATCAGGACGAACAGATCGACCATCGCGACCACGACGAAAAGGAACAGGCCGACGACGAACGCCGCCGCGCGGGCGAAGCCTTCGCCATTGCTGCCCGGGGTGGGAGGCGTGTAGGTCATGCGGATCACGCTAGGCGGCGGGTCCGACGCGAACATCCGTACAACTACTCACTTCCGCCCTTCACCCGCCCGGACGGCACCCGCCGCGCATCGGACATATCGAACGCATCGGACACACCGGACCTCTCGAACACGGCGAACACGGCGAACACGGCGAACGCACCGGGCACAGCCGCCCCGACCGCCCGTCTCGGCCCGGCTTCCCCTACAACACCACCACCAGCGGCGTCCCGGTCCGGGGGTGCGTCCGGATGTCCGTCTCGATCCGGTACACCCGCTCGATCGTCGGTGCCGTCAGCACCTGCGCCGGCGTGCCGGTCGCCACCTCCCGGCCGTTGGCCAACAGGCAGATCCGGTCGCAGAACATCGCCGCCAGGTTGAGGTCGTGCAGGGCGACCAGCACGCTCACGCCCAGCCGACGGACCAACCGCAGCAGTGCGAGCTGGTGGTGGATGTCGAGGTGGTTGGTCGGCTCGTCCAATACCAGCAGGCCCGGCTGCTGTACCAACGCCCGTGCCACCAGCGCCCGCTGCCGCTCACCGCCGGACAGCAGCGCGAACGCGCGCTCGGTCAGGTCGGCGAGTTCCAGCAGCTCCACCGCCGCCGCCACGATCGCCCGGTCGGTCGCGTCGTCCGGGTCGAGCAGGCCCTTGTGCGCGGAGCGGCCCATCGCGACCACGTCCCGCACGGTCAGCGGAAAGTCGGTGGGCATGTCCTGGAGTACGGTGCCGATCCGGCGTGCGGCCCAGCGCGCCGAGTGCGTCCACACGTCCTCGCCGTCCAGGAGTACCCGGCCCGAGGTCGGCCGGTTCACCCGGTACACGCTGCGCAGCAGGGTCGACTTGCCGCTGCCGTTGGGGCCGAGCAGACCGACCACCTCGCCGGGCTCGACGGTCAGCGACACCGCGTCGACCAGGGGCCGGCCGTTGATCGCGAAGGTGACGTCGTCCAGGACCAGGCGTGCCGCGGGCCCGGTCATCGTGCGCCCGCTTCCCGGCGCGCGTCCCGGCGCAGCAGCCAGACGAAGAACGGGCCGCCGACCAGCGAGGTCACGATGCCCACCGGCAACTCCTGCGGCGCGAGCACCGTACGCGCCACCAGGTCGGCGCAGATCGCGAACACCGCGCCGAGCAGCGCGGCCACCGGCAGCGCGCGCCGATGATCCGCGCCGACCAGCAATCGCACCACGTGCGGCAACATCAGGCCGACGAAGCCGATCACGCCGCTGACCGCGACGACGACCCCGGTGAGCACCGCCGCGAGCAGGAACATGCCCTGCCGAAAGCGCTGGACGTCCAGGCCGAGCGCGGCCGCGCTCTCCTCGCCGGCCAGGAGCAGGTTGAGGTTGCGCGCCTGGAGCAGCAGCACCACCAGGCCGATCGCGAGCGCGAGGGCGGGGACGAGCAGCAGGGTCCAGCGGGCCGAGCCGAAGCCGCCCAGCGTCCAGAACAGCACCTGGGCGGCGAGTTGCGGATCCGGTGAGGTCAGCACGAGCAGGCTGGTCAGCGAGGACAACACGGCGCTGACCGCGACGCCGGCCAGGACCAGTCGCACGGCGGTGACCCGGCCGCCGGAGCGGGCCACCGAGAAGACCACGAGCAGGGTGATCAGTCCGCCGGTGAACGCGGCCGCGTTCAGGGTGAGCGCGCCCAGCGAAAGGCCGCCGATCGACGCGACGCCCCAGCGCATCACCAGGACCGCTCCGGTGGCCGCGCCGGAGGAGACGCCGAGCACGTCCGGACCGGCCAGCGGGTTGCGCACGATCGCCTGGATCACCATGCCCACCACGGCCAGCGTCGCGCCGACGACGGCGGCGAGCAGCACCCTGGGCAACCGGGTGTCGGCGATGATCAGGTCGTGTGCGCGGCTCCACGACGGCCGCACCCACGCGTCTCCGCCGACGCGATGCGCGAGGATGCGCCACGTCTCCGACCAGGGCACCGACACCGACCCCACCAGCAGCCCCGCCGCGGCCGCCGCGAACAGCGCGACGAGGAGGCCGCCGACCACCAGCGGAAGGCGGACCCGGCCGCCCGGGACGACCGCCGCACGGCCGACCGGTGGTGTCGGCGGGCCCTCGCCGCGCAGGACCGCGACCCGTACCGCCACCGGGTCCCGATCGACCGTCACGGCCGGTCGGGGTGCAGTTGCCTGGCGAGTTCCTCGACCGCGTCCACCGAGCGCGGCCCGGGCTGCGCTACGGACAGCGAGATCACCGGGAAGGCGTTCGCGCGCAGCGCCGGTACGTCGGCGAGTACCGGAGTGGCCTTGAGGGTGGCGATCTTGGCGTCGACCGGCGGCGTCACGTAGTCGTAGATCAGCACCACGTCCGGCTTGCGTTCGGCCACCTGCTCCCAGGAGACCTTGGTCCAGCGCTCGTTCAGGTCGGCGAACACGTTGGTGCCACCGGCACGGGTGATGATCTCGTTGAGCATCGAGTTGCCGCCGGTGGTCTGCGCGGCGTCGGCGCCCGAGTTGTACACGAACACCTTGACCGGCGCGGCGCCGGCGAGCCGCGCGGTGACCGCGTCGAGCCGCTGCCGGAACGCGGCGGCGGAGCGCTCGGCGCGCTCGGGCACGCCGAAGATGCCGCCGATGGAGCGGAGTTCGCCGTAGAGCTGATCGAAGGTGACCGGCGCCTTGGCGCAGCCCTCGGGGTTGAGGTGGGTCTTGATGTTCAACTCGCCGAGCCGCGCCCGGGTGTGGCCGGACGACTCGGAGAAGCCGTCCGGGTAGCCCGAGTAGACGAAGTCGGGGGTGGCTTCGAGGAGTTTCTCCAGCGAGGGTTGCGCGTCGGCGAGCACCGGGATCCGCGCGTACGGCTCCTTGTACTTGTCGCCGATGGTCCGGCCCTTGAGGTAGGCGGTGCCCACCATCCGGTCGGCCAGGCCCAGTTCGAGCATCAGCTCGGTCGCGTTGGAGGTCAGCGTCGCGGCGCGCTGCGGCGGCCGGTCGTAGCTCGTGGTCACACCGCAGTTGTCGGTGTCCGCGTACGGCTTGTAGGCGGCGGGTGCGGGAGCGGCGGCCTTGTCGTCCCGCACGGCGCCGCCGCACGCGGTCGCGAACAGCGCGAGGGCGGCCACCGCCGCGGCCCACGAATATCGGTGTGCCGCCGGCATCCGCCCGGGTATCTGCGTACGCATCGTCGAAGCTCTCCCTTGCGAGTCCTCGTCGGGGGAACTCGGGAGGGAGTACGGCGGCGGACACCGCACGGCGCCGTCGTCCGACGGACCCGCCCGCGAGGTCCCGGAAGTCCGCGTGCGTGAGGCGTACGCGGGCGACGGCAGGTCTTCGGACTCGTGGGCGGGTCCCGGGAGCCACGGGTGTGGCCGGGATGCCTACCGGTCGTCGCTTCCCGGGACCCGTTCGACCGGGGCCCAGTGCGTGATGACGACTTTCGTTCCCACTTACCGCTGCGGGGCAGTTCCGGATTCGCACCGGATTCCCTCTTGCGACACCCGGAATCGGTCGAAGCCGGGTGAACCGTTCGCAAGGGCAGCCTAACCAGGGCGCCTCGACCGTCGAGCGAGGGGGCCGGGACGGGCGCGCCGAGGGTCGCGGCGGCCGAGTGAGGGGCCACGGCGGGAGGACCGGCTCGGGTCCGGGCAGGGTCCCGCGCTCGGGTACGTGCCCACCCTTACCCGCTTCGCGCCGTGCCCGCCTACTCCGCGCGCTCCGGTACATGCCCACCCCGCACCCGCTGCGCGCAGCGGCCGCCTACTCCGCGACCAGGATCTCCAGCCCCACGTCGCGCAGCGCGTCGAGCGCCTCCGCATCGGCCGCGCCGCTCGTGATCAGCAGGTCGATGTCCGCCAGCGGGCACACCTCGGCGAGTTCGACCCGGCCCAGCTTCGAGCCGTCCGCGACCACGACCCGGCGACCCGCGGCTCGCAACATCGCGCGTTTGGCCTCGGCCTCGGGCAGGTTCACATTGGTGATGCCCCCGGTGGGATGCACGCCGTTGCAACCGATGAAGACCGTGTCGGCGTGGATCCGCTCCAGAATGTGGTCGCCGAGCGGATTGATCAGCGAGTGCTGCAACGGCCGCAGCGTGCCGCCGGTGACCACGACCGAGAACCGCGGGATCGCCCGTTCCAGCTCCAGGGCGATGGTCAGCCCGTTGGTGAACACCACGAGGTCGCGCAGTTCCTCGCGGTCCACCAGCGCGCGGGCCACGAACGTGGTGGTCGTGCCCACGTCCAGCACCACGCTCTCGGACGGCGACACCAGTGCCGCGGCCGCCCGCCCGATCAGCGTCTTCGCCGGCGACGCCGAGGTCAACGCCTCCTCGAAGGACGGCTCCACCCGGGGGTCGCGGCCGGTGAACATCGCGCCGCCGCGGACCCGGCGCAGCCGGCCCTGCCGCTCCAACACCTCCAGGTCGGCCCGGACCGTCACCCGCGAGATGCCGAACGCCTCGGCCAGGTCGGTGACCTTGGCGAAACCCCGGTCCGCGATCGTCGCTGCCATCCGGGCGCGGCGGCCCTCGGCGGGCAGTCCGTCGGTGTCGTCGTCAGGCATGGGCAGCATCTTGCGGACACCTTTCGAAACTTGTCAAACCGCAGGTGACCCCCGGTCGATCCCGCCAAATGGCAAGCCTGCCGGCATCTTTCCTTTCTCATTGACAAGTTTTGGAAAGCTTCGCAAAATGAGCGCATGAAGAAGACGCAGGCCGTCATGGCCGACGGTCGCGAGATCGTCTACTACGACACCCGGGACGACGCGGTGCGCACCGCCGTCGACCACCGCGATCTCGCGCCCGTGGTCAGTGGCTCGGAGATGCGCTACGACCGACTGCTCGACGAATGGGTCATGGTCGCCTCGCACCGGCAGACCCGGACCCACCTGCCCGCCGCCGACGCGTGCCCGCTGTGCCCGTCCACGCCCGAGCGGGCCACCGAGGTCGCCGAGTCCGACTACGAGGTCGTCGTCTTCGAGAACCGCTTCCCGTCCATGTCCGGCTCCTCCGCGGCCGACGGCGGTCCGCCGGCGGGCCCGGAACCCGGCTGGGACCACGCCCCGTTCCCGCGCCGACCGTCCGGCGGACGGTGCGAGGTGGTGTGCTTCACCCCCGAGCACGACGCGTCCTTCAAGGACCTCACCCCCGAGCGCGCGCGCCTGGTCCTGGACGCGTGGACCGACCGCACCGCCGAGTTGTCCGCGCTGCCCGGCGTCGAGCAGGTGTACTGCTTCGAGAACCGCGGCCGGGAGATCGGCGTGACGCTGCCGCACTCGCACGGGCAGATCTACGCCTACCCGTTCGTCACCCCGCGCACGGCCGCGATGATCGCCACCACGACCGCGCACCGGCACCGCACCGGCCGCAACCTGTTCGACGACGTGCTGGCCGACGAGCGCGCGGACGGGTCGCGGATCGTGGCCGAGGGCGGGCACTGGACGGCGTTCGTGCCCGCCGCCGCGCGCTGGCCGTACGAGGTGCACCTGTACCCGAACCGCCGGGTGCCGGACCTGCTCGCGCTGGAGGAGGCCGCGCGCGCCGAGTTCGGCGCGATGTACCTGGACCTGCTGGGCCGCTTCGACCGGCTGTTCGACGGCGAGCCCGCGCCGTACATCTCCGCGTGGCAGCAGGCGCCGGTCCGCTCGGGGCGCCAGGACTTCGCGCTCCACCTGGAGCTTTTCTCGATTCGCCGGGCACCGGGCAAGTTGAAGTACCTTGCCGGGAGCGAATCGGGGATGGGTGTGTTCATCAGCGACGTGCCGCCGGAGACCGCGGCGGCACGACTGCGGGAGGTCGGCGAATGAAGCTCATGGTCACCGGCGGCGCGGGCTACGTGGGCAGCGTCGTCGCCGCCCACCTGGTCGCGGCCGGCCACGAGGTGGTGGTGCTCGACGACCTGTCCACGGGGCATCGGGACGCGGTCCCGGACAAGGCGCGACTCGTCGAGGGCCGGGTCCAGGACGCCGCCGAACATCTGGACGCCTCGTTCGACGCCGTGCTGCACTTCGCCGCGTCCTCCCTGGTGGGCGAGTCGGTCACCGACCCGGCCGAGTACTGGCACAACAACGTCGGCGGCTCGCTCGCGCTGCTGGACGCGCTGCGCACGCACGGCGTCACCCGCTTCGTGTTCTCCTCCACCGCGGCCGTGTACGGCGCCCCCGAGGTCTCGCCGATCACCGAGGACGCGCCGTGCGCGCCGACGAACCCGTACGGCGCCTCGAAACTGACGGTCGATCGCCTGATCACCTCGTACTGCGCCGCGTACGGCCTGCGCGCGGTGAGCCTGCGCTACTTCAACGTCGCGGGCGCCCACGGCCGGTACGGCGAGCGGCACGCGACCGAGACCCACCTGATCCCGCTCGCGCTCCAGGTGCCCAACGGCACGCGCGGCTCGGTCGCGCTGTACGGCACCGACTACCCGACGCCCGACGGCACGTGCGTACGCGACTACATCCACGTCGCCGATCTGGCCGACGCGCACCTGCTCGCGCTGGACGCCACCGAGGCGGGTGGCGCCGCGACCGGGCACCTGATCTGCAACCTCGGCACCGGCACCGGCTTCTCGGTCCGCGACGTGGTGGACGCGGTCCGCACCGTGACCGGATGCGCGGTGCCCGCGCACGAGGCGCCGCGCCGGGCGGGTGATCCGCCGGTCCTGGTCGCCGCCGCCGACCGGGCGCGCGACGTGCTCGGCTGGCGTCCCACCCGGACCTCGCTCGAGGACATCGTCGCGGACGCGTGGTCGTTCCTGCGGGACGGCGAGGCCGTGCGATGAGCGAGTTCCGTGTCGAGGGCGTCTGGGCGGCGCCGGGCCGGGTCAACGTGATCGGCGAACACACCGACTACAACAACGGGTTCGTGCTTCCGATCGCGATCCCGCACACCGCGCGCGCGGCGGTCGGGCGACGTACGGACGGCCGACTGCGGCTCGCGTCCGGCCATGCGGGCAGCGAATCGCTCGACATCGCGATCGAGGACCTGGCGCCCGGCGCACCGGCCGGCTGGGCCGCGTACCCGGCGGGCGTGTTGTGGGCACTGCGCGAGGCGGGACACGAGGTCGGCGGCGCCGACATCCGGATCGACAGCGACGTGCCGGTGGGCGCGGGGCTGTCCTCGTCGGCGGCGCTGTCCTGCGCGGTCGTGCTGGCGCTCGACGACCTGTACGAACTGGGCCTGGATCGCGTCGGGCTGGCCCGCATCGCGCAACGCGTGGAGACCGACTTCGTGGGCGTCCCGGTCGGGATGCTGGACCAGATGGCCTCGCTCGGCTGCGTCGCGGGCCACGCGTTCTTCCTCGACTGCCGCGATCTGACGGGCACTCATGTCCCGTTCGACTGCGAGGGGGTGGGGCTGCGTCTGCTGGTGATCGACACCCGGGCCCGACACGCGCTCGTGGACGGCGGGTACGCGGAACGGCGGGCCTCCTGCGAGGAGGCGGCAGGACTGCTCGGGGTGCCGTCGCTGCGCGAGGTGGCCGACCCGGACGCGGCCCTGGCGGCGCTGCCGGACGGGCCGCTGCGCCGTCGGGTGCGGCATATCCTCACCGAGAACGCGCGGGTGCTGCGGGTGGTCGAGGCACTGCGGGCCGGCGACGTGCGGGCGATCGGGCCCGAGTTGACCGCGTCGCACGTGTCGATGCGGGACGACTACACGATCTCCTGCCCCGAACTCGACACCGCCGTGGACACGGCGCTGGCCGCGGGCGCGCTCGGGGCGCGGTTGGTGGGCGGGGGCTTCGGCGGCTCGGCGATCGCACTGGTCGACGCGGATCGGTGCGCGGCGGTCGCGGACGCGGTGGAAAAGTCCTTCGCGACCCGGGGATTCACCGCTCCGCGCTTCTTCCAGGCGGTGCCGTCGGCGGGTGCGCACCGGGAATCCTGACCGCTCCCGGGCCCGCCCGGGAGCACGAGGGCGTCGACCCGGCTGCCGCTCCCGTCGTGTCGGCCGGGCTCACGTCACCTCGGCCGCGGCCGCGCGGAGCAGAGGCCGGACTTCGTGCGCGGTGCGGCGCATGACGGGCAGGAGCGCGGCCGGGGGCAGCCGGGCGGGCTGGGTGTGGCACAGGAGCTCGGTGGCGTGCGGATAGCCGGGGTCCGCCCGCAGGGACCGGGCCACGGTTTGCGGGGTACCCGTGTACATGTTGCCGATTGCCAGGTAGTCGGTCGGCGTGAAATCGACCGGGAAGCGGCCGGCGGCTCGGCCCCGGGTGATCCACGGGATCAGCCGCTCGGTCAGGACGGTCGAGGCGCCGGGGTGCACCGGACGGGAGAGGGCGACGCGGGTCGGGGTGTACCGGGCCAGGTGTTCCGCCGCCTCGCGGTCGCCCGGGAGCGGGCCGGCGGGGCCGCTCGAGCGGCGGCCGGAGAGGATGCCGAGGCCGCGTTCGACCGCCCACGCGATGCCTTCGGGACTGCCCGTGCCGAGCCATATCCGGTCGCGCAGGGTGGGTGCGGACGGGACCAGGTCGGCGCCGGTCAACAGGTCGAGCACGGTGTCCACGGTCTCCCGGAGCCGGGCGTGCCGAACCTGGTACGGGACGCCGAACGCTTCGAACGTCGCGGGGTCGGAGCCCGCCCCGAGGCCCAGTTCCAGCCGGCCGGCGCTGAGTGTGTCGAGCGCGGCGGCGTCCTCGGCGAGCCGGATCGGGTGCTCGGTCGGGGCCACCACGACGGCCGTACCGAGACGGATCCGGGTGGTGCGTTCGGCGATCGCGGCGAGCAGCACGAACGGGGAGGGCGCCGACGCGCCCTGCGCGCCCAGGTGGTGTTGCGCGACCCAGAACGAGTCGTAGCCGAACTCCTCTGCGGCGACCGCCAGTTCGATGGTCTCGCGATAGACCGCGCGGGCGTCGTCGCCGGCTCCGGCCACGTGGGTGAGGAAGCCGAGCCGCACGCGTGTCATCCTTCCGAGCCGCGAAACGCCCCGGTGGCATTCGCGGGATCGTCCGTTTTCCACCCATCCCAGGGCGATACCGATCCTAGGACGTGACTTCGCCGTCCTCGCCGCCGGCCCCGCCGGGTTCGTGCTCCCCACCCGCCGGGTCCGTGGGCCGACGTCCCGGTCCGCGTAGCGTTGGCGCCATGAGCAACCTCGATACCCAACCGACCCTGACCACGTGCGGTGGCCGGGCCGACGTCCCCGGCGCACCCGTCCACGAGTTGCTGAAGTCCCGCGAGGTGCCGCTGGGCGAGAGCCACATGGTCCGCCGGCTGCTGCCGAGCCTGGGCCGGCGGATGATCGGCGCGTGGTGCTTCGTGGACCACTACGGCCCGGACGACATCGCGGACGCGCCCGGCATGCAGGTCCCGCCGCACCCACACCTGGGGCTCCAGACGGTGAGCTGGTTGCGCGAGGGCAGCGTGCTGCACCGGGACAGCCTGGGCAGCCTGGCCACCGTGCGACCCGGCGAGCTGGGCCTGATGACCTCGGGCCGGGCCATCTCGCACTCCGAGGAGTCCCCGCGCGAACACGCCCGACTGCTGCACGGCGCGCAACTGTGGGTCGCGCTGCCGGACGCGCATCGGGGCGTGGACCCGCACTTCGAGCACCACACCGAGCTCCCGGTGGTCGCCGGCGGCGGACTGACCGCCACCGTGATCATGGGCACGCTGGACGGGTCCACCTCGCCGGGCACCACCTACAGCCCGCTGGTCGGCGCGGACCTGACCCTGGCGCCGGACACGGACGTACGGCCGCCGCTGGAGCCGGACTTCGAGTACGCGGTGATGTCGATGTCCGGCGAGGCCGAGGTGGACGGCGTGCCGCTCGCTCCCGGCGGGCTGCTGTATCTGGGCTGCGGGCGGACCTCGCTCTCGATCCGGTCGACGAACGGAGCCGACCTGATGCTGCTCGGCGGCGAGCCCTTCGCCGAGGAGATCGTGATGTGGTGGAACTTCGTGGCGCGCACGGGCGAGGAGGTCACCGCCGCGCGCACGGCGTGGGCGAACGGGTCCGACTTCGGCACGGTGAACGGCTACGACGGGCCGCGGATGGACGCGCCCGCATTGCCGTCCGTACCGCTGCGGGCCCGGGGTCGGGTTCGCTGACGTCGAGGCGGGGTGTCGAGGCGGGTGCCGAGGCGAGGTGCCGACGCGGGGTGTCGGTGCCCGATCCGGCCTCGTCCTCGATCGGGCACCGGATGGGCCGGGCCGGACCCCGCGTCGGGTCCGGCCCGGCCTCGGGTCGGCGTTGCCGCCCGGGTCAGCCCTTCGGCGTCGCGAAGACGCCCGGCGGGAACGCGCCGTTGGCCAGGGCAGTGCCGGTGAGCATCGCGGCCAGGTCGGTGAGGCGGGCGGTGTCGGTGTCGCCGAGGTGGTGGAACGGGGCCAGGCCGAGGCGATCGGTGCGTTCCTCGACGGAACGACGCAACTCGCGCCCCGCGTCGGTGAGCGCGCCGGCCGCGTCGACCAGGCCGCGCGTGGCCAGCCGGTCGCGGGCCGCCTCCCACTGCTCGACGGTCCAACCGCGATTGCCGATCGCGAACTCCGGGACGAACCCGCGCCCGGTCGCGGTGTGCGTGAACAGCGCCTCGATGCCGTCCAGTTCGGCCTCGACCAGGGCCACCAGGTGCCCGTCGCCGCGATACTCGCGGATCAGCGTGGCGGCGTGCCACAGCGCGACGTGCGGCTGCACCGCCGGGTCGGGCGGGTCGAGTTCGGCGTGCGCCGCGTACAGCGGCCGGGCCTCCGGACCGCCCGCCCACGCGCAGGACAGCGCCAGTTCGGCCGCCTCGCGCAGTTCCGCCGAGCGCACCAGGTCCTCGCCGAGGACCCGGCGCAGCGCCTGGTCGACCACCCGCAGTCGCGCCGCGTATACCGCCTCCGGCGTGGCCAGCGCCCATGCCGCCGGGATGTGCCGGCCGATCAGCACCGGGCTGAAGTTGTAGAAGGTCGCCCGGACGGTGGCCGCACCGACCGCCCCCATCGGCGCGGCCCGGGACGCGAAGTAGCCCATCCGTCCCTTCCGCAACCCGACCGCGACGAACTCGGAGTCGGCCTCGGGCGCGAAGTAGACCAGCGAATGCAGCGGATTCAGTACGGTGTGGCAGCGCCTGCCGGTGCGAGCATCCATGCCCCGACCGTAACCATCGGCGCGGGGCCGCGACAGGGCACGGTTGCTGTCCGCGACCGGTCGCAGCCGTGCGCGGCGACCGTCAGCGGATGCCCGCGACGGTGCGCCGTGCGGCCTCGACGATCTCGTCCAGGTGACCGCCGTGCGCACCGTGCCAGTACACCCGGTCGCACGCGCGGCATCGGGCGAACGCGTCCACCCGGTCCAGCGTGCCCGCCTCGACCTCGGACTCGACCTCCTCGCGCGTCGCCGCCCGCAACTCGCCGTTGCACGCCGTACAGCGCGTCCAGGGTGCGAGCGGCAGCGCGAACCGGCGGAGCAGGTCGTCGAGTTGGCCGTCCGCGCGGATCCCGTACACGTACGCGCCGAACCACAGGTTCTTGCGCCGGAGCAGACCGCGGTCCTGGGTGAGCAGCACCCGCCGCTCGGCGTTGGCCTGGATCACCAGGGTCGGGTCGTCGCAGTCGTTGTGATAGGCCGTGTCGATCCCGATCAGACGCATCCGACGGGCCAGCGCGCCGAGGTGCACGTCGAGCAGGAAGCGCGGCGGCGCGTCGGCGAATTCCGGGATGGCCTGCGGGCGCCGGATCGGCAGCACGTCCACGACCTCGCCGCCGGCCGGTCGATGCCCCGGCCCGACCTCGCGACCGTCCACCAGCAGCGCGCCGACCTCGGGCAGCGGCGGTCCGGCGGATTCCACCAGGTGCCCGAGGGTCGAATCCCCGTCGGCGGGGATGGTCACCGGCAGTCCACGCAGCCTCGGCGGCAGGAACTGTTGCAACTCGGCGGGGATCTGAAGCAGCACGTCCGATCGATTCACCGGGCCAGCATCGCATCGCGCACCCCCACCGCGCCCGGGGTTTCCGGGGCGATCTCGCGGTCGCCGGAGCGTGTCCTCGATCCCCCGCCACCGCCCCGCCGGCCGATGCCGCGCGCCTACCCGACGCGCGCCGACGGGGTGACCCTCCCCCGCGTGGAAGCCGTGGAATAACCGGTCGTCCCAATGCCTTGAAGCAGCCATCGGGACACACTTCGAAACTCCGGGAGGCGTCCATGGCTCGCAGTGAGCTTCGTCCGATCGTGAAACTTCGGTCCACCGCCGGGACCGGTTTCACCTACGTGACCAGAAAGAACCGGCGCAACGACCCCGACCGGATGAGCCTGCGCAAGTACGACCCGGCCGCCGGAAAGCACGTACTGTTCCGCGAAGAGCGTTAGGCAAGGCTTCGAGCGGAGCGACAGGCCGGAGGGAATAACAGCCGGCGGAATGTCGACGCGAAACAGCCGGACCGCAGGGGCCGCACATTACCATGGGTGTGCGGCCCCTGGTCGTGCTCGATTTCGCTATCCGCCCGATTCCGGTTCGTCTCTCGCGTCCGAACCGCGTTCGACCAGGTCGTCCCACAGGCCCAGGCCGCGCAGCACCTCCACGCCACGCGGCCCGGACGCGGCAAGGCCGGCCACGATCGCCTTCCGTAGTTGATTGCGCTCGAAGTCGTCGGCGTCGCCGAGCAACGCGAGCAGTTCGGTACTCAGGGTGGAATCCGCGGCCGCGGCCGAATCACGGCGATCCAGGTGCTCCACCACCGCCTCGATTCGATCGGGAAACCGGGTCAGCCAGTACGCGATCAGCGCCTTCGGCCCCTCTCGAATCAGCGCCTGGTGAAAATCCAGCCGCATTCGGGTGAGCCGCTGTCGCTCCTTTTCCAGAGGCACCGCCCAGCGCGCCTGGTCGAGCGCGTCCCGGATATTGTCCGGAATCGGCTCGGCAAGCAGGATCGCGCCCGCCGGGCGATAGCCGAGTCCGTATTCCGCCAGCACCGTCGGCTGAGCCGCCACAAGATCGAGTTCGTCCTGGACCCGGCCCTCGTCGGCGTCATGCGACACGGCCATCGCCTTGCGGATCCGGTTCTCCACGTCACGGCGAATGAAGGCGACCGCGTCCACGGGGCGAAGACGCGCGACCGTTGCGGGGTCGTGCACCCACCAGTGCAGCTGTACCTGCACCCGACAGGCACGCTCGCCGTCCGGTCCGGCCCGCAGCTCGAACTCGCGGATGTCGGCGAACTCGCGTACCGCCACCCACCACAGCTCGCGCGCCTTGCGCACCTCCGCGAGGGTCGGTCCCGGCTTCGCGCTCGACGGGACCACGAGCACATGATCGGCGCGCGACCCGAACCGATGGCGAAGGTAGGTCAGGATGCGCGAGCCGGTGGCGGGCCGGACCAGGGCAATCCGGTCGTCGGTCATGCGCTTGCTCCCCCGTTCGCTCGGGTCGGCGGCTCCTCGAACGCGGTGATGGCGGGTTCGAGCACCTTGATGTCGATCACGCCGCCGTCGGGCAGCCCCCGGTGGGCCAGCCGGGTCAGGTCGTACGCGAGGCGTTCCAGTCCGTGGCCGCGGCCACGGCCGGTGCGAAACAGCAGCACGAAGGACGCGCGCAGCGCCGCGGCGCGGGTCGAGGCGCCCCGCGTGGTGCCGAGCAGTTCGGTGAACAGCCGGGCCACCACCGGGTATGCGTCCCGATCGCACACCGCGTGCCGGACCACGGCCAGGAATCGCTCGCCGGTCAACAGTTCGCCGTCGGCGTCCTCGCCGACCAGGACGGCCGCCACCTCGGCGGCGGCCCGCGCCTCCTCCCAGTCCTCCACCCGTTCCAGCACCGACTCGGCGCGCATGCCGTCCCGGCACAGCGCCGCGAGACCCTCCCGGGCCGCCGCCGCCACCGCGCGATCCCCCGTCCGGGCGAGCCGGAGCAGATCCGTCAACGTCCGGCCGGGATAGACCGACGCCAGCCCCGGGTACGCCCGGGCCGCCATCAGTCGCAGCCCCGAGCGGGTGGTGTCCCGACTCCAGTCCGCCAACAGGCGCCGCACCTGGGTGGCCACCACCGCGTCCTGGGCCGCCGCCCGCAACGCCGGCACCGCCATCGCGCGCCTGGCGTCGTCCCGGACCCAGCGCAGCACCGGCGCCAACGGCCGGTGCCCGCGGCCGGTCGCGATCAGGTCGCCCACGGCGCGCGCCGCGACCCGGTGGACGTCCGGCGGATGCCGCGGGGTCGCGGCCAACCAGTCCAGCAGCGGGTCGCGCAGGTCCGGGTAGGCGTCCCACACGTGCGCCCGAACCGACGCCGCCCAGTGCGGTCGGTCGAAGGCGACCACGTCGAGCCGGTAGCGGGCACCGTCACGCGTCGCGTCGGCGGCGATCGTGGTCGCGTCGATCAGGTCCAACCGGGCCGCCCGGGCCCGTGGCGGCCAGTCCTCGGCCGGTTCCTCGGCCCCGGTCGGCAGCCGCTCGGTCAGCGTCTCGCGCAGCGCCCCCGCGCGCTCGGTGACGATGCCGTAGTCGTGCCCCTCGAAGACCGCCGCCGCGATCATCAGCGCCCAGTCGGCGCGCCCGGGATGCGCCCGCAGCCAGCCGGCCACGGCCGCGTGGTCGCGATCGCGCAGCACGTTCAGCACCTCGGTCCTGGTGAACCTGCCGTCGGCCAGATCGGCCAGGTCGCCGGCGACGGCCGAGGCCCGGTCCGGACGGCCCCCGTCGGCACGCACCAGTTCGGCGATGTCCTCGTCCACCAGGTCCAGGTGGCGGCGCTCCCAGTCCCGACCCAGGTGGTGGGCGAGGTGGCTGTGCAGCACCTGGAGCGGGTCGGGACGTTCACACGGCACGTGCCAGGGTGCCCACAGGGCGAGCACCGGGGCGGTGGCGACCGCGGTCACGACGAGCACGCTGTCGCGTTCGACCAGGCGACCGCGCAGCAGTTCGAGGTCGTGGCGGGCGTAGCCGGCAAGCGGGTCCGCGGCGGCGGAGTCGACCACATAACCCCGGCCGCGCTGGATCCGGTGGGTGGTCAGGTCCTCGTCCGGGTCGAGCGCGATCACCTTCCCGGCGTACTGGTCCTGCATCAGGTGCAGGGCCAGTGTGCGCTTGCCCGACTCCGCCTCGCCGGTGAGCAGGATCAGGTGGCGGGCCATCATGCTGCGGGCGCGCAGGTAGCCCTTCGGCGGCACGAACGTGCGCCGGACGAACTCGCTCTCCTCCGGCCAGATCGGACCCTCGCGCGCCTGCCGCAACCGGCCCGCGCTGCCGGGGCCGGCCCCGGAGGTCAGGTCCGCGAACATCCGTGCGCCGAAGACGTGCGTCCCGGTCGTGCCGTCCAGGTTGACGATCACCGTGCCGGCCGCGTCCGGACGCACGAGGTCCTCGTCCGGCCGGTCCGTGTCCAGCCGGTCCTCATATCGCCCCTCACCATCCGCTCGGTCCCGGTCGACCTGTGCCGGGTCGATCCGCCGCTCGGACCGCAGGGGTCCGGCGGCGCCCTCGCGCGGCGGGACGGCGCGAGCCGAGGCGGCCGGGTCGAGCGGCCGCTCGTCGGGAAGGCTCATCTCACACGCCCCGGGCCGAGCCGCCGACGTGCGGCTCGTCGTCCGGGTCCCGGCGGTGATGCGTGAACCTCTCGGTATCCACGGCGAACAACGCCCGGATCGACGGTATGTCGGACACGGATTCCCCCTTCGGCGAGCGTGTGACCACGCTGGGTTCGACGGGTCCACCGTGCCGCAGCCGCGCCCGCGGCGCCGCGCACTTCCGCCTTCCCGTGCCGGGGTCGTGGCGCGGCAACCGGCCCGGTCGCCGACGGGTGTCCCGGAAATCATTCGACAGCGGCCCGGTGTTTGTGCCGATAGTCACGAATGTCGAGCCGACTTGCGCTGCCCACGTGGGCGAGCCGCAACTATGTGTTGCAGACCGGGGCCACCTTCGTCACCGGGCTGGGTAATTCCGGGGCGCTGATCGCTGCGGCCTTCGCGGTGCTGGAGGCCGGTGGCGGCGGGACCGGTGTCGGGTTCGTGGCCGCCGCGCGGACCCTGCCGCTGGTCGGCTTCCTGCTGCTGGGCGGTGTGATCGCGGATCGTTTCCCGAGGCATCACGTGATGGTGCTCGCCAACATCGCGAACGCGCTGTCCCAGGGTGTGTTCGGGGTCTACGTGCTCACCGGAGGCACCCGCCTGTGGGTGATGATGCTGCTCTCCGGCATCGGCGGTTCGGCGCAGGCGCTGTATCTGCCCGCCGCACAGGGCTTGTTGTTCGCCTCGATGGAGGCCGAGCACGCCGGGCCGGCACTGGCCGCGTACCGGGTCGCGGCGACCGGCTCGCAGATCGGCGGGGCGGCGCTCGGCGGGGCGCTGACCACCACGATCGGGCCCGGGGTGGTGCTCGTGCTGGACGCCGCCTGCTTCGTGTCGGCCGCAATGCTGCGGCTATTCATGCGGTTGCCCGCGTCCGGGCCGGTCGAGGACGACTCGGTCTTGCGGCAACTCGTGGACGGTTGGCGGGCGTTCGTGGCGCGGCGCTGGTTGTGGGGGATCGTGCTGCAGTTCGCGTTGCTGAACGGGGTGATGACCGCCGGCGAGACGGTGTACGGGCCGTTGGTGGCCGAGGAGCACTGGGGCGCGGCCTGGCCGTGGGGGGTGGCGCTGAGCGCGCTGGGCCTGGGCGCCCTGGTCGGCGGTCTGATCCAGGTGCGGTATCGGCCGCGCCGACTGCTTCGGGTGGGCAACTGGGGCCTCCTGCCGGTCGCGCCGACCTTCGTCGCGCTCGCGATCCCCGCGCCGTGGCCGCTGCTCGCGTTGTCGATGTTCGTCTGCGGGGTGGGCATGGAGGTGTTCGGCGTGTGCTGGATGTCGGCCCTGCACCAGGAGATCCCGCCCGAGTACGTGGCCCGCGTCTCGGCCTACGACTGGCTCGGCTCGATGGCCCTGGCCCCCGCGTGCACCGCACTGGCGGGCCCGGCGGGCAACGCCTTCGGTTACCCGAACATGTTGTGGGCCTGCGCGGGCGCGTGTGTCGTGCTGGTGCTCGCGGTGTTCGTGATCCCCGAGGTCAGGACGTTGTCCCGAGCACCGACCGGGCAGCGGGTGAGCGATCCGGTCACCACGGTCGACGCGTCCTGACCCGGCCCCACGATCGGGCGACGTGCCCGGCTCCGACACCGGTGCCGCGCCCGGATCCTGGCTGTGGTGCCCGGCGCAGGCGGCCTGACTCTCGGCCATGCCGCCGCCGGGCCGCACAGCCAGGCTCCGGGCGCGCGGCCGTGCTGCCGCCGGGCCGCACCGCCAGGCCCTAGGCTCGCGGCCATGGTGATCACCGTCGATCCGGCCTCGCCCGTCGCGCCGTTCGAGCAGATTCGGGCCCAGCTCGCCGAGCAGGCCCGGGCCGGCACGCTGCCCGCCGGCACCCGGCTGCCGACCGTACGCGGCCTGGCCGGCGACCTCGGCCTCGCGCCCAACACCGTCGCCCGCGCCTACCGCGAACTGGAGGCCGACGGCGTGATCGAGACCCGGGGTCGTTCCGGGAGCTTCGTCGCCGCCGTCGGCGACACCGCACACCGGGCCGCGAGCGAGGCCGCGTTGGAGTACGCCCACCGGGCACACCGGCTCGGCCTGACCCGCGACGAGGCGATCACCACCGCGCTGGCCGCGTTCGACGCGGTCTACGACGCCTGAACCCGGTCCTCGAACCCCGGCCGGCACCGCCCGGTCGGGAAAAAGCGCTACGCGAAAACCTCTGTACGGACGGCCCGGGGCACCGGATCATCGAATTCATGTCGATGCCTCGCCAGACGTCCCGCCCATCGGATGGGGCGCCGAGCTCAGCCGGTGACGACCCCTCGACGCTGCTGCCCTTCGTCTTCGGACTCGACGACGCGGACACCCCCTACGACGCCGTGGACGGGCTCGCCCTCGCCGCCTTCGTGACCGGCGCCCAGCCGTGGGCCAGGACCACCCGCCTGGACCGGGTCAAGCCCGGCGCCCGACTCGTGCCGCGCGGCGCCAAGGTGGTCCGCGCCGTCGAGGAGGACGACCGCTCCTCCCAGCTCGCCGTCGGCGACGGCTGGACCCTGCGCTCGGTGCGCTGGCGCAGCGGTGGCGGCGAGGTCACCGTGACCGCCGTCGACGAGAAGGTCGGCCGCGCGGTGCTGAAGAAGGCGGTCAAGGGAGCGGCGGCCGATCCGCCGCCCAAGGACGAGGCCGTCGCGATGGGCTTTTGGTACTTCTCCGCCCGGCGCGGCCCGTACCGCACCACCCGGGCGATCACCGCCGCGCCGTGGGAGGACATCCGGCGCAACTACACCGCGCCGACCGCCGGCGCGTTCGACCGACTGATGAAGGTGACGCCCGACGACGTGTCCGGGCGATTGATTCTGCTGCACGGTCCGCCCGGCACCGGCAAGACCACGGCCCTGCGCGCGCTGGCCCGCTCGTGGCAGGACTGGTGCCGGATGGACTGCGTACTCGATCCCGAGGCGCTGTTCGGCGACACCGGCTACCTGATGGACGTGGCGATCGGGCGCGGCGACGAGGACGAGGAGACGCACGACAAGTCCAAGAAGCAGCGGTGGCGGTTGTTGGTCCTGGAGGACTGCGACGAGCTGATCCGCGGCGAGGCCAAGCGCTCGGCCGGTCAGGCGCTGTCCCGGCTGCTCAACCTCACCGACGGTCTGCTCGGTCAGGGCCGCAACGTGATGGTGGCGATCACGACCAACGAGAACCTCGGCCGGTTGCACCCGGCGGTGGTGCGCCCCGGCCGCTGCCTGGCCCAGATCGACGTCGGCCCGCTGGACTTCGCCGAGGCGCGCGAGTGGCTCGGCACCGCCGACGGCATCGGCACGCACGCGACCCTCGCGGAGCTGTACGCGCTGCGCAACGGCGCGGCGCCGGTCGAGGTCGAGCGGCCCCGGCACGATGGCGAGGGGTTGTATCTGTAGCGGCCGTGGTCCTGCCGGCGGGATCCGTACCGGCGGCCGGTCCCGGAGACGACGCGCGGCCGGCTCCGGGACCGGGTGGCCGGCGGCTACACGTCCAGGTCCACCACGACCGGCGCGTGGTCACTGGTGCCCTTGCCCTTGCGGGCCTCGCGGTCGACGTAGGCGTCGGTGGTCGCGGTGACGAACGGCGTGTTGCCGTAAACCAGGTCGATCCGCATGCCCTTGTTCTTCGGGAAGCCCAGCTCGCGGTAGTCCCAGTAGGTGAACGGGACGTCGTACTTCAGCGCCCGGGGCATCACCTCGCGCAGTCCCACGCCCTCCAACGCGGTGACCGCGTCCCGCTCGGCCTGCGTCACGTGGGTGGAGTTCTCGCCGAACAGCGAGATGTCCCACACGTCGCGGTCGGTGGGCGCGACGTTGAAGTCGCCGAGCACCGCGAACGGTCGCGAGCCCGCCGCGTCGGCGGCGACCGCGGTGCGCAGCGCGCTCAGCCACTCCAGCTTGTAGGCGTAGTGCGGGTTGTCCACCTCGCGGCCGTTGGGCACGTACACGGACCACACCCGGACGCCGCCGCAGGTCGCGGAGATCGCCCGAGCCTCGTGCGGGCCGTCGACCTCGGGGAAGCCCGGACCGGCCTCCAGCCCGAGGGTGACATCGGCCAGGCCGACCTTGGACAACACCGCGACACCGTTCCAGCGCCCACCGGCGTTGACGGCCGACGTGTAGCCGGCCTCCTCCAGTTCCTTGCTCGGATAGGCCTCGGGTGTGGACTTGAGCTCCTGCAGACACACCACGTCGGGCGCGGCCCGCTCCAGCCACTCCAGCAGCTTGGGCAGCCGGGCCCCGATCGAGTTGATGTTCCAGGTGGCGACCCTCATGCGAACCTTCCAGGGCGGACGACGGCGGTCGGGGCGGCCGGACCGGCCGGACATACCCCGCGGCCATTCTCCCTCGCCGGGGTGACACCACCGGTGCGACCGGGGCGCGTCGGATGCGGTAGGCATGGGGCATGGACACCACTCCCCCGGCCGATTCCGAACTCGCCGAACTGACCGCCGCGCTCGCCGCCTTCGCCGCCGAGCGGCACTGGCAGCCGTACCACACGCCGAAGAACCTGGTGATGGCGCTGAGTGTGGAGGCGGCGGAGCTGGTGGAGATCTTCCAGTGGCTGACTGCCGAGCAGGCCGCCGACGTGATGTCGGATCCGGAGCGCGGCGAGCATGTCCGGGAGGAGATCGCGGACGTCCTCGCCTACCTGCTCGGACTCGCGGGGCAGCTCGGCATCGACCCGGCGCAGGCGCTGCGGGACAAGATGGTCAAGAACGCGATCAAGTACCCGCCGGGCGCGCCGGGGTTGTAGGCCGGACCGATCCGCGCGCCGGGGTTGTCGGGCGGACCGATCCGCGCGCCCTGGCGTGACACGCCGGGCCCGGGCGGATACGACCGCCGTCCGGGCTACGCCCGGCGCAGCCGGATCCAGTGCCGCGCGCGGGTGATCCGGCGGGAGACGCGCGGCCCGCGCGGGTCCGGCTTCGCGGCGGTCGTGGCCACGAGCCTGGTCTGGGTGCGCGGGGCGTCGGGTTCGTAGGGCAGGGCCCCGAGGTCGCCGGGCAGACCGTCGACCGCGGACCGGGCGCCTTCGAGCAGCGTGTGCGTCATTGTTGTTCCCCCGTTCGGGATCCCACGGACCCCGTCGTCTTCCTCGATCCCGCCGTTTTCCTCGATCTCGTCGATGTCGTGGATCGCGCCGATCGCGCCGACGGTGTTCATCTCGGCGTGCGGCGACTCGGTCTCGGTCATCACGCGTGCCCTCCCGAACAGGCGTCCATGGTGCGACGGTCCCGTCGCACCTCGGCCGGCGTGCCCTCCGCAACCACGCGGCCGGATTCCAACAGGGTGACCCGATCGCACACCGCGTCGACGAAGTCGCTCTCGTGATCCACCACGAGCAGCCCCACGCCGTCCGCCGCGACACCGCGCAGGAGCAGCAGCAGGGCCTCCGTCTCGCGCGGTGTCAATCCGGCGCTCGGCTCGTCCAGCAGCAGCACACGCGGTACGGCCACCATGCCGCGCGCGATGTCCAGGAGCCGTCGTTCGCCGTACGTGAGCACGCCCGCGTTCCGCTCGGGGCGACCGCGCGGGCCCGCCCGACCCGGCGCGGCCGGCCCGCCGGGTCTGCGCTCCTGCTCGACCCGCGCCATCATCGGGCGTAACAACCACGAGGCGAGCAGCAGCCGGTGTCGGGTCTCGGAGCCGGCGAGCACGACACTGTCCGCGCCGGATAACGCGCGAACCGGCTGCGGGGTCTGGAACATCCGGACCAGGCCGGCCCCGCGCGAGCGTTCGGGGCTGCCCAGGCGGACCGGCCGGCCGTCCACGAACAACTTGCCGCCGGCCGGCACCACCCCGGTGATCGCGTTGAGCAGCGTGGTCTTGCCGCTGCCCCGCGGGCCGATCACGCCGAGCACCTCGCCGCGATCCACCGTCAGGGACACGTCGTCCACGGCGCGTAATGCGCCGAAGTCCACCCGGATGTCCCGGACCCGCAGGACCGGTCGTCGCGCCTGATCGGACGCGACGGCCGGGACCGGCTCGGGCCCCGGGACGTACCGGCGCGCCGGGTCAGGCATGGTCGCCCCCCTTGGCATGGCCCGGATCCCGCGCGTGTGCAACGGTCGTTCGCACCCGCGCGGGCGGGCCCGCGAGTGTCGCTTCCCCAAGCAACACCTGCCGCGCCGCGACGGCCGCCCCCCGGCCGCGCGGCTTTCCGGGGCCCGAGCCGAGGCGCGCATGCGGGCACGCCCCGGCGTCGGACCCTTCCCCCGGGCAGCGCACGGGACCGGACGCCATACCTGACACGGCGTCACCCCCCACCCGCGCGCCACCCGTATCGGAGGCCGATCCGGAAGCCGGATCGGCGCTCGAACAGGGCTCCCCCACCCCGTCCGATACCGACCCGGACGTATCCGGGACAACCTCCGCGAACCGGACAGACGCCGACTCCCCTCCTGACCCGGCGTCACCTCCCGGCCACGACACATGGTTGGTACTGGTTCGGAGCAACCGGCCGCCCCCGGCCCGGTCGACGCACCCGAGCACGACCCGATCGGGACGCGTCGCGAACACCGAAGTCGGAACGAGGGATGACGGCGCACCCGAGCGACCGGGCAACCTACGCCCGGCGAGCCGGAGTCGGCCCGGATCGGCCCCGAGGCGGCCGGACACCGCGGGGGCGGCGAACGGCGCGACGAAGGTGACCATGGTCAGACCGCACCGTGCACGAGTGCCGGGAGCTCGGTCGACGCACCGCCGCGAACGCCGGTGACCGGCGCGGTGCGAGCGGACACGACGGGGCCGCCCGTCCGGAATCGATTCCCGGCGGGTCCTCGGCCTGCTCGTGCCGCTCTGGTGGTGCGTGTCGTGCGCACGGCATGCGCCGTGCGTGCCGTCCATCGAGCCATGGGAGCCAACGCCTCTCGCGTCGTCTCCCCGCCCGGCCATCCCCCACGGAGTCCCGGATGCGGCACAAGCTAGACCGCAACGCCCTTTGCCCGCAAGGGCCTTGACAGCGATTCGAGAACTGGCGTAGAAGGTTCAGCACAATCTAACAAATGTTAGATAGGCAGTTCGGTTCTCCCTGAAGGCAATCCCCCACCGATCAACGGCAACCGCTCCACCTGCGGTTAGGCTGCACGCACCGCACGACGCAGCCGCATCCACCCGCCGGACCGAGAACGGGCGCTCATGTCACGCAGGAAGACGGAACCCGAAGCACTTCCGCGCCGGGAGGTGATCCTGTCCGAGGCGGCAACGCTGTTCGCCCGCAAGGGAGTCGTCGCGTCGACGGTGCGCGAGATAGCCGACGCGTCGGGGATTCTCGCGGGCAGCATCTATCACTGGTTCGGCTCGAAAGAGGATCTGATCGACGAGATCCTCACCGGCGCGATGCGCGACCTGTCGACCTGGTACGACGAGGCGTTCGCCGACGCGCGCACCTCGAGCGACCGGTTGCGCGGACTCGTGCACGCCGCGTTCCGCACCATAGAGCACCACCCCGACGCGGCCACGATGTACGTCCGGGACTACGCCTACCTGGCCACACTGCCGCGCTTCGCGCATCTGGCGGCGGACGGTGCCCGGGTTCGCGACCTGTGGCTGAACACCCTTCAGGAGGGCATCGAGTCCGGGGAGTTCCGCGCCGATCTGGATCCGGAGCTGGTCTACCGCTACCTGGCCTATCCACTGTGGCTCACCGCCGGTTGGAAGTCCGGCATCGACCGCACCCTGCCCGAACTGGAAGCCCAATTCACGGCGCTCGTGCTGGAAGGCGTCACCCCCCGAAACTGACGAGGCGACGGCTGCCGACCACGCCGACGCCGGTGGGGGACCCCGAGCGTTCGCGAAAGGACCACACCATGCACGTCGACGGTTTCGTCGCGCCCGGATTCGCGCCCGTACAGGCCGCGTTCGAGGAGAACTTCGCGATCAACGGCGAGGTGGGCGCCGCGCTCGCGGTCCATCTGGACGGGGCGCCGGTGGTGGACCTGTGGGGCGGACTGGCCGAACCGGACACGGGACGCGATTGGGAGCCGGACACCGTGCAGGTGGTCTGGTCGGTCACCAAGGGCCTGGTCGCGACGTGCCTGGCGGTGCTGATCGATCGCGGCCTCCTCGATCCCGCGCAGCCGGTGTGCCGCTACTGGCCCGAGTTCGCGGCGGCCGGCAAACGTGCCGTGACGGTCGCCCAACTGCTGTCGCATCAGGCCGGGTTGCCGTTCCTGGACGAGCCGATCACGCTCGACCAGGTGGCCGTACCGGACGCGCTGGCCGACGCGCTGGCCGCCCAGCGGCCCGTGTGGGAGCCCGGAACGGCACACGGCTATCACGCGGTGACCTGGGGCTTCTACGCGGGCGAGCTGATCCGCCGGGTGGACGGCCGCACGGTGGGCGCGTTCCTGGCCGAGGAGGTAGCCGGCCCGCTCGGCGTCGACGCGCACATCGGCCTGCCGGCGACCGTCGTGCCCCGGCTCGCGCACCTGACCACCCTCGCCCCCATGGACCCCGGTCTGCTCGACCTCGGCTCCGATCTCGGCCGGGCGATGCTCGCGCTGCCCGAACTCGCCGCCCCCGGTGCGGATCACGATCCGGACGTGCTCGGGTGGGAGGTGCCTTCCGGGCTCGGCGTGACCAACGCCCGGGCGCTGTCCCGGGTGTACGCGATGCTCGCCGGAGGCGGCACGCTGGACGGTGTGCGGCTGCTCTCCCCCGCGACCGTCACCGAGGTGACCCGCACGGTGGTCGAGGGCCGGGACCGCATCCTGGGCGACCACACCGCGTTCAGCCTGGGTTTCATGAAGCCGGAGACCGCGTTCTTCGGCGTCTCCCGCGATCCCGCCGCGTTCGGACACCCGGGCAGCGGCGGCCCGTTGGCGTTCGCCGACCCGGCGGCGGGACTGGCCTTCGCGTACGTGACCAACGGCCGGTCGCCCCTGCACACGGACGTACGGGCACTCGGACTGATCGAGGCGGTGCGGGGCTGTTCGTCGCGCTGAGGCGGGACTTCGAACGCGATGCCGAACACCGCGGCACCCGGTGCCGTGGCGCATCGGCGTGCCGTGGAGAAGCCCGCAGGATTGTTCCATTCGCGTGTTTCGCCGGGGCGGCGAGCGCGGCGAGCGCGGCGAGGAGCCCAAAGCGCGGATGCGGTGCCGGCGGCGTGCTGCTCGGCGGGGAATCGAGCCACGCGCCGGAGCCCGACCGGCGCAGAGGTCAGTCGCGGCGGCGAGCGGCGGCGAGCAGGAAGCCGCCGAGGAGAAGCAGAAGGCCGGCCGCCACGCTCAGCGGCAACACCGGCGCCGAGCCGGTGTTCGCCACATGGTCGGTGATCGCTCTGCGAGCGATCACCGCGGGTCCGTCGTGCACCGCCCGCTTGGCGGCGGCGCCTCGGTCCTTGGCCGCGCCCTCGCGGCTGCCCGGGGGCTTGGCGCGACGCGGGGGCTTGCCGGCCGCCGCCGGGCGGGGGGCGCCCGCCGGGTGACGAAGCGACCCGGCACCGGCTCGATCGGCCCCCGACCCGGTCGAAACGGCGGACGACACATGCGGCGCGGCGCCCGGATCGGCGCGCCGGCCCGGATCCCGCAGGCCCCGGCAGTCGTCCCGGGCCGGTTCGGCGCCCGGGACGCGGGCCCGTTCGCGCAGCGTGGCGGTGTCCGGCCGGCCCGCGCCGAGCGGGTCCGCCGCGGTCGCCGGGTTCGAGTCCGGGCAGCGCGCCGCGCCGACCGTGTCGGTGTTGGGGAGTCGGATGCCGGGCCGGAGCGGGTGATCGGTCGGAAGCGGCGACAGCGGCGGCGGGATCGGGCGCAGACGTACCTCGGCCGACCCGCGCGCGAGCGCCGAACCGGCCTGGACCGGCGCCGCGGCGGCACCGATCGGTGTGGCGATCGAGGTGAGCACGGCCACGCCGAGCACAACCGCCGGCGACGTCGCGCGGAGCCTTCGGTGTCTGCTCACCCGACCACGCTAGCCGGCCCGGGCAGCTCGGGGCCGGCGCCGCGCGTGCCGTTCCCCCCTTCGGCCCAACGCGCGTCACCCGCCCGGGAGGACCCGGGCCACGACGCCCGCGTCGCGCAGCAGCCGCGCGAGGTGCTCGACCTCGACCCGGGTGCCCGCCCAGCCGTTGTCCAGCGCGTCCGCGGCCATCCGGCCGGCGGTGGCGAGGTCCACCGGGAACTCGTCCCGGAACACCTTGAGCACCCGGACCCGAGGGCCGCCCGGCCCCGCGCCGCCGGCGTCGACCACCAGGTGCGCGAGCCCGTGCTCGGCGATCAGTGCGGCGCGGATCACCGCCGGCGTCGGCTCGCGTCCCCAGTCGTCGCTCACCAACCCACAGGCGCCGCACTGGTAGCTGTCGTCCCAGGCCGGCCGGCCGTCGACGATCTCCTGGGTCAACCAACGGCGGATCGAGGCGCCGCATCCGCCGCACGCCGCGACGATGCTCGTGGACTGATGGCGCATGGTCCGCCTCCGGATCCGGGCGGCCGCCGGTCCCGAACCGTCGGCCACGACTGGTGCTGCGAGGTACGCCGGCGGCCGGCACCCGCCCGCGGGAACCGGGGTCGACCCGTGGCGACCCACGGCGACCGGTGGCGCCCCGTGGCGCAAAGCCACCGATCACCCGTTCGGGAAACTCGCTGCGGAGCCGATCGCCCGGCGGCAATCATCCTTGCAGGGACCGAACTTCGGCGCGTGGCACGCGACGCGCAGCCCGCCGGCCCCGGGTCGATCGTCGTCCCCGAGGAAACGTGCGCACAGGGAGCCACCGTGGCGAAGGTGTCGGCGGGCCGGTATCGGCTCGTCGAGGCGTTGGGCCGGGGCGCGATGGGCGTGGTCTGGCGCGCGGTCGACGAGTCACTCGGGCGGTCCGTGGCATTGAAGACGCTTCCGCCCGCGTACGGTGATCCGCGCGAGGCCGAGCGCCTGGCGCACGAGGCCCGCGCGCTCGCCCGGATCGCCTGCCCGCGCGTCGTGGACGTGCACGACTACGGTCGGGACGAGGACGGCACGGTCTTCCTCGTGCTCGAACTGGTCGAGGGCCGCACGCTGTACGACGTCATCGCGTCGGGTCGGCTGCCCTCGATCCCGGTGCTCCTGGACTGGGCCCGCCAGGTGCTCGAGGCGCCGGACACCACGCACGCCGCGGGTCTGCTGCACCGCGACATCGAGCCGGCGAACATCATGGTCACACCGTCGGGCGCGATCAAGCTGCTCGACTTCGGCATGTCCCGCTTCCTGCGGGATGGACTCCCGCCGCCTCAACCGCACCGGCTTCGCCGCCGGAACCCCGGCGTACATGGCGCCGGAACAACTGGATCCGGACACCGAACCCGACGGCCGGGCGGACCTGTTCGCGCTCGACGTGGTGCTCTACGAGTTGCTCACCGCCCGGCGGCCGGAGCGCGGCGCACCCACGCCGCCGAGCGCGCTGACCGCGACCGCGGTGCCCGACGTCCTCGACGATCCGGCGCCGGCCGCACTCGCGCGCCCACCCGCGACGCGCGCCCCTCGAACGCGCGGACGGCGCGGGTCGGGGTCGAGTACGCACTGCGCTCGTGGCCGGCCGAGCACGTGTCCACCGGGCGGGCCGGGCGGTTGTCCCTGGGGGTGATCGAGGACCCGGCCCGCCTGCCGGGGGGCCTGCCCAGCGGCGCCGACCTGCGCGGCGCCTCGCTCGCGGCGGCCGACCTGCGCGACGCGGACCTGTCCGACACCGATCTGCGCGATACCGCCCTCAGCGGCGCCGATCTCACCGGGGCCGACTGTCCGGCGCCACCCGGTTCCCCGGCACCCGCCGGCCCGTCGGCGCGGAACACCTGCGCCGGATCTCCACCCCCCGTCCTCCGTCGACATCCTGCGCCTGCCCCGGCACGCCGTCTTTCGACCCTCCATGAAAAAGACAGACAGCCTTACCTTGTAACGGTGTCACGATTCGAGCGACAATCCCCGGACACCGGGTCCCGACCCGCGTCCGGGTTCGCGTCCCGTCGCGTCCGGTGCGGGTTCGTGCCGGGTTCGTGCCGCTCCGAGGGGGTCTTCGCCATGCGTGTCTTCGACGCCGACAACCACTACTACGAGGCCATCGACGCCTTCACCCGCCATCTGGACCCGAGGTTGGGCGAGCAGGTCATTCAGTGGTGCGAGATCAACGGCCGCAAGTACCACGTGATCGGCGGCACGGTGAACCACGCCGTGGTCAATCCGACCTTCGACCCGATCGCCAAGGCCGGCGCGATGGCCGAGTACTTCCGCGGCAACCCCTCCGGCCGCAACCCGCTGGACTACCTGCGCGAACGTGAGCCGATCCGCCCGGAATACCGCGACCGGGACGCGCGCCTGGCGGTGATGGACGATCAGGGCCTGGACGGGATCTGGCTGTTCCCGACCCTGGGCATGGTCTACGAGGCGGCCCTGGCGCACGACCCCGCGGCGGTCGGGCAGTTGTACTCGTCCTTCAACCGCTGGCTGGAGGAGGACTGGGGGTACGCCTACCGGGACCGGATCTTCGCCGCGCCGTACATCGCGCTCGCCGACCCGCGGACCGCGCTCGCCGACCTCGACCGCGCGCTGGAGGGCGGCGCCCGGATCGTATGCATGCGCCCGGCGGCGCCGAACACGGCGGACGGCCCGTACCCGCCCGGGCATCCGGTCTTCGATCCGTTCTGGGCCCGGGTGAACGAGGCCGGCGTACCGGTGATCGTGCACGCGGGCGACAGCGGCTACTCGGCCAACGGCTACAGCCGCAAGCAGGGCCTGCGCACCGACTTCAAGGGCGGCGGCGGCCCGTCGGTGACCATGTTGTGGACGATGGAACGGCCGATCTTCGACTTCCTCGCGTCGCTGATCCTGGACCGCCTGTTCGAGCGCTTCCCGAACGTGCGGGTGGTCTCGGTGGAGAACGGCTCCGAGTTCCTCGGCGACCTGTTCCGCAAGCTGCGCTCGGTCGGCCGCAAGATCCCCGGCCTGTTCCCCGAGGACCCGGTGGAGACCTTCAGGCGGCACGTGTGGATCAACCCGTTCTGGGAGGACGACCTGGTCGAGGTGGTCGACCTGATGGGCCCCACCCGCGTCGTCTTCGGCTCCGACTGGCCGCACATCGAGGGCCTCCCGAACCCACGGGACTACGAAAGCGAACTCAAGCCCTTCGACGAACGAACCAAAGCCATGATCATGGGCGAAAACGCGAAGGAACTGAACACACCCCGCCCGATCTGAACCCGGCGCCTCCCGCGCACTGTCGCACCTTCCCGTTTGTCACATATCGGGAAGGTGGATCCTCGTACCTCGGTAAGGTGGGCGGCGTTCAGAGTCGTCCACAGGAGGCATCGACATGAGCAACGGCCCCCAGTCCACCGACTCCGGTATCGCTGCCCTCTTCGAGTCGATAGAGGCACCCGAAACCGTCCGGGTGGAGCTGATCGGAGGCCGCATCGTGATGTCACCCACTCCTGTCAGCGGGCACGGAGGGCTGCTGCGCCGACTGTTCTCACGGTTCCTGGAACCGAATCTTCCCGAAGGCATGGACGTTCCGATGTCCCCCGTCACGATCATGCTTCCGGGCGTCGGTGGCGACGGATACGTCCCCGACATGGTTGTCTTCGACGAAGACGCGAACTGGGACTTCGACGACTGGAAGCTCCCCGCCGATGTCGTCCACCTGGTCGTCGAGGTTGTCTCCGCCGGCCGGGAGAGTCAACACGACGACCGTGAGGTCAAGCCGCTCGGCTATGCCTCCGGTCCGATCCCGCTCTACCTGCTGATCGACCCGCTCCGTCAAGAGGTCACGCTGTTCGCGTCCCCGTCGGACGGCAAATACCAGGAGCGGCACACCGTGCCCTTCGGCGGGCGTATTCCGGTACCCGACCCCTTCGACGCCGTGCTGGACACCTCGATCTTCTTCCGCTGAGCGCGGCTGTCGATCGGTCAGATCAGGACGGCCTGGCCGCCGGGGCCCTCCTCGGTGATGTCCAGGACCGTGGGTGGGCGGCGGGTCGCGGGGGCGGGTGGGAGCAGGGCGGCGGGGTCGAGGGTGGGGCCCGCGGCGGCCCGGATGCGGAGTTCGGCCTGCTCCTCGGTCAGGTCGGTGAGCAGGCCCAACACGTGGAGCAGGTCGATCAGTTCGCTGGTCAGGTCGGTCGACCAGGTACGTTCGCGAATGCGCTCCAGGCCCTCGCCCGGGGGTTCGGTACGGGCCGCGATCCACGGCTCCAGGATGCCCAGGTCCCACACCTCGCGCGGGACGGGACCGATCCGGCCGGAGCCGAGCAGGAGCGTACGGGTCTCCTCGTCGTAACTCGCGCCCGCCGGGCGCGCGGGGATCGGCTCGCGCACGAACGGGCGCCGCCCGCCCGGCAGTCGGGGCTTGCCGTCGCCGGGACGGCCGAACCGCGCGCCGAACGTGTACAGGCCGATCAGCCGGCGGCCGAGTTCGACGCCCGCCGCCCACACCGTCGGGTCGGCGGTGAGCGGCACCCCCGCCGGATCCACCGTCACCGCCACGATCCAGGCGAACACGTCCTCGGCCGCGACCGGGACGGCCAGCCGCTCCGTGAGCAGGCCGACCAGACCGGGCGCGAGGTTGGGCACCCGGCCCGCCGGGTCCCGATACAGCGGCGCGACCCGCCCGCCCCGACCGCCGTGATGGGCCGCGTCCGGCAACAGCGCGCTGCACAACAGCGGCCAGGGGTCCCCCGCTTGACGTTCCGTCAGGTAGACCTGCCGATCCCCGCGCACCCGCCACAGTTCGGGCCGGGCGAAGTCCACCACGCGGTGGTCCGCGACCAGCCACTGCCGATCGAAGGGCCGCCGGGCGACCCGCACCAGCCGAGGCGTGGGCCCGACCTCACGCGCCAGCGGCCCGATCGGCGCCGCACACCCGGGCAGTGGCGCGGGCCGGGACCCGTCCGTGCGCGAACGCGTGGGCTGCAACAGCGTGTTGCGGTCCTCGGCGGCGGCCAACCGGGCCCAGCGCCGACGCAGCGTCTCCCGTTCGGGCGCGTACACCCAGGTCCGTCCCGTGCCGATCCCACTCGTGCCCCACGGCATCAGATCCGCCAGCGGAGGCGGCCCACCCGGGCTCACAGCGCGTGGTCCCACACCCGCCGCTCCTCCCGATCCGGATCGCCGACCACCGTCGCCGGCACGTCGAGCAGCATCGTGCGCCGCTCGCTCGGGTCGTACCGGGGCCACGCCGGCAGACCGTCCGCCACCGGCGGCCCGCCCTTGACGAACGCGACCCACGCCTGCTGGATGCGATCGGACAACTCCCGCGCGGCGGGCGGCACCCCGCCGGTCAGCCAGCGGCCGAGTGGCGTGTCCAGCGTGCCGAACACGAACGGGATGTCGATCGCGTGCGGCGACCCCAACCGCTGTGGATGGGCCTTGGGCGCCCAGCGGAAGCGGTACATGTACGCCGTGCCGCCGGCCGCGAGCTGCGCCTCGGCGAGGCGCACGGTCGGTATCCCGTACGACTCGGCGGTGAGCAGCCGGATCCGCCGCGAGCGCCCGTTCAGGTCCGGGTACATCTCCGCGTAGGTGCGCACCAATTCGGCGAGCGCGTCCGGGCGGCGCAGGTTGGCCAGGTCGGCGGGTCCGGGCTCGCGTGCGCCCGTCCCCTCGGTGACCGCGAACATCTGCTCCTCGTCCTGATTCGACCCGAGCAGGATCGGCACGTCGCCCCGGATCGCCCGCAACGGCGTCACCGGCAGCGGCCCGGCGGGATCGACCACCGGCCGGAACACGAACCGCGCCGTACCGCGCCCGATCGCCTGCTCCTGCGCGTCGAGCAGATCGGTCGACGGCACGTCGATCAGTTCGGCGGCCCGGTCCGGGCCGAGCCCGAGCGCGGCCAGCACGTGCCCGGTGGCCTGCTCCGCCTCGGGCACCGTGCGCACCGTGTGCGCTCCGCCGCTCTGCACGATCGCGCGGTGGAAGAGCCCGCGCGCGGCGGGCAGCGCGAGCAGGTTGGCGGTGAGCTTCGCGCCCGCCGACACCCCGCCGAGGGTGACCCGGTCGCGATCCCCGCCGAACGCGGCGATGTGCTCGCGCACCCAGCGCAGCGCCCGCACCACGTCCAGGAGCGCGTTGGTCGAGGAGGCGGCGTACTCGTCGCCGAGCAGGTGCCGCAACTGCAACAGCCCCAGCGCGCCCAGCCGGTAGGCGACGGTGACCACCAGCACGCCGCGCCGGGCAAGCCGGCCGCCGTCGTAGACACCCTCGAACGAGGCGCCGGAGGTGTAGCCGCCGCCGTGCACCCACACGAGCACCGGATGCGGGCCGGGCTCGGCCGGCGCGTGGATGTTCAGGTACAGGCAGTCCTCGTCGACGGCCACCGGCGCGGCCCCGTACCGGCCGATCGGCTGCGGCGCCGCGTGGGCGAACTCGCGCGCGTCCCGATCGCCGGTCCAGGCCGCCGGCGGCCGGGCCGGGCGAAACCGGGCCGGGCCCACCGGCGGCGCGGCGAAGGGCACCCCTCGAAAGATCCGGACCCCGTCCGACTCCTCGCCGACCAAGCCACCCAGCGACGTCCGCACACGCACCATGGCATCGAGCATAGGACCCGCCGTCACAGCAGACCCGCGAGCTTGTAGGCGACCAGGGAGCCGGCCACCGCGACGTTGAGACTGGTGCCGGTGCCGACCATCGGAATCTCCACCATCTCGTCGAGGTGCGGCAGCGCCTCGAACGGGATGCCGTCGCTCTCGTGGCCGAGCACGGCGATGGTGGGACAGCGGGCGGGTTTCAGGTCGGCGAGGCGGACCGCGTCGTCGGCGAGTTCGACGCCGACCACCCGGGCGCCGCGCTCGCGTTGGGCGCCCAGCCAGGTGAGCGGATTGCCCACGCGATGCACGCAGGTCGGTCGGCGCAGCGTGTTGCCCCGGGCCAGGGCTTCGGGAACCCAGGGCAGCCGCGGGACGACGAGACACGCGCCGACCGCGTCGCACGTGCGCAGGAGGGTGCCGAGGTTGACGCCGTACTTGGGCCACAGCGGCGCGAGGTAGAGGTGGTCCCAGCAGCCGTGCGCCTTGCCGCGGCGCTGCCGCTTGAGTTCGGCGCGGGTGTTGACGTGATACGCGGGGCCGGCCGGGCGCCTCCCGCCGGGCGCGGTCATCGCTCCCGGGAGGAGTGCCTCCCGTCGCGGTGCCGCCGAGCCCGATCGGTGCGGTGCGACATGTCGTCGCTGTTCTCGATTCGCTTCACGAGTGGGCCACTTCGCGGCGTGACCGGGCCATCGTCGGGTGTGTCACTACCGCGTCAGGATACGGGCAACGGCGTCGCGTTGCTCCTGCGGGAGCAACCTCGGATACTCCGCGAGCCGGATGCCGGCGCCGGCGCGGGCGTGACACGCTTCCCGGGAACCATCCATGCACCCGGGAGTCCCCCTTGACCGTTGTCCTGGTGATCATCGCGGCCGTCGCCGTGCTCGCGCTGCTGGTCGGCGTGCACCTCTACGTGTGGCGGCGACTCGTGCGCGACACCACCCGGTCGGGGCTGGTGCGACGAGTCGGCGCGGGCGTGGTGATCGCGCTCGGGGTGTCGATGGCGGGCGCGCTGGTGCTGCCCAAGGTGTTCGGCCCGCGCGGCACGGAATGGATCGCGTGGCCGGGCTTCGTCTGGATGGCGCTGCTGTTGTACGTGGTGATGGCGCTCGGGGTGCTCGAGGTGCCTCGGGTGCTCGCGCTGCGGGCGCTGCGGCGGCGCGGGGCGGGTGAGCGGCCGGCGGAGGTGCCGCGCTCGGTCCCGGTCGCGGTCGGTGCCGACGGGGATGCCGTCGGCGAGGTCGCGGAGCTTGACGCCCGGTCCGACGCCGGGTCGCCGGTCGCCGCGTCGGGCACGCCGCTGGGGCCGGATCGGCGCCTGGTGCTGAGCCGCTCGGTCGCGCTGTTGGCGGCGGGCACCTCGATGAGCGCGGTCGGCTACGGGATGACCCAGGCCCTGGGCGCGCCGCGCACGGTGCGGGTGCGGATACCGGTCGCACGGCTCGATCCGCGCCTGGCCGGCTTCCGGATCGCGGTGGTCGGCGACATCCACCTGGGCCCGCTGCTCGGGCGTGCGCACACCACGCGAGTGGTGGAGACGATCAATCGGACCAACCCCGACCTGGTCGCCATCGTCGGCGACCTCGCCGACGGCACGGCCGGGCAACTGGGCGACGACGCCGAGCCGTTGCGGCGGCTGACCAGCCGATACGGCAGCTTCTTCGTCACCGGCAACCACGACTACATGTCCGGCGCGGCGGACTGGGTCGCCGAACTCGCCGAGTTGAACGTCCACACGCTGGCCAACGACCGGCTGGAGATCGCTCGGGGCGGCGCCGCCTTCGATCTGGCCGGCGTCAACGACGTGACCGGCAAGTCGCACCACGACGGCCCGAACTTCGCCAAGGCACTGGGCAACCGCGACCCGTCCCGCCCGGTGGTGCTCCTCGCCCACCAGCCGGTCCAGGTGGACGACGCCGCCAGGTACGACGTAGACGTACAACTCTCCGGCCACACCCACGGCGGCCAGATGTTCCCGGTGCAATTCCTGGTCAAGCTCGACCAGCCGGCCGTCGCCGGGCTGCACCGGGTCGACGACACGATGCTCTACATCACCAGAGGCGCCGGCTTCTGGGGCCCTCCGGTCCGCCTCGGCGCACCCCCGGAGGTCACGGTGGTCGAACTACACCCGAAGTAGCGAAGCCGAACCACCCGTACCCATCCCCGTCACCGCATCCGCAGCAACGTGCCCGGATCGAGGGCGACCGGCGCAAACGCGGGAAGCGTGGTGACGACGCCCGGCTTGGCGGTACCCGAGGGCACGTACTCGTCTCCGTCGAGTGTGTAGGTCTCGACGGTCAGGGCTTTCGGGTCCACGACCCAGTAGGACGCGATCGCCCACTCGGCGTACCTGGCGAGCTTGTCGATGCGGTCGGCGCCCTCGTGGCCGGGCGAGAGAATCTCGACGGCCAGGAGCACGTCTTCGGGGGCGAAAGCCACCTCGTCCGCTTCGAGGCCCTCTATCCCGGCAGCACGAGTCACCACGGCGATATCGGGCTGGAGCAAGTCCCGCTCTCCTCGACGAACATTGACGTTCTCGAAGACCATGACGGCGACCCCGGAGTCGGCTGCCGTCTGTTCGAAACGGCCCGACAGCGTCGAAGACACACGTTGGTGGCGCAGCCTGGGCGCCGGAGACATCATCAGAACGCCGTCCAGGAGTTCGATGCGGTATGGCGAGGTCTCCTGAGCGGCGATCACGTCGTCGGCCGTCCACTCGTGGTCGAAGGCGGGTTGCACAATCTCTCCCGAACGCTCGGCTTCCTCATCCACAGGATCACCACCACTTTGTCAGGGATTGATCTGCCGTATGCCCGGTTTCCCGAATCACGATCATGAACACTCGGGGCAGGGCGACGTCCCTTCGGGAGCCGGCCCTGCCCCGATCGATCAGACCGTCTCCGTCATCCCGCCGTCCACCATCAAGTGTGTGCCCGTCACGAAGGACGCCTCGTCGCTCAGCAGGAAGCGGATCGCGCCGGCGATTTCCTCCGGGCGCCCCAGCCTGCCCAGCGGGGAGCTGTTCTCCATGCGCTCGCGGGTGCCGGGGCGGGCGAAGGAGCGGGCCAGCATCGGGGTCTCCACGTAACCGGGGCAGACCACGTTGCTGCGGATGTGGTACTCGGCGAGCTTGGCGGCGATCGAGCGGTTCAGGCCGAGCATGCCGGACTTCGACGCGCAGTAGGACGGGTTGAGCGCGTTGCCGACGATCGCGTTGAGCGAGGCGATGCCCACGATCGCGGAGCCGGCGTGTTCGCGCAGGTGCGGGGTGAGCGCCTGGACCAGCAGCGCGAACGAACGCAGGTTGACGTCCAGGACGCGGTCCCAGTTCTCGGCGGTGACCTCGGTGATCGGGGTCGAGTCGACGATGCCCGCCGCGTGCACGAAGCCGCCGATGGTGCCCAGCGCCTCGGCCGAGGCGTGGATCGCGCCCGGGTACGCCTCGGTGTCGGTGACGTCCAGGGCCAGACCGAGCGCCCGCACACCGTGCTCGGCCTCGATCTCCTTGGCGGCCTCCTCGACCGGACCCGCGGCGATGTCCCACAGCGCGACGGGGCGCCCGGTGGCGGCCAGCGCCCGCGCGGTGGCCCGCCCGATGCCCGAGGCACCGCCGGTGATCACGACGCCGGTCTCGGGTGATGTCTTGTGCGTACCCATTTCTTATCTCCTCCGTGGACGGGTGGACTCGACATCTGACATACCGTCAGAACAAAACCAGTGGTAGCACGTCGCCGAGGATGCTCTGCTGACCGGCATGGCAAAACGACTGATGGACCTGCTCCTGGTGATCGACGTCGAGGCGACCTGCTGGGACGGCCCGACTCCCGAGGGACAGCGCAACGAGATCATCGAGATCGGCCTCGCCACCTTCGACATCGCCACCGGGGAGCGTGTCGACCGACACGGCATCCTGGTGCGTCCGACCCACTCCACCGTCGGCGCGTTCTGCACCGAACTGACCACGCTGACCCAGGCGGACGTGGACGCCGGCCTGCCCTTCGCCGACGCGTGCGCCCTGCTGCGCGCCGAGTTCAAGGCGCATCAGCGCATGTGGGCGAGTTGGGGCGAGTACGACCGGCAGCAGTTCGAGCGGCAATGCGCCGCCGAGGGCGTCCCGTACCCGTTCGGCACCCGCCACCTCAACGCCAAGTCGCTGTACTCGCTCGCGCACGGCCTGGACCGCGAACTCGGCATGGCCGGCGCCCTGGAGCACGCCGGCATCCCGCTCGAAGGCACCCACCACCGAGGCGTCGACGACGCGTGGAACATCGCCGCACTGCTCGGCGGCGTCCTGCGCGCCCCACGCCGGAACCGCCCGACCGCCGTCGACACCGGCGCCGACGTCTAGGCCCTGTCCGGCGGACCCACCAAGATCCGCCGGACAGGGCCTAGTCGCCGGTCACCAGCATCGCCGCGCCCACGATCCCCGCGTCGTTGTGCAGCTTCGCGGGGACCAGGTCGGCCCGGATCTTGATGTACGGCAGGAACCTCTCCGGCTTCTTGCTGATCCCGCCGCCGATGATGATCAGCGACGGCGAGAAGAGCATCTCCACGTGTCGCAGGTAGTCCTGCACGCGCCCGGCCCACTTCTCCCAGGACAGGTCGTGCGTCTCGCGGGCCACCGCCGAGGCCCGGTGCTCGGCCTCGTGCCCGTCCAGCTCCAGGTGGCCCAGCTCGGTGTTGGGCACCAACTTTCCGTCCACGAAAAGCGCGCTGCCGATTCCGGTGCCGAAGGTCAACATCAGCACGGTGCCGGCGTGGCCCGCGCCCGCGCCGAACCGCATCTCGGCCACCCCGGCGGCGTCCGCGTCGTTGACCATCGACACCGGTCGCCCCAGCGTCGCGGAGAACAGCGCGTCGGCGTCCAGGTCGATCCACGACTTGTCCACGTTCGCGGCGGTGCGCACGATGCCGTCCCGGACCACACCCGGGAAGGTGATGCCGACCGGCCCCTGGGTGTCGGCGAACTGCTCCAGCACCTCGCGGACCACACCGATCACCGCCCGCGGTTCGGACGGTTCGGGAGTGAGCAGGCGCACCCGCTCGTGGGTCAGCCGCCCGGCGCCGGCGTCCACCGGTGCGCCCTTGATCCCGGTCCCGCCGATGTCGATGCCCATGACCGGCACGTGAGGCTCCTTCGCCGTCGCAAACCATCCAAAGCCGTGCACACCGTCCACACCCTGCGCACACTCTCCACAACGCGGCCCGGGGCGACCGCGTCCACCGGCGGTTACCCCGCCGACGCGGGCCGATTCACCGCAGCTCGGGCAGATCCTCCGGATGCAGCGTGCGCAGCTCCTCCATGCCCGCACCGGGCAGTTGGGCCAACCGGGTCGCGTGTCGCTCGATCATCGCCTCGAACGTACGCCGCGCCTCGCGCGCGTTGCCGAACGCGGCCCCGCGCGGGAGCCGGCGGAAGTAGCCCAGCAGCGCGTCGCACGCGTCGTCGGTGAGCACGTACTCGTGCTCGCGCACCTGCTTGCGGGTGATCTCGACCAGGTCGTCGGCCGAGTAGTCCTGGAACGTGATGGTGCGCGAGAACCGGGACCCGAAGCCCGGGTTCGCGCCCAGGAAGCGCTCCATCTCGTCGGTGTAGCCGGCCACGATCACCACGACGTCGTCGCGGTGGTCCTCCATCAGCTTCACCAGCGTGTCGATCGCCTCGCGGCCGAAGTCGCGCGAGGGGTCCGCCGGGGCCAGGCTGTACGCCTCGTCGATGAACAACACGCCGCCCCGGGCCCGGTCGAAGACCTCCTTGGTGCGCGGCGCGGTCGAGCCGATGTGTTCACCGACCAGGTCCACCCGGGAGACCTCGACCAGGTGGCCCATCCGCAACACGCCCAACGCCTTGGCGATCTCGCCGTACAGCCGGGCCACCGTGGTCTTGCCGGTGCCCGGGGAGCCGGTGAAGACCAGGTGCCGGCGCAGCGTGGGTGCCTTGAGTCCGGCCTCCTCGCGCCGCCGGCCGACCGAGATCAGGTCGATCAGGTTGCGCACCTCGGCCTTGACGCCGGCCAGGCCGACCAGGCCGTCGAGTTCGGCGAGCAGTTCGTCCACCGCGCGCGCGGGCGCGTCGGCGGCGGCCTCGTCGGCGGCCGCACCGTCCCGCGCGCCCGGGATCGGCAGCGTCGCGGTGAGCTTGGCCACGCCCTGCGGCTGCGCGTCGGCCGCCTTGATCGGGCTCGGCGTACCCAGGATGCCGCCGGCGGCCGGCGACTGACCGCTGCCGGCCCCGTCACCCTGCGACGTGCATTCGACCGCCACCGGCCCCGGGCCGGCGAACTCGAACCCGCCCTTGGCGTTGTCGCGCGTGGTGCAGCGGGTGAACACCGGATGGCAGCCCTCGCGCACGTTGACGCCGTAGCCGCGCCCGCCGAGCACCTCGCAGTCCTCGAAGTCGCCGCGCCCGCCACCGGCGATCCGGATGCCCTCACCGGACGCCCGGTCCACCCGGACCCGGCGCACCGTGGGCCCGGCCGCGCCGGTGACCGAGACGCCGTCCGTGGTGTCCTCGATCGTGCAGTCGGCGATGATCCCGCCGCAGTCCGACTCCATGAACCACACGCCCGTGGTGGCCTTGCGCACCTTGCAGGACTTGACCGAGACCACCGCGCCCGCGCCGATCCCGATGCCGGTCTCGTCCACGTCGTGGATCTCGCAGTCGTGCATGGACAGGCCGGTACCGGAGCCGGCCACCTTGACCCCGTCCAACACGTCGTGGATGCGGCACTCGCCCAGCGCCGCGTCCGCGCCGTCGGCGACCCACACGGCCGGCTTGCCGCCGGTGGAGTCGTGGAACTCGCAGTCGATCGCGGACGCGCGGGCGCCGTGGTCGGCGAGCGAGAGCCCGTTGCGGCCGAAGCTGCGGATCGTGCAGCCGCTGAGGGTGACCTCGGAGTGACCGTGCACGTCGACGCCGTTGCGGCCCATGTCGCGCAGCCGACAGCCGACCAGGGTCAGGTTGGCGCCGCGGTCGACGGAGACGCCGTTGCCCTCGGCGTCGCGGATCGTGCAGTCGTCGAGCGAGAACGTGGCCAGGTCGTCGGCCTGGACGCCGGTGCCCTTGACCGAGGTGATCTCCGTACGCGAGAGCGATCCGGCGCTGCCCTGGCCGCCGACCGAGATGCCCGCCCAGCCGACCCGCTCGATCCGCGAGTCGGCGATGATCGGCGCGGCGCCGCCCGCGACGCAGATCCCGCCGCCGCCCACGTCGTGGATGTGCAGGCCGGTCAGATGCGGCGAGGCCTGGTCGCCGACGAACACCGCCGGCTCCGCGTCCGAGCCGTCGTGGATCTCGCACTCCTGCACACTGCCCGTGGTACCCGGGCCGGTGAACCGCAGCCCGTGCCCGGACGCGTCCCGGACCCGGCCGCGACGCAACGTCGGCGCGCTGCCCTCGCGGACGTCGAAGCCCTCGCGCCCGGTATCGCCGATCTCGCAGTCCTCGAAGGTGCCGCGCGAGCGACCGGTGACCCCGATGCCCACACCCTGCGGGTTGCTCACCCGGCAGCGGCGCACCATCGGGTCCGCGCCCGCGCGCAGTTCGACCCCGACCACGGAGGCGGCCCGGACCACGCACTCCTCCAATATCGGCGCGCAGCCCTCGATCACGATCGCGGGCGAAAGCACGCCCGCGCCGCCCTCGACGACCAGCCCGTGGACGGCCGCGTCCGAGGTGATCGTCAGCGCGACGCCGTCGGCGGCGGTCAGCACCACCGTCCCCGGCCCGTCCGATCCGACCACCGTCACCGGGACGGCGATCGACACGTCCTCGCGGTACGTCCCCGGCGCGACCAGGATCGAGTCACCCGCCGCCGCCGCGCCCACCGCGGCTGAGATCGAGGTGTACTCACCCGTGCGTCGTCGCCAACGAGTGCCCTGCACCACCTGAAGAACCCGACCCGTCATGGCGCCCCTGCCACCAGCCCCTCGGTCCGCACCCAGCACCCTCGCGAGTCCACCGTAAAGCGTCGCGGGCGGCCCCATGACCGGGTCTGCCCGGAGGGCCCGGTCGCTGCGTCGTCGGCGAACCCCTGCACCGTACAGTTCAACGACCAGGGGTCACGGCCCGGTGACGGTTATCGCCCCGCAGTGCCCTGATTCGTGCCACCCGGCGAGGCCATTCCGGTCGCGGTGGGTACCGGCGCCGGAGCGCCGTCGCGCAGTGCGGTGAACAGTTGCGCGGCCTCGGGCTGCTTGAGCGCGACGCGGTTGGGGTCCGGCGCGTAGTCGGTCAGCGGCGGCGTGGTGAAGTTGATCCTGTCCAGCGGGATGCCGCGCAGGCCGTTGGCGAAGTCGTACAGGCTGACCAACGAGTTGATCCCGGAGTCGGTGGTGATCGCCTTGGTCGCGGCGTCCATCACGTTGTACGCCTTGGCCGGGTTGGTCAGCAGGTTCTCGTCCTGGACCTTCTTGATCAGCGCCTTGAGGAACTCCTGCTGGCGGGCGATCCGCTGGATGTCGCTGCCGTCACCCATGCTCTTGCGCACCCGGACGAAGCCGAGCGCCTGCTCGCCGTTGAGGTTGACGTCGCCGGCGGGCAGTTGCAGATGCGCGGCCTTGTCGTCGATCGGCTGGGCGATGTGCATCGGTACACCGCCGAGCGCGTCCACGACCTTCTTGAAGCCGGTGAAGTCGATGGTGATCTGGTGGTCGATGCGCGCGCCGGTGAGCCGTTCCACGGTGGCTGCCACACACGGCACGCCGCCGACCTCCATCGCGCTGTTGAACTGGCCGAAGTAGGCGCGCTCGGTGCCACCCGCGGCGGTCCGGCACGAAGGCACGTTCACCATCAGGTCGCGCGGGAAGCTGACCGCGGTCGCGCTCTTCCGGCCCTCCGGCACGTGCAGCAGGATCGTGGTGTCCGAGCGCTGGCTGCCGCCGTCGTCCTGCCCGTACGCGGCATTTTCGCCGGCCCGCGAGTCGGACCCCACCAGCAGCACGTTCAGGCCGCCGGTGGGCGGCGGACGATCGGTGAGCTGGTCGGCGAAGTCCTGCGTGCGGATGTTGCCGTTGAGGCGGTCGTACAGCCACCAGCCGAAGCCGCCGGCGGCGAGCAGGACGGCGACGAGCCCGCCGGCGGTCCAACCGAGGATGCGCCGCCGGCGGCGTCGCCGGTCCCGGGCGCGCCGTTCTATGCGGCTGGGGCTCTCCTGCCCCGGCTCCTCGGCCGACGTCCCCGGAACGGCCGATGCCGCCGGGGACGTCTCATCCTTGTCCTGCACGTCGTCGTCGCCTTCGTCGGGCCCCCGCGCTCGATGTGCGCGCGGCTCGATGGCCCGAAGTGCGCGCACAATTACACAATCATACGTTCTTCCGATCGTTACACGCCGAATGACGCCAATTGGTTTCCACCCCCCATCACCGGCAATCCCTCCGAAGGCGTCGAAACGGGGCGGGCCGCCGGGTGGTGGCGGGCCGGGTTACGGCGCGGTCGTGCCCGTGGCCTTGGCGGCGGCCCGGTCGCCGAGGACGCCGAGGGCCACGTCGACGATGCGGCCGAGGCGTTCGAGTTCGGTGCGATGGAAGGCCGGACCCTCGTGGCGGACCACGTACAGGGTCAACCACGAGGCGCCGATCGGTGCGGCCGCGCCGTGGCCGCTCGCGTCACCCTCGTAGGCGAAGGCCAACGGGCGCATCGGGGTGAGCGCGGGCAGCGCCGGCGCCTCCGGGGCCCGCCAGCTCTGGTGCACCAGCTGCCGGCCGCGCCCGCCCCGGGTGGCGACCGCCCAGTCCGCGTGGAAGAGCGTGGGCGCGGCGTCGATCAGCGTGGCCACCGCCCGCCCCGGATCGCGCGCCACCTGGCCGAGCACGTCCAGCTCCGGTGCCGACCCGGGCACCTCGCCGGCCGCCCAGCAGCCCTCGACCCGCACTCCCACCGAGCGCTCCATCGCCGCGACCAGCGCTGCGATGTCCCGCTCGCCCGCCCAGGAGACGGTGAACTCGTCGACCGCGCGACCGCCGTGTTGTTCGAGCACGGTCATCTGCATCACGTCGGCGCCTGCCGCGCCCAGCAGTTGCGTCACCCGCGCGAGCGATCCGGGCCGATCCGGCAGCGACACCCTCAGTCGGTACAGCACGCGACACCTCCTCCATCGACCTGCCCTTGTATCCTGACTCTTCCCCGTTTCGATCACGTTGCGTACATATGACGGTCCAAAGTGATCGTTTGACAACCCATCAGAAACAGGGCCGGCACACTCCCGCAACGTCCGTACCCAAGGCTCCCATCGACACCGCCCCGGGTGTCGGTTCGCGGCCGATCCGGCCCATCGCGAACTCGGCGTCGAGGTACGGCCGTTCCTGGGCCGGAACGCCGACGCGCGATCCACCGGTCGGACACGCGTGCGGGGCGCCACCGAACCATCCGGTGGCGCCCCGCACACGTCGTGACTACTTCTTCTTGTCGAGCTTCCCGGCCGAATCTCGGGCGGACTCGTCCGGCCCGTCCGGCTCATCCGATTCATCCGGCTCATCCGACTCGACAACCGCGGCAGCCTCCGTCTCCGGCTCCGACCCCGAGCCCGCCGCCGGCTCCGCCGGACGAGCCGGCGCACTGACGTGCGTCGGCTCGTCGTCGGGCGCCACGCTCGTCACCCGGGTCACCGCGCTCTCCGCCGGTTCGGGCGTCTTCGCGGCGACCCCGACGACCGGTCGGCCCGCCTCCGCGTCCACGTCGGCATCCGGATCCACGTCCGCGTCCTTGATCGGGCCCGTCCGTACGCCCGGCGCGGCCGACACCGCCGCGTTCTCCTCGGTGTCCGGGGTGAGCCCGGCCATCGGGGCGAACGCGGTGACGTCCCCGTCCGGTTCCGCGGGAGACGGCACGGCGGCCGAGGCCCCCACCGAGACCACCTCGCCGGCCGCCGCCTGGGCGGCCGGCATCGACGCGGCGACCTCCGCCGACACGGGGGGTCGGCCGGCCTCCGAAGGTGCCGGTTCGAGCCGCTTCGCCTTCGACAATCGACCCGGCTTCGGCGGTTTCGCCGCCTTGGCCGGCTTCGGCGGCTTCGGCGGCTTGGGATCCTTCGCCGGCCGCCCGGCCCGTACCGAGGTGTTGCCCACCGCCGTGGCGAACACCGGCGCCGGATCGTTGGCCTTGGGGCCGTACGTCCACCACATCAGCCCACGCCGGGCGTTCTCGCTGTCCGGATGTTGCTCGCCGAGCGCTCGGGCGCAGTCCGCGACCAACTGGGTCAGCAGCGTCCGGGCGCCCATCGGGTCCCCGGACTCGCCGGTCCAGTGCGCGTGGTTGTGCCGGATCACCAGCGTGTCGTGGTGGTCCGGCCCGAGCACGCGCGTGGCGTCCTCGACGAGCTGCATCAGCGCGTCCCGGGCCACCGACACGTCGCCGGCCTCCCCCGCCCACATCGCGCGGTCGTGACGGGCGGTCAGCGCCGCGGGGTCGTCCGGCTCGTGCACCTCGCCGCGCTCGTCCGCGACGGCCGCCATCAACCGGGCCGCCTGGATCGTCTCGCCCGAACGACCCACCCAGTGCGCGTGCTGGTGCCGGATGGTCAGCGTGTCCGGGTGCACCGGCCCGAGCGCGTCGGTCGCCTCCTCCACGATCGGTCGCAACATCCGGGCCGCGCCCGCGGCATCACCCGCCTCGCCGATCCACCGGGCCCACCCGGCACGCACGTTCAGCGTCTCGGGATCGTCCTGACCGAGCACCAGGACACAATCGGCCGCCACGTCCCGCGCCAGCGACTCGGCGGTGACCGCGTTCCCGGACAGACCCAGGCAGTAGGCATGGTTGTGCCGGGCCAGGAGCGTGTCGGGATGCTGCGCGCCGAGCACGCGCGCGTAGTCGCCCGCGAGCTCGCCGAACATCCGAGCGGCCTCTGCGGGCCTGCCCTCGTCACCGACCACCCGGGCCCACGCGGCGCGCGCGTCGAGCGAAGCGGGGTGATCGGGCCCGAGTTCCCGCACCCGGGTCTCGGCCTCGGCCCTCAGTTTCTGTATCTCCTGCTCGTTCATCGCCGCTGATTCTCCCTCCTCCACCACAGGTGGCAAACCCGCGGTACCCCCTGATTGTGGGCGACGTGCACGGAGCCGACACGGTTGCGCTCCCCCGGTACAACCGTACGGGGGAGCACATTGACCCATCAGTAGTGCGCGCTCACAACTCCACGGCCGGTTTCAGTGACGCCATCGTCCACATCCGCCGGTATCGGACCACGAACGTGGTCGCGATCAGCGCGACCACCAAATACCCGCCGAGCACCGCGAAGGCGACCGCCAAACGCTCGCCCTCGCCACCCGTGAGGGTGACCCGCAACCCATTCACCAGGTACGTCATCGGCAACACCGGATGCAGCGCCTGGAACGGTTCGGGCGTCGTGGTCACCGGGTACAGCCCGCCGCACGAGGTGAGCTGGAGCATCAGCAGGACCAGGATCAGCACGTCGCCCACCGCGCCGAGCGCGGCCCGCAGGAACTGCGCGATGGCCACGAACGTCACCGCGGCCAGCGCGACCAGCAGCAGACTCAGGCCCGGATCGTCGGCGTCCAGGCCGAGCCCGAGTTGGACCACCGCGTACAGCACGAACGCGCCCAGCAGGCCCAGGGCCGCGGCCGGCAACCAGCCGGCGATCGCCACCTTGACCGCGCCCGCCCGGCCCGCGAGCGCGCGCGGGTTGTACGGCCGCAGGAGCAGATACCCGACCAGACCGAACACCCACAGCGCGATGCCGAAGAAGAACGGCGCCAGTCCCCGGCCGTACAGCACCGCCGGATGCGTGTTCGTCACCTCGATCAGCACCGGCGCGCCGAGCACCCGCGCGTCGGCACCGGCGTCCTGCGCCGGCGGCGGGGCCGGCACCGAGGCGTTCAACGCGTCCAGGTCGCCCGCGAGCCGCTCGGCGCCCTGCCGCACCTGATCCGGCGGCACGACATCCACGCCGCCCGCCAGTTGCCGCGCGCCGTCCGCCGACCGGGCCAATTGCTCCTTGAGCGCTCCGGTCTGCCCGTACGACTGCTGCACCAGGGTGCTCTGCGTGGTCGCCGAGATCTGCTGCTGGAGCTGCGTCTTGGCGACCTCGGCCATCTTGCCGATGATGAAGCCGTTGGCGTCGTCGAGGGTCATGGACAACTTCGCCTGCCGGGGCTGCGCCGTGGTCGTGGTCGCCAGCGTCGCGCTGAAGTCCGCCGGCACGGTGACCACGAAGTGGTAGTCGCCGTCCTCGAGTCCCTCGCGGGCGTCCTTCGCGTCGGTGACCCGCCACCGGAAGTTCCGGTCCGTCCGGATCACCTCGGTCAGCCGACCGCCCGCGTCCAGGTGCTGCCCGCCCACGTCCACCGGACGGTCCTCGTTCACGAACGCGACCGGGACCTGGTTCAGCCGGCCGTACGGATCCCAGTTGGACCACAGGTACAGCGCGCCGTACAGGGTCGGCACCAGCATCAGCATGACCGGGACCAGGCGGGGCAACGGGCCCCGGAAGCGCCGTAGTTCGAACCAGGCCAGGCGCAGCACACCCATCAGGCGATACCGCCTCTCGGGTACAGGTGGTGTCCGGGCAGGTCCACCACCGCGTCGGCGCCGGGCGGCGCCTCGGTCGCGGTGGCCACGACGGTGACGCCGGTGTCGGCCAGCTCGCGCAGGGCCCGCCACGCCCGGGAGAGATCGGCGCCGGCGATGCCGCTGTCCACGTCGTCCACCAGGACGGCGCCCGGATGCGTGGCTGCGGCCAGCGCGACCGAGAACAACAGCTGCTCGACCGCGGCCAGGTGCTCGACCAGGACGTGGCCGGGCGGATCGATCCGCAGCAGGTCGTACATCCGCGTCAGCGCGGGCTCGGTGGGCCGGCCGCCGCCGATGGCCCGGCGTTCGGCGACCGTCTCGGACACGAGCAGGTGCGGTTCCAGATCCAGACCGGGTCGGGCGCGGGCGAGCGCGGTGTGCGCCCGGGCGGTCGCGGCGCTGTGGCTGCCCGCGACGGTCACGCTGCCCGAGTGGGTGCGGAACCGGCCGCCGAGCGCGAGCAGCAGCGAGGTGCGGCCGGCGCCGGCGGGTCCCACGAGCACGGTCAGGCCGGCCGCGGGCGCGGTCAGCCGGACGTCGCGAAAGATCGTGCCGTCCGGCCCGTGCGCCGCCAGGCCGACCGCGCTGATCTCCACCCCGGAGGTGGCTGTGGACACGGGTCTCCCTCCGTCGGTGGGCGTCCACCGAGGAGTAACCGGTACACAGGTTGCCAAACGGGCGAAATGGCTGACAATGACACGCGAGCCCGCCTGACAAAGCGTCAGGTGCGGCTCGGGCGCGGTGTCGGGCGAGGGTTGGGACCAGGCGTCAGCCGCGCTGCTCCGGCAGCGGCTCGGCAAGCCGGTCCAGGTCGAACTCGCCGTCGCGCACCCCGAGCACGAACGCGGTCCACTCGCCCTCGGTGAACCGCAGGATCGGCCCCTCCGGGTGGATCGAGTTGCGCATCGCCATGCCGCCACCGGGCAGTTCGGCGGTCTCCACGATTCCCTCGCCGGTGGTGTCCTCGCCGTAGCCGATCCACGTGACACCGCTGATGTCCATGGCGTACAGCGCGGCCTTCTCGTCGTCCAACTGCTGCCGCGACGGCTGCTCGGACTCGCCGGTGCTCATGATCGAAACCTCCCGATGACGCGTGCGTGACGCTTTGGTGACCGCACGCTACGCCGCGTGCGGCGCCGCACACAACGCGAACGCCGACATCGGGCGCATCCCCGGGCGCCGGGGGCGCACCCGGCGCACAACGAGCGAGGTCCCGAGACACTCGCGTGTCTCGGGACCTCGTATGGGGTGAGTGACGGGACTTGAACCCGCGACTTCCTGGACCACAACCAGGTGCTCTACCAGCTGAGCTACACCCACCATCGCCGAGGCGTTTCCGTCCCGGCGAGGAAAAGTGTACAGGCTCGCGGAGGCTGCTCGCCGCAGGGTTTCCGGGAGCCCGCGCCCGGGCGGATTCTCAGGCCCGCTCGGCCGGCTTGTGCCCGTACTTGGCCGAGATCGCCTTGGCGGTGTCGCTGTCCGGACCGGGATCCGGGACGAAGATCGCCTCGCGGTAGTACCGCAGTTCCTCGATGCTCTCGTGGATGTCGGCCAGCGCGCGGTGGTTGCCGGCCTTCTGCGGACTCTGGAAGTAGACCCTGGGATACCAGCGGCGGGCCAGTTCCTTGATCGAGGAGACGTCGATCACCCGGTAGTGCAGGAAGCTCTCCAGGTCGAGCATGTCCCGGGCGAGGAAGCCCCGGTCGGTGCCGATCGAGTTGCCGCACAGCGGCGCCTTGCGACCGTCCGGGACGTACTTCTTGATGTACGCGAGCACCTCGGCCTCGGCCTCGGCCAGGCTGACGCCCGCCTCCAGCTCCTCCAGCAGACCTGAAGCGGTGTGCATTTTGCGCACCACATCGGGCATGCCGGCCAGCGCCTCGGCGGGCGGGCGGATCACGACGTCGACACCGTCGCCCAGGATGTTGAGTTCGGAATCGGTGACGAGGGCCGCCACCTCCACCAACGCGTCCCGGGACAGGTCGAGTCCGGTCATCTCACAGTCGATCCAGACCAAGCGGTCGTTCATAGGGTCACCCTACGGCCCGGGCACACACCTCCTCGTCCCCGGTCTCCTCCGGGCTGCGGGTGCGGAAGGTCTCCCGGTAGGAGGCCGGCGGGACACCCAGTTGTTTGCGGAAGTGGCCGCGCAGCGCGACCGGCGAACGGAACCCGCAACGACGGGCGATCTCCTCGACCTGGAGATCGGTGGTCTCCAGCAGCCGCTGCGCCTGGAGCACCCGCTGGGTGAGCAGCCATTGCAGCGGGGCACTGCCGGTGAGCGTGCGAAAGCGCCGGTCGAAGGTACGCCGACTCATGTACGCGCGGGTCGCCAACTGCTCGATGTCGAAGCGCTCGGCCAGGTTCTCCAGCGCCCACGAGATGACCGTGGCCAGCGGGTCGCCGCTGATCTCCTCCGGCAGGGTCAGGTCCATGTACTGGGCCTGGCCGCCGATCCGGTGGGCCGGTACGACCAGCCGGCGGGCGAGCGCGTTGGCGGCGTCCGGACCGTGGTCGAGGCGGACCAGATGCAGGCACAGGTCGATGCCGGCCGCGGTGCCGGCGCTGGTGAGGATGTCACCGTCGTCGACGTACAGCTCGCGCGGGTCGACCCGGACCTTCGGGTAGCGCTTGGCCAGCGCGGGCGCGTACATCCAGTGGGTGGTCGCCGGACGGTCGTCCAGCAGGCCCGCGGCGGCGAGCACGAACGCACCGCCGCACAGGCCGACGATCCGCGCTCCCTCGCGGTGCGCCCGGCGCAGCGCCTCCAGGACGGGGGGTGGCGGCATCCGCGACGGCGAGTGCCACGCGGGCACGATCACGGTGCCGGCCCGGGCGAGGGCGTCGAGGCCGTACGGCGCGATCAGTTCGACGCCGCCGGTGGTACGGAGCGGTCCGGGTTCGGCCGCGCACACCAGTAATCGGTAGTTCGGCACGCCGGCGTCGCGTCGATCCACACCGAACACCGATATCGGGATCGAGCTCTCCAGGATCGGCGAGTTCGCGAACAGCAGCACCGCGATCGTGTCCGGGCGGCGCCGACCGAGCAGCGGGCGCTCTCGCCCCGGGGCCAGCACGCCCTCGGCGTCGGGGTCGTACTCACCGTCCAAGTCGATGTCGTCGGCGAGGTCGGCGTCGTCCTCGATCGAGTCGCCTTCGGGCGGAGCCTCGGACAGCACAGTGGACGCCGCGACGATCACCACCGTGTCCTCGTCGCCGACCGGGACGGCGTCGACCGCGTCGGGCGCGGCCGGGTGGTCGGCATCGGCCACCCGGGCTCGCCCCCGTCGCCGATCCTTGCGGCTGTCGATCCTGCTCATGGCCCCGATCGCCCCCTTCACCCCTCACGCCCCAGTAGGTCACAGGCGTCACTCACGTAACCCAAGATCGGAACTTACTCTCTCTTACCTTGTCTATGCATGGTGTTCTCTACGTGACGTTATGTAGATATGCACGTTTGTGACGGTGGTCACATCGCGGAACTTATCGACATTCGCTTTCGCGGTCAGGCTTCCGGGCGCCGCCGGGCCGCGTGCAGCAGGTGCAGGGCCGCCTCCGGGAGCTCCCGACCGCGCGGCCAGACCGCCCGCAGCACCCGGTCCAGCACGGGCAGATCGGCCACCGGGACGGCCACCAGGCGCCCCTCGGCAAGGTCCTCGCGCACCGCGAGATCGGACAACACGGCCGGCGCGGACCCGGCGATCGCCGCCGAGCGCAGCGGCGCGGTCGCGCCCAACTCCAGGGCCGGGACGGCCACTCCGTCGTAGGCCGCCAGCGCCCGCTCCAGCGTCTCCCGGGTGCCCGAGCCCGCCTCGCGCAACAGCAGCGGCGTCGCGGCCAGTTCGGCCGCGGCGATCGCACGTCGGCGCCGGGCCCACGGGTGGGTCGGCGCGACCACCACCACGAGCCGATCCCGGCCCACCGCCGCCGACTGCAGGTCGCGCGGGACCCACGGCCCCTCCACGAAGCCCAGATCCGCCTCGCCCGCCCGCAGCGCCTCGATCACGTGCAGGCTGTTGGTCACCTGGAGCCCCACATGCACCCCGGGCACCGCCTCGCGCAGCATGGTCAGCCAGCCGGGCACCAGGTGCTCGGACACGGTCAGGCTCGCCGCGACCCGCAGCCGGTCCTGCTGCCGGGCCTTGAGCGCCGCCGCGCCCTCCACGAGCGCGTGTGCCTGATCGAGCACGCCGCGCGCCCAGTCGGTGATCACCAGTCCGGCCGCGGTGGGCACCGAGCCGGTGGTGCTGCGCTCCAGCAGCCGCACCCCGAGCCGCCGCTCCAGGGTGCGCATCCGCGCGCTGGCCGAGGGCTGGCTGATGCCGAACCGGCGGGCCGCGCTGCCGAGGCTGCCGCTCTCGGTCACCGCGACGAGCAGTTCGAGGGTGTACAGGTCGGGCAGTCGGTCCGAGGGGCGCGCCGGCGAGCTCATAGCCAAACCCTATGACCTGCCAGGCAAGCGACCGCTACCCGCGCGAGGCGGGCGGGCCGAGGGTGGTGATCATGACCCTGACGGCCGCGCACCGCGCCCACCCCGAGCAACTTCCGGCCACCGCCGCGACGAGCCGGTCGCGATTGTGGCCGGGGCTGCTCGCGGCGGCGGTGGCGGTGGCCGCGAGCTGGGGTGCGCACCGGCTCTGGCCGCAGCTCCCGATGCTCACCGTCACCGTCGCGCTGGGCATCCTGGCCGCCAACGTGCGGGCGCTGCCCGCCGCGACCGCACCGGGACTGGGCTTCGCGGGCAAACGGCTGATGCGCGCCGGCATCGTGCTGCTCGGGCTCAAGCTCGCACTGGGCGACGTCGTCGGGCTCGGCTTCGCGCCGGTGGCGATGGTGATCGTGGTGGTCGTGCTGACCTTCTTCGGCACCCGGTGGTTGGGCCGGCGCATGGGCCTGCCCGGTGATCAGCCGCTGCTGATCGCGACCGGCTTCTCGATCTGCGGCGCGTCCGCCGTGGCCGCGATGAACGGCGTCAGCGACAGCGACGAGGAGGACGTGGTCACCGCCGTCGCGCTGGTCACCCTGTGCGGCAGTCTGGCCATCGGCGTGTTGCCGCTGCTCCAGGCACCGCTGGGGCTGGATGCCGTGCGCTACGGCGGCTGGGTGGGCGCGAGCGTGCACGATGTCGGCCAGGTGGTCGCCGCGGGCGGCGTGGCCGGGCCGGTCGCGCTGCACACCGCGGTCGTGGTGAAGCTGATGCGGGTGCTGTTGCTCGCGCCGATCGTCGTGGGGACCGGGTACGCGCTGCGCCGCCGGGCCGCGCGGGCCGGCGGCACCGGGCCCGAGGGCACGCGGCGGCCTGCGCTGATGCCGCTGTTCGTGGTCGGCTTCCTGGCCATGGTCGCCGTGCGCGGCACCGGCCTGCTGCCCGCCTCGGCGCTGGAGGTCGCGGGCACCGCGCAGGACCTGCTGCTGGCCGCCGCGCTGTTCGGCCTGGGCAGCATGGTGGATGTGAGCCGGCTGGTGCGCACCGGTTGGCGCGCGCTGCTCCTGGGCTTCGCGTCCTGGGGGCTGATCGCCGGCGCGGCCTACGGCGGCGTGCTGCTCACCATGTGAGGCTCGCGCGGGCGTGCGCTCCCGCCGCTCGTGCCGTCCCGCCCTGGGCCGCAGCCGCCGGAGCCGCCCGGCGAGGGTGCCGGGCCGCGACACGCACGCGTCCGGAAGTACGTCGAACCCGCCGACGGCCCGGCGCGTGACGGGCCGTCAGACAGGTTCGACGTCGGCGCCGCGGCGCGGGTCGGCGTGAGGGAGGGTCGGCGTCCAACCTGCGGATCGCCGCCCGTTTCGCGCGGTCGCCCGGACGCACGGTGTCGCCTTGACCAACGCTCGGGCGGGGTCCGGGGTAACGCCCGTTCCCTCCTGCGGCGTCAGCGCGCACCCCCGAACGGTCCCGGACGCCCGCCCCGAGCGGCCCCGCGACCGGCCCGAACGGGCCCGATCCGGGGCACGTACCGGGACTGCCGACCGCCCTCCGTGAGCGTCGCGAACCGACCGCAACCGGATCACGATCACCCACACGGCGTCGCGGGTCTCCCCATTCGGGGCGTTGTCCGGCTAATGTGCGTGTCTCGCCGAGGCTTTGTCGGGGGCGCCATCCCCGTGCGTGGTCCGGCGGAACGCTTCATGCCCCGCCCGGCACGCGTCGTGGTGTCTTTTTTGTCCGGGAGAACCCCGGTTGGCACTTCGAATGTGCGGATCGGCGCAGTAATCTGGTTCAGGAAGCCCCGAGGCGCCCCTCCACAGCAAAGACGCCCGATTCCCATGGCTGCTTTCGAGTTCAGTGACCTTCCGGACGGCACACCGTTGCTCCGTCCCGACTCTCCTCATCAGCGCGATCCCGCGTTCCAACACCCTGTCGTGGTCGGTTTCGACGGGTCCGAGTCCAGCGAGCGTGCGCTCGCGTACGCGTCCGGCATGGCGCGCAGACTCGGTGGCGGATTGGTGATCGTGCACGTGGCCAACCGCATTCCGGCCACCGTGTGGGCCGGCTGTGAGCCGCCGGTCTTCATCGATGTGCCGGACAGTCGCTCCGAGGCCCTCGGTCTCGAGCTGGCGTGCGCGGATCACCTCAGCGACGTGCCGTGGATCCTGGTCGAGCGCGGGGGTGACATCTGCCACGAGATCGAGGACGTCGCGCGCGAGTTCACCGCCGACGCGATCGTGGTCGGTGGATCCACCGGGCTGGCCAGCCGCATCTTCGGTTCGGTCGCGTGCCGGTTGGTCAAGCACGCCAAGCGACCGGTCGTCGTGATTCCCTGACCACCGCCGTCCGCCCGGTCCGCCCGCGCGGACCGCCGGAACGTCGTTTCCGGGCCTTTCCCGCGCCTTTCGGGTCACCGTGTGATCGAACCTCGAACGCATCTGCATTACGTTGGCCGCGGACACGGGGCACGAGGATCGCGAGGCACGAGGTTGGCGGAGTACCGGATCGAGGACCTCGCCCGCGAAGGGGGCACGACCGTACGCAACGTACGGGCGTACCAGGATCGCGGGCTGTTGCCGCGGCCGAGGCGGCAAGGGCGGGTGTCCCTGTACGACGACGGCCATCTGGGCCGGCTCCGGCTGATCGGCCAATTGCTGGAGCGCGGGTACAGCCTGGTCAGCATCAAGGAGCTGCTCGACGCCTGGGACGGCGGACGCAGCCTCGGTGGGGTGCTCGGCCTGGTCGCCGAGGCGAGCGGTCCGTGGAGCGACGAGGCGCCGGAGCGGATGACCCGGGCCGAGCTGATCGCGATGTTCGGTGGCCTGTCCGATCCGGTCGCGCTCGCGGGGGCGGTGCGGCTGGGCCTGCTCGAACCCGAGGACGACTCGCTGACCGTGTTCCGGGTGCCCAGTCCGCGCGAACTCGCGGTGGGTGCCGAGTTGCACGCGGCGGGTGTGCCGGTGGCCGCGGTCACCGAGCAGCTGCGGATGTTGCGCGCGGCGATGGAGCACGTGGCCGAGGGTTTCGGCCGACTGATGGAGTCGCACCTGCTGCCCGCCGACGGTGACGCGGACGAGACGGCGGAGATGATCCGCCGGATGCGTCCGCTGGCGCTGCGCGCGGTGGAGGCGGAGCTGGCCCGGGCGATGCGCCGCACGGCCGCGCGCCGGCTCGGCGAGGAACTCGGGAAGGTGCTGCGCGAGGAGCCCGCGCCGACCCGGGGCGGCCCGGAGCCGGTCGACGACGAGGAGCCCGCGCTCGATCGGCACCCCTTCATGTCGGACGCGTGGATAGCGGCGGTGTCCCGGCTCAGCCGGCTGATCACCCCCGATCCGGAGAAGCGCACGCCGCACCCGGCGATCGTGGACATCGTGGTGAGCGACGTGCCGGACCGGGACGACCCGGCCGAGCTGCACCTGGACGTCTTCCAGGGGCGCGTTCTGGTCCGCCCCGGGCTGTTGCCGGGCCCGGACCTGATCGTGCACATGGACTACGACACCGCGCGCCGGGTGATCCTGCTCAACGATCGCCACGCGCCGCGCGAGGCGCTGGCCACCGGCCGGATGACCGCGCGGGGCGACCTGTTCGGGCTGACCGTCTTCCGCGAGGCGCTGGCCGGGCTTTCGAACTGGGACCTGGGCGCGGTGCTGCGCGAGCTGACCGCGGGCGAGGGCGCGACCGGCGCGGCCGTGTAGCTCCCGATCGCGCTGCCGCGGGGGTCCCGGGCCTGGGGCCGGCGGCGATCCGTGCCCGGCCGGGCCGGCCCGCGCCCGGGGATTCAGGCCCGGATGCGGCGCAGGAGCTGTTCCACGTAGTCGTGGAACAGCGTCGCCATGTCCACGTGCTCGGGGTCGAGCAGCCATTGCAGTTGCAGGCCGTCCATCATCGCGAACACCTGCGCCGCGACCGCGTGCGGATCGATGTCCGCGCGCAGCTCGCCGCGGGACCGTCCGGCCTCCAGGGAGGCGGTCAGGCTCGCGCGCAGCACCGCGTAGCGCTCCTTGGCCCAGCCGTGCGCGGGGTGGTCGGTGGTCACCGCCTCGCCGGTGAGCACGGTGAAGAGCTGGACCAGGCCGGGGATGTTGCGGTTGTGCTCGGCGAGCTCGATGAGCTTGGCCAGGGCCGCTTCGCCGCCGAGCGGGAGCACACCCACGTCCAGGTGCTCCATGTCCATGCGGTCGCGCAGGTCGAGCACCGCCACGAGCAGTTCCTGCTTGCTGCGGAAGTGGTGCAGCAGGCCGGCCTGGGTCAGCTCGGCGCGCTCGGCGATCCGGGCCAGTGAGGTGCCCCGATAGCCGTTCTCGGCGAACTCCTGGAGCGCGATGTTGAGGATGCGCGTACGCCGGGCATCGCCGGACGCGTAACCGCGCCCGCGCGGTCGCGCCCGGGTGGCCCGGGCGGGGGTCGGGGTCGGGGTGCCGGGCATCTCGTCCCGTTGCGCGTCCATGAGCTCATCCTGCCGTGTCCCGAAACGGGCTCGTCGAGGTGTGTATCACGTCAGGATAACAAAGCTACCGTACAATAGGTTTTTGCGGCTACCGTACGAACGGATCCCCGGCCGGCCCGACCGGCGGGTCACCCGGGATGCGGGTCGATCGGGAACGCGAGCGGAAGGCAGACGATGGCGTCTCACACCACACCCACCGGCAACGAGGCCACGGACGACGAGCTGCGCGACCTGGTGGCGCGGCTGACCCTCGAGGAGAAGTTGTCCCTCGTGGTCGGCGAGGACTTCTGGTCGCTCCCGGAGATCCCGAGCATCGGCCTGCGCAAGCTGCGCGTGTCCGACGGCCCGGTCGGCGTGCGCGGCGTCACGTGGGACGAGCGCGACACCTCGCTGCTGTTCCCCAGCCCCACCGCCCTGGCCGCCGCGTGGGACCCCGAGGTCACCCGGCGGGCCGGCTTCGTCATGGGCGCGCAGACCCGCGACAAGGACATCCACGTCCTGCTGGCGCCGACCGTGAACCTGCACCGCAGCCCGCTCGGCGGCCGGCACTTCGAGTGCTACTCCGAGGACCCGTTGCTCACCGCGCGGATCGCGACCGCCTTCGTCGAGGGTGTGCAGTCCGCCGGCGTCGGTGCCACGATCAAGCACTTCGTGGGCAACGAGACCGAGGACGACCGGATGTCCTACGACTCGCGGATCGACGAGCGCTCGCTGCGCGAGGTCTACCTGGTGCCGTTCGAGGAGGCCGTCCGCACCGGCCGGGTGTGGCTGGTGATGAGCGCGTACAACCAGGTCAACGGCGAGACGATGACCGAGAACTCACGACTGGTCAACGGCGTTCTCAAGGACGAGTGGGGCTTCGACGGGGTGGTGATCTCGGACTGGATGGCGGTTCGCTCGACCGAGGCCGCCGCGGCCGGCGGCACCGACGTCGCGATGCCCGGCCCGACCGAGGTGTGGGGTGAGCCGCTGCTCGCCGCCGTGCGCGAGGGCCGGGTCGCCGAGTCGCTGATCGACGAGCGGGTCACCCGGATCCTGCGCCTCGCCGCGCGCGTGGGCGTGCTGGGCGAGCGCACCCCGGCCACGACCACCACCCCGGACGACGCGGTCGCCACACTGCGCGCGATCGCCGCACGGGCGATGGTGCTGCTCGGCAACGACGGCACCCTGCCGCTCGACCCCTCGACGCTCTCCCGCGTCGCGCTGATCGGGCCGAACGCGCTGCGGCTGTCCGCGCAGGGCGGCGGCAGCGCGCATGTGAACCCCTCGCATGTCGTCTCGATCCCCGACGGCCTGCGGGCCGCGCTCGGCGAGAGCGTCGAACTGACGCTGACCGAGGGCGCCTTCACCCACCGCGCGCTGGCCGACCTCTCGCTCGAAACGGCCCGCGACCCGGAGAGCGGCGAGCCGGGCCTGCGCGCCGAGTTCCTCGACGCCGAGGGCACCGTGCTCTCCTCCGAGCACCGGCTGGGCTCCAGCCTGATGTTCTGGCCGGACAACGTGCCGGCCGGGGCCACCGTGATCCGGCTGCGGGTGAGCGTCACCCCGACCGTGTCCGGCACCAACATTCTGGACGTGCGCGGCGCGGGCCGCTTCGAGGTCACCATCGACGGCGCGACCCGCACCGTGGACATGACCGCGCCCGAGGGCACCGACGTGATCGAGACGATCATGCGCCCCGAGGCCACCCGGATCGAGGTCGAGGCGACGGCCGGCACGCCGGTGGAGATCCGGGTCGACTTCAGCCAGGGCGGGCGGTTCTTCATGGCCGCGCTCGGTCTGGGCTGGGCGGACCCGCGCCGGTCCGAGGAGGCCGAGTTGCACGCCGCGGTCGAGGCCGCGCGGGCCGCCGACGTCGCGGTGGTCGTGGTCGGCACCACCGACGACATCGAGTCCGAGGGCTTCGACCGCGCGGATCTGGCCCTGCCCGGCCGCTCGGACGAGTTGGTCCGGCGGGTCGCGGCGGTCAACCCCAGGACGGTCGTGGTGGTCAACGCGGGCTCGCCCGTGCTGATGCCGTGGCGGGACGAGGTCGCCGCCGTGGTGTGGGCGTGGCTCCCCGGTCAGGAGGGCGGCGCCGCGCTGGGCGACGTGCTCACCGGCGTGGCCGAGCCGGGCGGTCGGCTGCCCACGACCTACCCGGCGGCCGCCGCCGACGTGCCGGTGTACTCCACCGCCCGGGTGGACAACGAGCACCACTACGCGGAGCAGTCCAGCAATATCGGCTACCGCGCCTGGGCGCTGGGCGACGCCGCGCCGGCGTACCCGTTCGGGCACGGTCTGGGGTACACGACCTGGGCGTACGAGGGCGTGACGGTCAAGGGCGACGCGACCGGCGTGACCGTGGAGGTCACCGTGGCCAACACCGGCGAGCGCGCGGGCCGTGAGGTCGCGCAGGTGTACCTGGAGACCGCCGACGGCACGCTGATGGGCCGGCCGGAGCCGATCCGCCTGGTCGGGTTCGCCTCGATCGAGGCCGACCCGGGCGCCCGGGCCACCGCCACGATCGAGATCGACGCACGCACACTGGCCCGCTGGGACGAACAGGGCGCGGCGTGGGTCACCACTCCGGGCACGTACACGCTGCGCGTCGGTCGCTCGCTGGGCGACCTGCCACTGAGCGCGGAACTCGCGCTCTAGCCACGAGCCCGACCACCGGGCGCGGCACCGTACGCCGGGCGAGGGGCGACCGCCCCTCGGCCCGGTTCGACGCGGTGCGGCTCGCCCCCTCGGACACGGCCGCGTCGGCCGGGGAGTCACGGCCCCGAACGACGCGGCCGTTCGTGTGCCCCGTGCGGCGACCCGGGCGGGTCCGGCGGCTCGGGCACCCGTGCCGATTCCGGTGCCGGACAGGGGCCTTCCCGACCCCGTGCGTGTGGCGGGTGGGGCCGGTGGGACGATCACGCCATGCGACTTCCTCGCGCCCGGCGGCGGATCCCGATCGCGCTCGCGCTGATCCTGCTGTCGGCGGGCTGCGCCGGATTCGGCGCGCCGGACACCAAGGACTCGGCGGTTATCTCCGCGGACGGCGTGCGCAGGATCCCCGCGGGCAAGCGCGCCCTCTCGCCGAACCTGTCCGGCGAGACGCTCACCGGCGAACGCCTCGACATCGCGTCGCTGCGCGGCCGGATCGTGGTGCTGAACCTGTGGGCCTCGTGGTGCGCCCCGTGCCGGGGCGAGGCACCGGCCCTGCAACGGGTCTACGCCGATCTGCGGCCTTCCGGGGTGGAGTTCGTCGGCCTGAACACCAGCGAGTCGACCCGGGAGAACGCGCGGGCCTTCGAGGCCCGCTTCGGCATCGGCTACCCGAGCCTGTGGGACCCCGACAATCGCAACGTCCTCGAGTTCGGCACGTACGTCAACTCCGCGACGTGCTGACCCCACTGCTCGCGGAGCCGGCCGTATAGGGCGGGTGTCGTCGGTGTCAGCAGCGTTGGCCGAAGGCCGGGTTGATGAAGCCCAGCAGGTCGGCGTCGTTGCCGCAGAGGCCGCCCGCCGTGTCGATCGTGTCCGCCTGGACCCGGTGCGTGTCGGCGCCGTCCGGTGCGGCGACCGACGCGGTCACGCCGACGATGGGCGTCGCGATGACGGCCGTGCTGACCAGAAGGCCGCGGACGATGCGCTGCATGGAACGGTTCCTTTTGTCGAAGTGGCGGTGCCTCGAAGTCACGGTGCCTCGAAGTGGCGGTCCCGAACGCCGAGGAGGGCCCGACTCGCCAACGCGGCGCCGCACCCGCAGGACACGGCGGTTGCGCTGAATGGAAGATGCGTCCGCTTCGTTCCGACGGTGCGCGGATCGGCGTCCCACCTTCGGGGGATCGGGCTCGGGCGAAATGCGGTCCCGTGCGTCACGGCCCCGGCGCGCGTCGCGCATGCAGCTCCGCATCGGTACCCGGTCCTCCCCCATGGCCCTCGCCCCGGCTCGGCGAACTCCCGGCCGGCCGGACCGGACGCGGGCGAGTTCGACGCGCCGATCCCGGCCGTCGCGGGCCTGGGACGCATCGGCGAAGGGCTGCGCGTCGCCCCTGACCACCACTCGGAAGTTGCCCGCGGTCGGCGCGGGCGACCTGTCACGGCTGCGAGCCGGACGAGTTCGGCGTCGCGGTGGCCGGAGAACTACCCGCCCGAGGCGCCCGGGCGCTGATCGACGCGCGACCCCGCCCGCACTGAGCGATCCGGCGACCCGGCGACTCCGTGACCCAGGATCCCGCGACAGGCGACGGAACACGAGCCGTCCCGCCGCCGGGCCATGTGTGGTCGGCGGCGGGACGGCTCGTGCACGCCGGGCGGCCACGCCCCCGCGCGGCCCGGCGGATGTTCGGCGTGCTCAGCTGTTGAGGCACTTCTGCACGGTGGACTGCAACTCGCCCGGCAGCTTGTTGGTGCGGGCGTACTCCTGGTCGAACGCGTTCATCTGAGCCTGGCTGTATTTACTCTTCAGCTCGGTCAACGCGCACTGGCAGTACTTCGTGTTGTTGCCCGAGGTGCTCAGGCAGCCGTTGAGGAAGTTCGTCGAGTAGAGCGAGCTCCAGTCGCCGCCACCGCCGCTCGCACCGGTCGAGGCCGGCGGATTGGGCGCCGTGGTGCGCGGGCGGGTCGTGGTCGGGCGCTCGCTGACGGGTGGCGCCGGCGTGTCGTCGTCGGTGGCCCGGCTCGTCGGGGTCTTCCCCGTCGGCGTGCTCTCCCCGGTCGCGCTCTTGGTGTCCTTCGGTTCCCCGAGACCGAAGCTGCTGCCGTCCCCGTCGCTCCCGCAGGCCCCGACCGCGCAGGTCAGAATCACCGCAATCAGGCCAACTTTGAAGGTGCGCATGCATTTCCCCCTAGAACGATGTTGGTCGAGACTCTCCTCCCCTGGCTCTGCCGGTCACAAGGGGATCTTTTCGGCCATTGCGTAACGGTTTCGTCGCCGGGACCGTTACAAATGCCGTGACGCCTCGCCGGCGTGACCTCACGCGAGACCGATCCGGGTCGTCGATGGGCGCACCCGCCCGGCATCCCAGTGGCGGGCGTCGCGCGGGTTTACCGCTCGACAAACATCCACAAACCGGGCACCAACGTGCTGATCGTCACATTCCATGGCGTTTACCGATCGAATCTGTTCACTATGGACGGGTTGCCTCCCGTCGGACGGCAGAAAGGAACGGCACACCATGAGCTTGACGCCAGAGCACGTGGCCGCGCTGCGCGGCCTTGCCGCCGATGTCTCGGCCCTGGGCGCGGAAGGCGCCCAACGGCATCCCGCCTTCGCCGGTTCCGCCGGTTCGATCGCCGACCGCGCGGACGCGCTCGCGAGCGAGGCGCCGCCGTTCCACAAGGTCGCGCTGCGCCGGATCGGCGACGCGATGCGCGCCTGCGCCGAGTCCCGCGAGGCCGGCGACCCGACCCGGGTCGCCACCACCCAGCGCACCGCCGCGCACCTGGCCGACCGGCTCGTGCACGCGCTCGACCGCTACGCGTCCGCCTCTCCGGCCGCGACACCGGCCGTCTGCACGCGCTGCGACGAGCCGTACATCGCCCAGTTGATCCCCACCCAGCGGCGTTACCTGTCCCGGATCGACGCCCCCGTGTCGGGGCACGTGTTCAACGCGTCCGGCACCACCTACGTCGTCGAGCGGCACGTCTTGTGCCCGCTCCAGGACGTGGCCGGTCTGTCCGACCTGCCCGAGCTCGAGAACCTGGACGACCTCGACAACGCCTGATCCACCCCGCCCGGGCGCGACGGGCACACACGACCGAGGCCGGGTCCCCCAGGGAGCCCGGCCTCAGTCATGGCCCCGATCCTTGCGATCCTTCCGCAGCCGTCGCAGGTATTCGCGGGTCCACCCGGTCACCTTGACCACCTCGGCCTGCTTGACCCCCGCGGCCATCGCGCGCACCGCCGCCCGTTTGAGTTCTTGACGCGCCTCTTCGTGCGCCTTCTCGGTCCTTCGATACGCCTTCGCGGCCCGGACCAGGCCTTCTCCGGCGGAATCGGGGTGCTCGCGGTCGACATCCTCGTGATCCACACTGTCAGGATGCCATATGGAGGGCCACCCCCGTAGGCCAACAGAGTTGACATTTCCGCATCCAAGAAGGAAACTGGGGACCGAACCAAAGGTGAACGGAAGGTTAACGTCACCAGTCACGGAGGAGCCGACATGCTCAAGACCCTCACCGCCCCGGCCATGTGCACCCGCTGTGGCGAGCCGTACGTCGCGGCGCTCAGCCCGCGCTCGCTGGTCACGCTGCAAACGCCGGTGTTCCGCAGCCCGGAGATCGTCGGCGGTCGGCTGATGACCATCGACGACACCGTCTGCCTGGTCGAGCGGCACGCCCCCTGCACGGGTCTGGGCAACTACCGCTGATCCTCGGCGGCGCCTGCCAACACCGCCGCCAGCATCCCCAGCGTCGACCAGTCGACGCACCCGTCACGCAGCAGTTCGCCGTACGTCGTGATCTCGACGTGAGTGCGTTCCCCGTCCCCGGCCACACCATGTGGGCCGGGGACGCTGCGTAGCAGGGCCAATTCCGCTTCGGTGAGTTCGGCCGAGTACACGTGTGCGTGATGCGCCGCCAGGGTCCCGGCGAGCTGGCGCGAGCCGTGTGCCCGCAGTCGCTCCGGCGCGAGCGCCAGACCGGTCTCCTCGGCGACCTCGGCACACCCGTCCACCGCCGTGCGCCCGCTGCCGCCCGGGAACTCGCGCACGAAGCCGTCCCCGGTCCGCGCCGCCGACCGGAACTCGCGCACGAGCACCACGGTGCTCGCCGGTACCGGCTCCGCCCGCCGATAGAGCACCACCGCGGTCACGTCCGGCCGGCCGAGCACCACCTCGTCGTCCTTGACCCGGCCGCCCTCCGCGGCGATCGCGACCCGTACGTGCGCCGCCCACAGCCAGGTCGCCGCGCGCCGCCGCCACACCCACGCGATCCGGCCGCCGAGCAGCGTGTTGCCCGCCGCCCGCTGGGCCGCGTACCAGTCCGCGAAGGCCCGGGTCAGCCACACGTTCAACGGGATGTCCCGCTCGCCGTCCGCGCGCGGCTCGCCCGCGCCCACCGCCTCCAGCACGGTGTCGATCGTCTCGGCCAGGGTGTCGCGTACCGGCACGTCGTGGCCGAGCGCGTAGGCCCGCTGATAGCGCACGTGCGGCGCGTCCGGCGGCGTGCCCAGCACCGCGCGGCCGGAATCCTTGAGCCAACCCCACTCGTCGTTGGTGGTCAGCCCCGGCAGGTCGCGCAGGTCGCGCGGGATCCAGAAGAGCACCCGGTCGCTGCGGTCGAGGTTGCGCAACTCCCAGTCCCGCTGCACCTGATGCGTGGGCCACGAGTGCCCGTCCGCGGGCTCGGGCACGAACACCACCAGACGGCCCGGGCCGCGCCACCGCTCGCCGAGCAGCTTCAGCGCGGCGGGCCGCCAGGAGGCGACGTGCGCGGCGCGGGGTGTGGGGCCGGCCAGGAAGACGCTCGCGTCCCACTCCCGCGGCGGCTCGTCGGGCGAGTTCACGACAACGATCTCGGTCATGGCCCCGACCGTAGTGGTCGTTCCCGAGGGTGATCGAGGGTCGGGCCGATGCGCGTGGGACGGACCCGATCCCAGTCCGGGTGGTGATGTCGCATACCGTTCCCCGCACGCACGCTGCTACGAAAGAATCACATCCACAAGGCGCGTACGGGGAGGCGTTTGCGGTGGCTCAGTTGTGGCTTGGCAGCCGATATCGGCTGGACAAGAGGCTGGGCTCGGGAGGCAACGCGACCGTGTGGCGGGCCTGGGACCAGAAGATGCAACGGTTCGTCGCGGTCAAGGTGCTCAAGGAGTCGTTCGGCGCGTCCAACAACAGCGTGGACCGCTTCGGCCGCGAGGCGATCATCGTCGGCGGGTTGTCCTCGCCGAACATCATCGTCGTGCACGACCAGGGCCGGAAGGCGGTCGTGGAGCACCGGACCGGCCCGCAGGCGCCCGGCCTCGAGCCGACCGAGCCGAACCGGCCCCGGCCGAGCGGCGGCCGGACCGACCCCGAGACCCGGGTGTTCACCCACGACGCCGAGACGGTGCACGACGCGCAGGTCACCTCCGCGCTCGGTCCGGGACCGGGTGAGCTGCGCCGCACCGACGGCAAGGTGATGTACCTGGCGATGGAGCTGATCACGGGCCGGTCGCTGGCCCAACTCGTCGCGGACGGCGCGTGGCTGCCGCTGGGACACGTGGTCGGCTGGGCGATCCAACTGTGCGACGGGCTCGACGTCGCGCACGCGGGCGGCGTGCTGCATCGCGACATCAAGCCCGCGAACGTCATGGTGACCTCGCGCGGCGTGGTCAAGGTGCTCGACTTCGGGATAGCGCGATACATGGAGAAGGTGTCCTCGCGCGCGGGCATCACACTGCCCGGCAGCATGATCGGCACACCCGCGTACATGTCGCCCGAACAGATCCTCGGCGGACGCATCGACGGCCGCGCCGACCTGTACAGCGTGGGCTGCGTGCTGCACGAACTGCTGACCGGCGCACCGCCGTTCGGCCTGGACCATCCGCATTCGATGATGCAGGCCCACCTGGGACGCACGCCCGAGTCGGTGCGCAACACCCGGCTGGAGGTGCCCGACGACCTCGCCGCCCTCGTCCTCGCGCTGCTCGCCAAGCGGCCGGAGAACCGGCCCGCGAGCGCGGCGGAGGTCCGCGATCTGCTGTTGGAGTTGTCCGTCACGCCACCGCGCAACCTCGCGCCGCAACCGTGGGGCATGCCGGCGTCGGAACCGGTCGCGGACGACGACGCGCAGCAGACCCAGGATCAGCCGGTGCGGCTGCTCCCCGAAGGGAGCGAGCCGCAACCGACCCGTGCCGAGGCGCCCGAGCCGCGGCCGGCCCGGGCGAGCGATTCGCTCCAGGTGATGCGGGCCGAAGTCGGGCGGCGGATCCGGGAGTTCGGCAAGGACCACCCGGACACGCTGCTGCTGCGCGAGCAGTTGGCCGCCCGGCTCGGCAAGGACGGGGACCCGCTCGCGGCGATCACCCTGCTGCGCGGGGTGATCTCCGACGGCGGGCGGTTGCGCGGCGCGCTGACCCCGGACACGCTGCGCGCCCGGCACGCTCTCGCGCACTGGACCGGCGTCGCGGGCCGACCGGCCGAGGCGGCGCGGCTGCTCAAGAACCTGCTGCCGGACCAGGTCCAGGTACTGGGCACCGACGACCTGGACACCCTGCGGATCCGCCGCGAACGGGCCCGCAGGGAGGGCGAGGCGGGCAACTTCGTCGGCGCGGTACACCACCTGCGCACACTCGTCCCGGACGTGATTCGGGTGCTGGGCCCCAATCACGAGTTGGTCATCGAGGTCTGGGACGAACTCACCTACTGGGAGCACCGCCTCGACGGCTACGGCGTCCGGGACCAGGCGTGAGTGTCGCGCCCGCCGTCACAACGCCAGCATGTCGCGCAGTTCGCGTTTGAGCACCTTGCCCACCGCGTTGCGCGGCAGCGCCCGCTCGGTGAAGCGCACCAGCGTGGGCACCTTGAACGCGGCGAGCCGGCGCGCCACGTGTCCGCGCAACTCGGCCGCGGTCGCGGCGCCGGCCACGTGCAGCAGCACCACGGCGGCCACCTCCTCGCCCAGATCGTGGTGCGGCACCCCGACCACCGCGACGTCGGCGATCGCCGGATGCTCGAACAGCACCGCCTCGACCTCGGCCGAGTAGACGTTCTCACCGCCGCGGATGATCACGTCCTTGAGCCGGTCGACCACGTACAACAGCCCCTCGGCGTCGATGTGGCCGAGGTCGCCGGTGCGGAACCACCCGTCCGGGAACGCCTCCCGGCTCTCCGCGGGCCGATTCCAATAGCCCCGGACCACCTGCGGGCCCCGGATCCGGATCTCTCCCGTGTGCCCGGTCGGCAACTCCTCCCCGGTCAGCGGATCGGCCACCCGCAGATCGGCGGTCGGCACCGGCCGGCCGACGCTGTCCGGGTGCGCGTAGTAGTCGTCACCGGCGTTCGCCACCACCACACAGGTCGTCTCGGTCATCCCGTAGGCGTTCAGCGGCACGATGCCGTTGCCGGACATGGTGCCCACCTGCGCGACCAGGTCCGGCGGTACCGGCGAGCCACCCGCGCCCAGGGTGGTCAGGCTGGACAGGTCGCGACCGGCTCGCAGCGGCGATTCGACCAGCCTGCGCAGCAGCGTGGGCACCATGTTGGCGGTGGTGATGCGCTCGGTCTCGATCAACTCCAGCGCCGTGGCGGTGTCCCACCGGTGCATCAGGCACAACTTCGCGCCCTGGGCCGCGCCGATATAGAGCCCGGCCAGTCCGGCGATGTGGAAGAACGGGTAGACCTGCAGGCTGCTCGGCGTCGGCAGGCCCGCGGCCATCTCCTCGAACACGGCCGGACCCTTGGCCAATTCGGCGGCGGGCAGGCCCAGTCGGGCCAGGCCGATGGCTCTCGTCAACCGCATCGTGTGCAGGTTGGTGGTGTGGTTGTGGTGCGTGGCGACCGCGCCCTTGGGCCGTCCGGTGGTGCCGGAGGTGTACAGGATGGTCGCGTCGTCGAACGGCTCCGGACCGCTCGCCGGCAGCGCGCACTCGCCGGTGAATCCGCGCAGCAGCGCGGACAGGTCGGTCTCGCCGACGACCGGCGGCCCCTCCGGGCGGACCACCAGGACCGCGGGCCCCGTGCCCTGGTCCAGGTGTCCCCGGATCCGCTCGGCCCGCTCGCCGTCGCAGATCAGCACGGCGGCGCCGGAGTCGTCGAGGGCGTAGCGCAGCTCGTCGGCGGTCCACCACGCGTTGAGCGGCACCGCGACCGCGCCCAGGACCTGGGTCGCCCAGAACGCGAGCGGCCATTCCAGGTGGTTGCGCATCGCGATGGCCACCCGGTCGCCGCGCCGCACCCCGCACTCGCCGGCCAGGTGTCGGGCCAGGTGGGCGACCAGGCGATGCTGCTCGGCGTAGTCGATCCGCTCGTCCCCGGCGACCAGGGCGTCCCGGCTCCCGTACGCCGCCAGGTCCTCGAAGACCGCGCGCAGCGTCGGCGGGGCCTTGCTCAGGACCCGCCAGGGGATGCCGTCGTGGACGACCTCCTCGATCGCGTAGGCCGATTCGGGTCCCGTGAGTTCGGCCAGGGCCTGTGTGCGATCCAGCATCCGGTGGGTCCACCTCCTGCACGCTGCGAGCGACTGGGGTACCGGGGGGTTAGGAGCCCATCAAAGCTAGTGCGGAGATCGCATCCCGGGAACCCTGGCAATCGAGGTGATCACGCGGCAGGGTGGCCGGACGGGTATCGCCGGCACGCGTTCGAACCTGCGGGGGGCTTGCGTGGACTACGAGGAGATCTCGACCTCGATCGAGGCCGGCGTGCTGACCGTGACGCTGGACCGGCCGGACCGACTCAACGCGTACACCTACCGGATGGGCCGGGAGATATCGCACGCGTTGGATGTCGCGGACGAGGACGACGACATCCGCGCGGTGGTGTTCACCGGACGCGGGCGGGCCTTTTGCGCCGGGGCCGATCTGGAGATGGGCGCCGACGCGTTCGACCCGGGCGCGCACGCGAAGCGGTTCGACGACGCGGTGGACGACGCGGAGGCGTTCCGCGACGACGGCGGTCGGCTCGTGCTGCGCCTGTACCGCTCGAAGAAGCCGCTGATCGCGGCGATCAACGGTGCGGCGGTGGGCGTGGGCGCGACCATGACACTGCCGATGGACTTCCGGATCGCGTCCTCCGCGGCCCGGTTCGGCTTCGTCTTCGCCCGGCGCGGGATCACTCCCGACGGCTGTTCGACGTGGTTCCTGCCCCGCGTGGTGGGGCTGGACCGGGCTCTGGAATGGTGTTTCACCGGCCGGGTCTTCGACGCGGCGGAGGCCGCGGAGGCCGGCCTGGTCCGTGCGGCGGTGCCGCCGGAGGAGCTGCTCCCGCGCGCCCGGGAACTGGCCCGCACGATCGCCGAGAACACCCCGGCGGTGGCCATCGCGCTGACCCGGCGGTTGTTGTGGGGCATGCAGAGCGTGCCCGACCCGGAGACCGCCCACCTGCACGAGTCCCGCGCGCTGCACTGGACCGGCGGCTCCGCCGACGTGCGCGAGGGCGTGGTCGCCTTCCTGGAGAAGCGCCGTCCGGACTTCCGCCTGCGGGTGAGCACGGACCTGCCGGATCTGCCGCCGATCCCGTAGTCCGAGACCGTGTGTCCGAGACCTTGCGTGGGTGCCCCGCGCGGCGGAAGCGGCCGGGCCGGGGCATCGTGGAGATGCCGGGTAGGGGGCGCGCGCCGCGCGGCGTCGGACGCCATTCCGGTGCCCATTACAGCTTGTTGTGTTTTGCAACCGTTTCGGGCACTCTTGGCGCACATTCAGGGCGCAAGGTGTTGAGGAGCAAGGCGATGTCGGACAGCGTTGAGCGGCGAGTGGTCCGCGAGGTCGGTGCGGCCACCCGGTTGATTCGGCTGTTGATGGCTCCCCCGCTGCAAGCGGCGGGAATCACCCAGGCGGAATACCACCTGCTCGCCCACCTGGAGGAACGCGGCACCTCCACCGGCAAGGAACTCGCGTGCCGACTGAGCCTGGACAAGACCACCATCAGCCGGCAGTTGACCGCGCTCGAGGAGGCCCGGCTGATCGCCCGCACCACCGATCCGACCAACCGCCGATCGCACCTGATCACCCTCACCGATGCCGGCCGACTGCGCCTGGCCGACGCCCGGCAACGCAGCCTCGCGGTGATGGCGGAACGGTTCACCTCATGGCCCAAGGAGGAGTTGGGCGCGCTCGCCGACCACCTGGCCCGGTTCAACGACGTACTGCGCGGCGACTCCACCGAAGCCGCCGAGCAACAGCGGCAACAAGCACAGCAGTAGCGGACGCGCGAGCCGCCGGGCCTAGTTGTCCGCCACCCGCGGATGCACGCGCGGCCGGGCCCGGTAGACGTCGTAGACGCCCTGCACCCGGCGCAGTGCCCGCAGCAGCTTCGGCAGTGTCGCGAGGTCGGCCAGCCGGATCGTGTACGTCTGCCGCACCCGCATCTGTTGCGGCGGCGCGATCGAGGCCGAGGTGATGTCGGCACCCTCCGCGTCGATCGCGGCGGTCACGTCGGCGAGCAGCCGGGGGCGGTCCAGCGCCTCGATCTGCACGGTGACCCGATAACCCTGATCGGCCTGGTGCGGCAGCCACGACGCGGCCACCACGTCGCGGCCCGCGCGGCGCATCTGCTGGACGTTCGTGCAGTCGGAGCGGTGTACCGCGACCGTGCCGCCGCGGATCACGAAGCCGGCCAGTTCGTCCGGCGGCACCGGGGTGCAGCAGCGGGCCAGTCGGACCGGGGCTCCGGGCGAGCCCGGCACACTGACCACGGCCTCGCCGGGGTCGGCCGGTGGGCGCCGGGTTCGGGCCGGGGCCTGCGCGGCGTCCGCGGGGGGCCCGGCAGGCTCCGGGACGGTCGTCGTCGGTGCGCCCTGCGCGGCTTCGCCGGCGGCGGCCAGATTGCCCAGCGGTGGGGCCAGCAGCGGGTCCATCCGACCCTCGACGCCGTGCGGGTACTTCGCCAACCAGGCTTCGATCGCGACCCGGGCCAGTGGGCTGCGGACGAACGAGAGCCATTCCTTCGACGGTGCCGCGGCGCCGGGCGGAGCGGTGATGATGGACACCGTCTCGCCGTCCGCGAGCACCGAACTCAAGGCCACCAGGCGGCCGTTGATCTGCGCGCCGATACATCGGTGCCCGGTCTGCTCACCCATCGCGTAGGCCGCGTCCACGCACGTGGATCCGGCGGGCAGGGTCAGCGGGCGGCCGCCGGGGGTGAAGACCAGGAGCTCGCGGTCCGCCGACAGGTCGGCGGTCAGCGAGCTCCAGAAGACGTGCGCGTCCGGGATGCCGCCCTGCCACGCGAGCAGCCGGTGCAGCCACGCGAGCTGCTCGGGGGCGTCCGGCCCGGTGTCCGGTTTGCCGGTGTGCGCGACCACGCCGAACTCGGCCAGTCGATGCATGCGCCGGGTGCGGATGAGCACCTCGACCTTGTCGCCCTCGGGCAGCGTGATCGCGGTGTGCAGGGACTGGTACAGGTTGAACTTGGGGGTGGCGATGTAGTCCTTGAACTCGCCCGCGATCGGCGACCAGCAGGTGTGCAGTACGCCGAGCGCGCCGTAACAGTCGGTGTCCGCGTCGACGACGATCATCAGCCGGGACAGGTCGAACGGTCCCAGGTCCTCGCGCCCTCGACGCTTTTGTACTCGGCGCACCGATACGTGGTGCCGCGCGCGCGGCGATACCTCCGCCTCGATCCCGGCGTCCCGCAGCGCGCGTTTGACCGTCGCGCACAGCTTGGACACGGCCTCGTCGGTGGCCGCCTGGCTCGCGCCGACGGTGCGCGCGGTGGCGGCGTGCTCCTCGGGGCGCAGCGTCGCGAAGACGATGTCCTCCAGCTCCGACTTGAGCACGTGGATGCCCAACCGCTCGGCGAGCGGGATGAACACCTCCTGCGTGGCCTCGGCGGTGCGGATCTGACTGGCCCGGCGGCGATATCGGATCGTGCGCATGTTGTGCAGCCGGTCGGCCAGCTTGATCACGGTCACCCGCAGGTCCCGACCGGTGGCCACGATGATCTTGCGCATCGTCTCGGCCTCGGCCCGGTCGCCCAGGTCCACCCGCTCCAGCTTGGTCACGCCGTCGACCAGGTGCGTGACGTCGTCGCCGAACGCCGCGCGCACCTCGTCCAGGGTCAGGTCGGTGTCCTCGACCGTGTCGTGCAGCAGCGCGGCGACCAGCGTCGTGGTGTCGGCACCCAGCTCGGCCAGGATCGTGGCCACCGCGAGCGGATGCGTGATGTACGGCTCGCCGCTCTTGCGCATTTGCCCGCGATGGGACAACTCCGCGACCGCGTACGCCTCCTGAATGGCCGTCACATCGGCCTTCGGGTGGTGCACGCGATGCACCTGGAGCAGTGGTTCGACCGCGTCCGGCGTGCGTCGGCGGCTTCCGGTGAGGAAGGTGACAGCGGCCAGACCCAGGCGTTGGATGGGTTGTTGGACAGGCCGGCGGGAGAGTCGTCCGACGCGGTCGGACATGCTCCGGCTCGGAACGTCACCCTCGGCTCGCGGCGCACCCTTGGGCACACCCGCACCGGCCGGCGGGTCGAGTCCCCCGATCGTCATGCGGCACCTCCGGCAGCTACCCCCGGAGTCGCCCCCGGTGATTCATGCTACCGACAACAACACGGACCGTGTCCGCGTGATGTCGCCCGTCACACACGATCACCCGCACGGGTCATGGCGCCCGCTACGGATGATGGTGAAGAGCCCAGCCTAACCCCTCGGGATCTTGTCCGGGCGCGCACCCACCGGGACCGGGGGGCGCACCCGTCGCGCGGCGGGCGTGCGAGTCGTGGTGACAGGGCGTCAGTTCCCGTCCGGGCGCTCCCGATACGTGCCCGCGATCATGGCCTCGATCAGTCCCCGGTGCAGCACCGTCTCGTCCAGGTCGGCCGGCTGCTCGCGCTCGCCGAAGTGCCACTGCCGGTGCGCGATGCGAGCCATCACCACGCCGTGCCGCACGGCCGCGTACATCTCGAAGTACCGCATGTCGCGCGGCGTGTGGCCGGTGAGCTTCTCGTACTGCGCGCACACGTCCTCGGTGCGCATGAAGTCGGGCAGGCCCGGCATGCCGTAGCGGGTGGCGATGTCCTGGAAGAACGCGTGGATGAAGATCATCCAGGCGATGTCCAGCTCGCGCGGGCCGACGGCGGCCATCTCCCAGTCCAGTACCGCGGTCGGTTCGAAGTCCACGTAGAGGATGTTGCCGATCCGCGCGTCGCCCCAGCTGATCACGTCCGGGCCGACCTCGGTCGGGAAGTTGTCCTCCAGCCACGCGAAGGCCCGGTCCAGGAGCGGCACGCGCTGCCCCTCGATGCCCCACTCGTAGAACGCGCGCAGGTCGTCCAGGTGCCGGCGCAGCGCGTTCTCGCCGGTGCCCTCGTACTGGAGGAAGGCGATCTCCTCGGGCGTCGTGTCGATGCCGTGGATCGCGGCGACGACGGCGACCGACTCCTCCTGGAGCCGGCGACGCTGCTCGGGCGTGGCCGCGAGCATCCAGCCGTCGATCGTGTACGGCATCACGTCCGGCGGCGCGGCGCCCTCGGCCCGGCGCATCACGAAGAACGGGGCGCCCAGCGCGCCCTCGTCCGGCTCGTTCCACAACAACGCGGGCACCGGGATCGAACAGCGCTCGCCGACCAGGGTCATCACCGCGTACTGCTTGTCCAGGTCGTAGGTCGGGAAGACCGGCTTGGCGTCCATCGACGGGCGCATCCGCACCACGCAGCGCTCGGTGCGGCGCTCGCCGTCCACCGTCCAGGTCGCGTCGAACAGCAGGGTCTCGCTGGACATCCCATTGCCGGAGGGCGCCTTGAGCTCGGATATCTCCGGGTCGGCGCCCTCGGGCAGCCGACCGGCCAGCCACGCGAGCAGTTGGTCGTGCACCGTCGCCAGGTCCCGTGTGCTCGTCTGCGGACGGGTGACCTCGTCGGGGTCGGCCACGACAACCTCCGGTATCCACGTCGCGATGTGCGACGGGCGCTGCCGGACGTCCCTGCCGACGCCCGGTCCCCGCCCTGCCGGCGGCGGTTGCCCGCCGGAAAAGTGAAACACGTTCTATCATGTGTGACACGTGTCATCAATGGCCGCGCGGCCCGCCGCGGCCCGGACGCCCGGGGGATCACCGGCCGGAACGCCCGGACGCGGTGCCGGGTTCGGGTCCCGGGTGTTGCAGACTGGACGGATGCCCCCAACCTCCGCCACGGTCCGCCGGCGCCCGCGCTGGTGGACCGAGTTGCCGCTGATCGCGGTGTTGTACGAGGCGTACTCGCTGAGCCGACTCGTGGTCCGCGGCGACGTGGACGCCGCGCTGCGCAACGCCGAGCGAATACTGCACGTGGAGTCGCTGACCCACCTGGATCCCGAACGCGTGCTCAACCGGGTCGTCACCGACCACGTGTTCATCGGCGTGGTCTGCGACTACGCGTACGCGACGCTGCACTACGTGGTGACCCCGGTGGTGCTGTTCTGGTTGTGGCGCAGACGTCCCGAGCGCTACCGAGGCGCCCGCACCACGTTGGCGATCGCCACGGTGGTCTCGCTGGCGGGCTTCATGCTCTTCCCGACCGCGCCGCCGCGGATGATCGACGGCTTCACGGACACCATGGCGCACTTCGCGTCCTGGGGCTGGTGGGGCGCCGGCGCCAGCGCGCCGCGCGGCATGGAGCACATGACCAACGAGTACGCGGCGATGCCGTCCCTGCACGTGGGCTGGGCCGCGTGGTGCGGATGGCAGTTGTGGCGGCACGGACGCGGTCCGATGTTGCGCGGGCTGGGTGTGGCCTACCCGCTCTTCGTGGTCCTGGTGGTGCTCGGCACCGCGAACCACTACCTCGCGGACGTGCTCGCGGGACTCGCGGTGATGGGGCTGGGCGCGCTCGCGTCGCCGTGGGTGCTGCGCGGACTGGATCGGGCACGCGACGGGGTGGCGATGCGCCGAACGGGATCGGAATCGCCGGGACAACCGATCGTCATCGACCACAGAGATGCCGCTTAGTACCGCCGATTCGCGGCCGATAAAACGATTTCGATCAAGGTCGGCCTGATGCGACCTTCGAACGACGCTTGCCTGGCAGGCAAGCGGTACCTTCTGGGAGGTCCCGTGCCCGGCAACGGGAAGGATTCCGTCATCGGGTACACGCCGATCGGACAAGCCACCACATCGGTGGACGAACCCGATCGGGCTCGGCCTGACCGGCCAGACCCCGCCCGACGGACCCAGGGGCACGGCGAATCGGAGACGGGGCCGGCAGGCGACGAGAGCGGGGAGCTGTAATGCGGATCAGCGCCGTGGTGTTCGACGTGGGCGAGACCCTCGTCGACGAATCGCGCGAGTACGGCACGTGGGCCGACTGGCTCGGGGTGCCCCGACACACGTTCGCGGCCACGTTCGGGGCGGTGATCGCCCAGGGCCTCGACTATCGCGAGGTGTTCCAGCGCTTTCGGCCGGGCTTCGACCTGACCGTCGAGCGCGCCGCGCGCACCGCCGCGGGCTTTCCCGAATGGTTCGGCGAGGAAGACCTCTACAACGACACCCGCCCGTGCCTGAAGGCGCTGCGCGACCAGCACGTGTGGCTCGGCGTGGTCGGCAACCAGACCGTGAACGCGGGCGTCATCCTGCGGGGCCTGGATCTCGGCGTGGACCTGCTCGCCACCTCCGACGACTGGGGCATCAGCAAGCCCGAGTCGGCCTTCTTCGAGCGCCTCGTGGCCGAGTGCCCCTGCCCGGCCGAGGAGATCCTGTACGTCGGCGACCGCCTCGACAACGACGTCCGCCCCGCCCACCTCGCCGGCCTGCGCACCGCCCACGTCCGCCGCGGCCCCTGGGGCTACCTGGTAGCCGACGACCCCGAACTGATCGAGGTCACCGACCTACGCCTGGAATCCCTCGGCGAACTCCCCGCCGCCGTCGCCCGCATCAACGGCATCACAGAACCGTAACCCGCACCCCCAGCCCGGCCGGCACCGCAGCCAAAAACACCGACCGAGCAAACCGTCAGCCCGGCCGGCGCTCGAGGCCACCTCGGCCAAAGGCCAGGCAACCCAGCCCGGCCGGCGCTTGAGGCCAAGCAGCCCGGCCGGCGCTTGAGGCCACCTCGGCCAAAGGCCAGGCAACCCAGCCCAGCCGGCGCTTGAGGCCAAATAGCCCGGCCGGCGCTTGAGGCCAAGCAGCCCGGCCGGCGTTTGAGGCCACCTCGGCCAAAGGCCGGGTAACCCAGCCCAGCCGGAGGCCGAGTGCATCAGGCCGCCCCCTCCCCGACCTGCCCGCCACCACCACCGCCGCCGCCGGCCCGCCCCCCACCCCCCGAGCGCAACCGATCGTCGACGTCCCGTACGAACGACTCCCCCGCCCAAGGCGCCAGCGAAGCCCGCACCGTCCGCACCCGATCCACCGCCGTCGCATACCCCTGCACACCGACCAGATCGAGCGCCTCCTCCAACAGCCGACACGCATCTTGCGGCTCACGCGCACCGACCGCGGTCGCGGCCAGCTCCGCGAGCGTCATCGCCCGCTGCTTGTGGCTGTGCGCCGGCAGCCCCGCGAGCGTGCGCTCCAGACTCGCCCGGGCCTCGGCCGAGCGCCCGGCCGCCACCTCCGCCGCGCCCCGGAAGCCCTCCAGACGCGCCGCCGAGAACCAGTCCAGCCACGCCGGCGGCCCGGTAGCCGTCCACGAACCGGGCGTCTCCGGCGGCGCGTACGTGTCGGCGGCACGATCCAGCAGCGGGAAGGCCGCGTCCGGCGTACCGAGCCGGACCTCCGCCTCGGCCGAGATCGCGTCCAGCCACGCCCGCAGGGTGGGCCCGGCGTCGCCACTCGTGGTCCGCTCCCGCGCGGCGGCCAGGGTGTCCCGGGCCTCCCCTCCCCTTCCGGTCCAGGCGGGCGCGAACGCCATGTGCCCGAGCACGGCGGCGGCCAACGAGCCGTCCCGGCCCCGGTCCGCCGCGTCCAGCGCCAGTTCCTGCCAGCGCCGCACGTGCGGCCCGCGCAGGCTCAGGTCGAAGAAGGCGATCCGGGACGCGAGCAGCGCCGTCTCCGCGATCGCGGACTGGTGCGCCCCATCCGGCCCCTCGGCCAACAGCCGGGCACCATTGCGGGCGTGTTCGGCCACCACCGGTAGCAGTCGTCCCGGTTCCTCGATCCAGTAGCGGGACCGCAGCCGGGCGGTGGTGGCGATGTAGGCGGCGGGATCGGGCAGATGAGCCGCCGACCCCGAGGATGCGTATGCGGCGGAATTCTTCGCCGTGAGGCCGGCGACGGCGGCGCCGGCCAGAAAGGTACGTCGTTGCATCGCGTCCTCCATACGCGTGGTGGTGACGGACATGCCTGCGTGGACCCGGTCACGCGAACCACCGGGCCCGTACGCTCCGTACTGGATCTCGATCGTGACCCCGTCCCACCTGCGGCGTCATGCCTCTAGCCCGTTAGGGCGGCAAGAGTCCTCAGCGCGTCCTACAGGAGTCCCACCGCGGGCCTCGTCACACGGTGTGCCGGCCTGGTTGCATCTAGGGCAGAAGCGGACGTCCCCGAAGTCGGACGCTTCGGGCTCGTGCAGGACGAAGAGGACGCTTCGAGGACCTCCCGGCCCCCGAGGACGATTCCGTTTCCACGACGAAACGAGAGGACCGCCTCACCGATGGACGCCGACGTGAACCGAACGACGCTGGCAGCGCTGCCGCAGGACGCGCTTCGGAACCCGTACGCCCCTCGCCTGGTAGCGGCAGGCGAGACGTTCGACGTGATCGAGGTGGAGGACCGGCTCGGCCGTGAGGCCCTGGCCACGCTGCACGCACACCGCGTGCCGGTCGGGCCGGTCATCTTCGATCGCCGTTACCGCCGGATCGGATTCCTCGTACCGCCGACCACCGTGATGCCGGTGCGGCCGCGCGATCGTCGGCTCGGCCCGCGCCACCACGGCCGGGGTGCCTGGATCACCTTCCCGCCGCCGCCGGAGCAGAACGACGGGCCGCTCGTGTGGCTCGTGCCGCCGACGCCCGACAACCGCCTGACGACGCTGCGACACGTGCGCGCGGCGATCGCCGAGGCCGCCCGCGCGCTCGCCGAGCGCCACCAGCAGGCGATCTGAGGTCGCCCAGGACGTACCGGTCGGGGACCTGACATCACGAGCGGCTCCCCCAATACCTGCTCGACCCGACCGGTACCGGTAGGACGCGATGCGCCCCCACGCCACAGCGCGTGGGGGCGCATCCGCTTGTCCCCACCTGCTCCGATCCGACCTGCTCCGAGAGGTTTACCGGGCGTCGAAACACGCCCGCGGCACCCGGTTCGCGCCGCCGAATCGGGGTTTATCAAAGCGGGGTCCGAGGTCTCGCGCCTCTTTCGGGCAAGGGTCTTTCGGATGGCGTCCGGTTGGCGACAATGGCAAGGGCACGGGATCTTGCGGACCCTCCAGGGTCGACCGATCCCGTCGCTCCCCCCGTCCGTATTCGTCGTCAGCACGTCTGCACTGTCGGAAGGAATCCGCGCATGCCGTCCGAGTCGCGCAAGCCCCGTATGCGGCCCGCGCCGCTGTTGTTCGAGCCCTCGGTTCCCGAGCCGCCCGACGAACGCTTCTTCGACCTGGACGATCTGACCGATCCCCAGGAGGTGCTGACCCGCTCCACGGATCTGGCCGAGGCGTTTCGCGCGGCGGCCGACCGGGCGGTGGACTACCAGGCGATGGCCGCGGCCCGGATGGCGGATCCGAATCGGTTCGACCACCTGACGACGGCTCAGGTCGCGGCGCGGGCGGGGTGGGGCGAGGAGTACACGGCGAAGATGATCGAGCACGGCCGGAAGCTGCTGCTGGAGCGCGGCGAGTAGCGCCCGACCACGAACGCCGGCCGGGCATGGCCCGGCCGGCGTTCGCACGTCCCACCCCGCCCACACGGACTCCCCCACACGGGCTCGCCCCGACGACCGACCACGCGATCCCACCCGACCGCGCCGGCCCACTCGGCGCCCCGACCTCACCTCGACAGCGCGACCCGGTGCCCCGCGAGTTCGGCCAGCACCGCCTGGTTCGCCTCCCAGCCGTCCGGGAAGTTGACCGGGACGCCGAGGTGGACCGGGTCGGCGGTGGGGTGCGCGTCGAGCAGTTCGGGGATGCCGGCCCTGGCCACCACCAGGCACGCGTGCCGATGCCGTGAGGCCAGCACGCACAGCCGCCCGGTCTCCAGGTGGAACTCGGTCGCGTCGCGCCGACCGGAGAGCGGGTGCAGCACCACGGTCACGTCGAACTCGCGACCCTGGAGCCGGTTCGCGGTGTCCACCACGATCTCCGCCGCGCCGAGCGTGCGCAGCGCCGACTCGACCCGGGCCCGTTGCTCGCGGTGGCTGACCCCGATCGCGATGCGTGACGCGTCCAGCGCGACCCCGTCCGGCGTGCGCTCGCCGATCGCGGTTCCGCCCCGCGCGAGCAGCCGCGCGGCGAGCGTCGCGACCGCGTGCACCGCCTCCTCGTCGGCCGCCGCGGTGAACCGCGCGGGCAACTCCAACAGGCCCCAACCGGAGGTCGCCGCCACGTCCACCACCGCGTCGTACGCGTCGTCCTCACGCGCCGCCTCGAAGCGCAGGAGCCGCTCGCCCGGACCGGTCCCCGAACGAAACGGGGTGAACGGATAGAACGCCTCGGACACCAGCGGCGCCGCGCTCGCGGGCAGCCGCCAGGACACCGGAAGCCGATGCACCGGCAGGTCCGGGTTGTGCCGGCGGAGCACCACCACCGCGCTCTGCGAGGGGTCGTAGGTCAGGCTGTGCCAACGCGAGGTGTCCACGGTGGCGAACGGGTCGAGTTGGCCGGGGTCGCCCACGAACAGCGCGCGGTCGAACAGCCGGGCCACCAGCAGCAGGGCGTCCGAGCGCATCTGGTACGCCTCGTCGACGATCGCCCAAGGCCAGCGCCGGTCCTGGACCAGCGCCCACTTGGCGGCGGTGGCCACCACCACGGCGCACGCGTCCAGCGCCTCGGCCTTCTCCGCGTTCACCACCGACGTGCCCACCAGCGCGGGCGGCAGCCGGTACCCGGTGGCGGACAGCCGACCCACCGTCAGCCCGGGGTGCTCCGCGACCAGCCGCACCAGCAGGTCGTCGACCTGGTTGTTGGTCTGCGCGACGATCATCAGCCGCTCGCCGCCCTCGGCCAACTCTCCCGCCGCGCGCACCACCAGCGTCGACTTGCCCGCGCCGGGCGGCGAGTCGACCACGACGCCGCGATGCGCCCCGGAGCCGAGGTCGGCGAGCACGGCGTCGGTCGCGGCGGCGGCGAGCGCGGCCGGGTCGCCCTCGGGATGCCGGGCCCGCACGACCGTCACGACCACTCCTCCAACGCGTCGTCGTCCGCCTCCGGGGCGGCCTCGGGTTCGGGTTCCGGCGGCGGACCGCCGTGCGTCCAGGGGGTGTCCTCGACGGCGGGCCAGTCCGGACCGCGTCGGAACTCGGCGATCAGCGAGGTCCAGCACAGGACTTCGCCCGGCTCGGGCACACTGCCCGGCTTGGGCGCCTTGCCGCCGCCCATCCCGCCGCGCAGTTCCAGCACGACCCGCCCGGGCTCGGTTTCCAGGACGCGCGCCTTCGCGTCCGGGCGCTCGACACACGCGAGGTCGGTCCCCGGTCCGAACAGCGGTTCGTCGTCGGTGGCAAAGCTCAACAGCGGGCGTGGGCGCGCGGTCTTCTTCCCCGGCTCGGCGACCATGCGCTCGGCGTCCACCGCGATCAGTTCGCCGCGGAACGCCTCACCCGCGAGCCGGACGGCGGCCATCAACAACGGGTCGTCGCGCACCTGTTCGGCGTCCAGTCGGGCCTGCGCCCGTTCCCGGGTGGCCAGTTGCGCGGCGGCGGAGATCGCCCCGGGCACCCGCGGCTGCGGGCGCGACTCGGGGTCGGCCAGATCCGCGGCGAAGAAGCTGTACGAGGCCCGGTCGGCCTCCCACCGCCCGGCCACCGAGGCCCCCACGGGCAGCGCGCCGAGCAACTCCACGCCGCGCCACATGCGATCCCAGGTCGGCATCAACTCGGCGGCCAGCGCGTCCCGGATCGCGTTCTCGGCGTCCCGACCACGCGGCCCGAGGTCGGCGCGCACACCGGTGTCGGCCGCCTCCTCACCTCGTTCCGCGGCCACCGCCTCGTCGAACGCGGCGATCAGCGGCACCAGTCGCTCGTCGAAGGCCGGATCGGTCGCGGGCCCCGCGGTCGGCCCACCCTCGACCTCCCGGGCCGCCCGGTCCCCGCGCTGCCCGGCCGGCGGGTCGATCCAAGCCAGTAGCGCGCCCAGTTCGCCGTCCTCCAGCGCACTCTGGCCGGTCGCCCACATCTGGGTGAGCAGGTCGGTCATCGCCAGCAGCACGCTCGATCCGGGCACCCCGGCCCGATCGGCGAGCCACGTGCTCCACCGGCCGAGCAGCGGGACCTCCGCGGCCACCGCGAACTCGCCCTCGGTGCGCCGGAATCGGGTGGAACGGCCGAGCAGCCGCAGATACTCGACACCGCCCGATGTGGGCACCAGCACCTGGGGCGCGTCCACGCTGCGTTCGTACGGGTCGTCGCCGCGTCGCTCGATCGTCTCCGTCTCGGCGGCGAAGGCGCCCAGATACGGCAGCAGCAGTCGACCCAGCTCGGCCGCGTGCGCGAACCGCCGGTCACGGTCTCGCGGTTGCGGTACGGCGAGCAGGTGCGGCCGCTCGCGCTCGGTCCCCACCAGCACGGCCAACGGCGCGAACGCCTCGCCCGCGAGCACGTAGGGCACCAGCACCACCGGGCGAGCGGACAGATGCCGGTGTCGGACGGTCGCGGCCGGTTGGGCCACCCCGGTCGCGGCGGCACGCAGTCGGCCGAGCGCGGCGATCGCGCTCACCCGACGCCGCCGAGCACCTCGGAGCGCAGCGCCTCGGCCCGGCGGAGCAGTCTGGCCACGTCCTCCTCGCCGGGCTCGGCGGCACGTGTGCCGTCGGCGAGCGCGAGCGCGTCGGCGATGTCCTCGATCCCGCCCAGCGCACCGCGCACCGCCGTGCCGAGCGTGCCCACGCTGCCGCCGCCGGGTGCGCAGCCGCGGGCCTCGTGCCGACAGAACAGCGCGAGTTCGCACGCGGAGAGACAGTCCGGGACGTACGCGGCGGGCACCTGTGCGACGGCCGCTTCGGCCCGATCGCCCTCGACGTCGAAGGTCAGCGTGTCCGGCAGTTCGCCGAGCAGGTCCTCCACCCCGGACAGGCGTTCCAACCGGCGCCGGGTGGTGGCCAGTTCGCGCCGTACGTCGAGCACGACGGCGACCGGGCGATTGGAGAAGTCCTGCGCGCACACCAGCACGATGTCGGTGGCCACGATCGCCGGGTCCAGGCCCAGGTCCGCGGCCAGTCGGCGCAGCGCGTGCACGTACACCGCGGACTGCCGGGTGGCCGAGGCGAGCTTGCCCGGGTCGGCGGACCCGTCGATGATCGCGAAGGACTTGATCTCCACCACGTACAGCCGCCCGGCCACCCGGCACGCCATCGCGTCCGGTTCCAGGTAGGCGCGGCGGCCGGCCACGTCCAACGGCAGCAGCGGGTGGTCCAGGATCGCGCACGCGTCGGGTTCGCCGCGGGCGGCCCCGAGCAGCGCTTCGCGGGTGCGGGCCACCCGTTCCTCGCGGCTCGGCCGGCCGGTGTTCTCGTGGTCGACGTCGACCAGCGCGCCGCCGTCCGGGTCGGCGCCCAGCGTCTCGGCGAGCAGTCGGCGCAACTCCGCTCCGCCGTCCGCCTTGACCCGGGCCTCGAACACGTTGCCGCGCCCGATCGCGAACGGCGATCGGCCGTAGCGTGGCGGGAAGCCGAGTCGGTCGGCGAGCACGGTCTTCTCGATGCCCGCCGCGTCGAGCACGCCCCGGCGGGCGCACCCCGGGTTGGCCGCGAGGGCGGCGACCGTGCGGGCGTTGTGATTGCGGGTGGGCAGTGTGCCGCGCAACTGCTCCAGCCTGCCGGCGATAGCGCCGGTGGTACCCGTCGTGCGCATGTCTCGTGTACGGCTTTCGTCGTCGAACCGTCCGGTCCCGGGTCAGTGTGGACCATGTCACCGACACGGGGAACTCAGGTCTGCTCGTCCGCTCCGGGCAGGGCCACGAATCCGGTCTCGTCGGTGGGCGCGAGTTCGCTGAACGACTCCAGCGCCTCGTCGAGTTGGCGCACGGCGACCGAGTTCCTGTAGGGCTCCAACTGTTTGCGGGTGATCCGTACGCGGTCCATCGCCATCGAATACCAGTGCACGCGCAGCATGTCGACGGCCTGGAACAGTCGGCCGCACGCCTCGTCCACCTGGCCGGCCTGGAAGGCCGCCTCGGCCAGGTCGGCGTACATCACCGCCCGCTGCTTGTCGCCGTTGGGCGGCAGGTTCTGCAACGCGTCGTTGAGCGAGCCCTGGGCCTGGTCCATCCGGCGCGCGGTGAGTTCGGTCTTGCCGCGAAAGCCCCACAGCCGGGAGGCGTCGAAGAAGTCCAGCCACGGCGGCGTGGGCGTGTTGTCCGGATGGCACAGCAGGTCCTCGGCCCGGTCGAGCAGGTGCAGCCCGCGCTCGGGGGTGCCGCGCAGCGACTCGAACTCGGATTGCACCGCGTCGAACCAGGCGAGCATCACCATCGGCGCCCCGCGCGTGGCCGTCTTGCGGGCGAAGTCGAGGATGTCCTCGGCCGCGGAGGGCGCCGCGTCGAAGGCGGGGATGAACGCGGTGTGCGCCAGCACGGCGGCGGCCAGCAGGGTGTCGCCGGCCTCGTTGGCGGCGCGGTAGGCGACCAGGTAGTGGTCCTGCGCGTCGTGCGGGCGGTCGAGGTCGAAGAAGGCCATCCGGCCGGCCAGCATCGCGGTCTCCGCCAGCGACGCGCCCAGGATCCGCCGGGCCCGGGCCGGGCCGGGGGCGTTGAGCAGCTGGGTGCCCAGGCGCACGTGCGCGATCACCGACGGGTAGGCGATGGCGGCGGGGGCGACCCAGTACATCTGCCGGTAGGTCCGGGTGAGCATCGCGTACTGGTCGGCGCCGACCACGGTGAGCTGGCCCGCCCGCGAGTGCATGGGAACCGCGAGGGGGCCCGGGTCGGGGGTGTCCCGGAGCAGTTGGCGCAGCACCGCGGGGGTGGCGATCTCCAGCGTCCGGGCCGGGGGCTCGGCGGCCGAGGGGCCGATCGCGCGCAGCGGCGGGCGGACCGGCAGGCCCGGTGGGGCCGGTGGGCCGTCTCCTTCCAATCGACGACCGCCGACCACGGTGGGCCCGGTCTCGAAGGGGGACCGGGGTGGCACGATCGCGGGTCCGGGAGGCGGCACCGGGCCGGGCGCGGGAGGGGGCCCCGGGGGTGGCACGGGGCCGGGCGGCGGCACCGGGCCGGAGCGCGGTGGCGGCACCTGTCGCTTGACCCCGGGCGCCGGGTGGGTCGGCACGGCCATCGCCCCGCCGACCGGACCGCCGGTGGCCGGCGGCTGCCGGCGCACCCGGGCCTCGCCGTAGCCCGGATACTCCGGGCGATCGGGCGCCCGCCCGGTTTCCCGGGCGGGCGCGGGGAACGCGGGTGGAACGGACGGTTGCTCCAGGGCGGGCGGTGCGTCGGTGTAGCCCTGACCGTACTCGGCCAACTCGGCCTGCCACGGAGGGGTGAACCCCAGGTCGGTCAACGGCCGCTCGAACAAAGCCTGCAGGACCTGCTGATAATCGGGGGTCGGCCAGGGCGGATCGGCACTTTCCCAACGCCGTACCTGCCGCACGCTGACGCCGAGTCGAAGTCCGCATTCGAGCGCCTTCTTCTCGAAGGCGTCGGCCAATTGTTGCTGGGAAACCCAGCCATGCGAGTGCCGTAGGGCCTTCAGCCGGACATTCCCGGACGAAGGACCGGCCCCCTGCCGCATGGCCATCGGCCCTCCCGGTTACGACGTGCGGTGTGCTGTGCAGGCTGTGATGCCGACGGTACCCGCCGTGAGACGGGCCGGGGGACCTCTTTGCGGATGTCCGGAAAGGGGCGTCCTCCCCGTGTCCTCAAAGAAGTCCTACGAGGGACCTTGCGCGCCCTCGATACGCTCCCCGCGCGCCCCCGCCCGCGATCCGAGGCTGTCGATGGGTGTCGATTTTCGATCACCGCCGACCCCTGCTAATGTTTCCCCCGCAACGCAAGCGCCGCTAGCTCAGTTGGTTAGAGCAGCTGACTCTTAATCAGCGGGTCCGGGGTTCGAGTCCCTGGCGGCGCACCTTGCGAAACGGCGATGGGGCCCTCGGTTCACCGAGGGCCCCATCGCCGTTTCCGCGTTCTCGCATTGTCGCTTCCCCGCGTCGAATTCACGAACATTTGTTCGCCCGAATGAATACGTGGGCGTACGGACGGGGTGGACCCTGGGGTGTGCCGATCCATAGCCTGGTCGGGTTGGTTGATGATCTTCGATTGCGTTGTTGGACAAGGGGATTCGATGACCGCCCTGGACGTGCCAGACATACTTTCGCCCGAGTTCGCGGCCGATCCGTATCCGCTGTACCGCCGGATGCGCGACGAGCATCCGTTGCTGTGGCACGAGGGGATGCAGAGTTGGATCATCTCCCGTTACCAGGACCTCGAACGGGCTTTCAAGGAGCCGGTGTTCACCACCGACAACTACGACTGGCAGTTGGAGCCCGTGCACGGGCGGACGATCCTGCAGATGAGCGGGCGCGAACACTCGGTGCGCCGCGCGCTGGTGGCGCCCGCGTTTCGCGGAAACACCCTCCAGGAGACCTTCCTGCCGGTGATCGAGAGCAACGCGCGGCGGCTCGTGGACACCTTTCGCGACCGCGGATCGGTGGACCTGGTACCGGAGTTCGCCCAGCGTTTCCCGGTCGATGTGATCGCGGACATGCTCGGCCTGGACCAGGCGGACCACGCGCGGTTCCAGGGCTGGTACACGTCGGTCATCGCGTTCCTGGGCAACCTGAGCCAGGACCCCGACGTCGCCGCGGCCGGGCTGCGCACACGCGAGGAGTTCGCCGCGTACCTGCTGCCGCTGATCGCCGAGCGACGCGCGAACCCCGGCACGGATCTGCTGTCCACGCTGTGCCTGGCCGAGATCGACGGCACCCGGATGAGCGACGAGGACATCAAGGCCTTCTGCAGCCTGCTCCTGGCCGCCGGCGGCGAAACGACGGATAAGGCGATCGCGAGCCTGTTCAAGAACCTGCTGGAGCATCCCGACCAGCTCGCCGCGGTGCGCGCGGACCGGTCGCTGATCCCGCGGGCCTTCGCGGAGACGCTGCGCTTCTCGCCGCCGGTGCACATGATCATGCGCCAGCCCGCCGAGGACGTCGAGTTCGGCGGTGGCGTGGTGCCCGCCGGCAGCACGCTCACGTGCCTGATCGGCGCGGCGAACCGGGACGACCGGCGCTACGCCCACCCGGATCGCTTCGACATCTTCCGCGAGGATCTGACCGCGAAGACCGCGTTCTCCGCGGCGGCCGACCACCTGTCCTTCGCGCTCGGCCGGCACTTCTGCGTCGGAGCGCTGCTCGCGGTGGCCGAGGTCGAGGTCGGCACCAACCAACTGCTCGACGCGATGCCCGATCTGGCCTTCGCACCGGGATTCGCGCCCGCCGAGAAGGGCGTGTTCACCCGCGGCCCGGTGGCGCTGCCGGTGACGTTCACGCCGGTGGCCTGAGCCTCGACGGGGGCGGGATCGTGCCCGCCCCCGCACCGGCCCGGATCAGCCCACGTACGCGGGGGTGAACTCGACCGGGAGGTTCTCCAGGCCGCGCATCCACACCGAGTCGCGCCAGACCAGCTCCCGGGTGGGCACCGACAGGTTGACGTCCGGCAGCCGGTCGAGCAGCACCTCGATCGCGGCGCGCGCGATCACCTCGGCCAACTCGGGTGCCGGGTAGGGACAACGGTGCTCGCCGTGGCTGAACGACATGTGCGCGTTGTTGCCCGCGGCGCCGAGGTGCGAGTCCGGCCGCACCTGCGGATCGGTGTTGGCCGCCGACAGACCCAGCACCAACAGGTCGCCGGCCTTGATCTTGCGACCGCCGAGCACGGTGGCGCGCACCGCCCACCGGCCGATGAAGTTCTGCGTCGGGGTGTCCTCCCACAACACCTCGTTGAGCGCCTGCCCGACGCTGCGCCGGCCGCCGGACAGGGTCAGCGCGAAGCGGTCGTCGGTCAACATCAGCCGCAGGGTGTTGCCGATCCAGTTCGCGGTGGGCTGCTGGGCGGCGGCCATCACCACGAGCATGTCCTGGATCAGTTCCTCCTCGGCCAACCCGGCCGGGTGCGCGAGCAGCCGCGAGGGCACGTCGGCGCCCGGGCGTTCGCGCTTGCGCTCCAGCAGCCGGGCCATCGTGGCCCCCACCCGCAGGTGCGCGTCGACCGCGCCGTCGCCGCCGTCCAGTGACGCGGCCAGGTCCTGTACCAGCGCCGGGGTCTCCTCCTCGGGCAGCCCGAACAGCCGGGCCACCACGAGCGAGGGCAGCCGGTGCGCGTAGTCGGCCATCAACTCGGCCTCGCCCACCCCCGCGAACTCGTCGACCAACCGGTCCGCGATCCGCTCCGCCTGGGCACGCAGCTCGAACTGGTCCACCGCCGCGAGCGCGTCGCTGATCGCCCCGGAGCGCCGCCGATGTTCGGGCCCCTCGGTGAACATCACCGACGGCTGGTAGCCGACGAACGGCATCAGCGGCCAGTCCGGCGCGATCGTGTCCCACGCGTGCCAGCGTCGCGAATCGCGCGCGAAAAGCTGGTCGTTCGCGGTCACGTGGTGCACCTCGCGGTAGCCCAGCACGAACCATGCGGGGATGTCGCCGTCGAGCAGGATCGGCGCCACCGAACCGTGCTCCTGACGCAGCGTGCGGTATATCCGGTGCGGGTCCTGCCACAGGCCCGGGCCGGCCAGCCGCGCGGCGCCCAGGTGCGAGGGGTCGAGCGGCGGTCCGTCCACGTGCGCGGGGCAACCCTGCGGCGGCACGGCGGCGTTCGGGTCGTCGATGTCCGAAGGCGTGGTCACAGGGCGCGCTCCCGGGCGGCAGACAACGTGTAGAGGTGGTTCACCAGCGCGATCAGCACGGCCTTGCTGGACTCGCGGCTGCGCGCGTCGCAGTCGATCATCGGGATGTCGGCGGGCAGCGACAGCGCGTCGCGCACCTCGTCCAGGGTGTACTCGGGCGGGCCGAAGTTGTTGCGGGCGAGCACGAACGGCATCCCGTGGTGCTCGAGCCGGTCGATCGCGTACCACGAGTCCTCCAGCCGCCGCGGGTCCACCAGCACCACCGCGCCGAGCGTGCCCGAGAACAGCCGGTCCCACAGGAACCAGAACCGCTCCTGGCCGGGGGCACCGAACAGGTAGAGCACCATCTCGTCGTTGAGCGAGATCCGACCGAAGTCGAACGCGACCGTGGTCGTGGTCTTGCCGTCCGCGGCACGCGCGTCGTCGATGCCCACGCCCGCCCGGGTCATCGTCTCCTCGGTGTTGAGCGGACGGATCTCGCTCACCGAGCGCACCATCGTCGTCTTGCCGACGCCGAACCCGCCCACGATGGCGATCTTGAGCCCGTCGCTCGCGGTGCTCGCCAGGGGGGTACGGACGGCCGGCTCGGACGGGGCGAGCTCAGAGGTTGTGGAGTCCAACGAGCACCTGCTTCAGGATCTCGGTATCGGGTAGTTGCGCCCGGCGCGGGGACAGGCGCGGGTGCCGCGCGGTGATTCGCCCCGTGTCGAGCAGGTCGCACAGCAGGATCTTCACCACGCCCACGGGCAGGCCCAGTTCGGCGGCGATCTCCACGACCGCGGTGGGGCGATCGCACATCCGCAGGATCCGCACGTGCTCGGACTGCATTCCCGGGGTCGGTTCGCACTCGCTGACGATCAGCGTGACCAGGTCGAACGCGTCCTCGTTCGCGTGCGTCCGACCGTTGGTGACCGTGTACAGCCGGTCCGGGTCCCCGCTGTCGACTGGTCGCCGGATCATGCCGATCGGCCGCCTTCGCCGAACTCGCGGGCCGGTGCGCTCAGGTACTCGCCGATCTGCTCGACCAGTTCGTTCATGTTGTGGCCGACCACCCCGGCGTCCGCGTCGTCGTCCGCGATCACCGCGAGGTGCGCGCCCTCACCGGCCTCGACGATGAACAGGATGCCGCCGTGGAACTCGGTCATCGACTGTCGGACGCCGCCGCTGCCGTCGCCGAACTCGATGGAGGCACCGTGCGACAGGCTCTGGATGCCGGACGCGATGGCCGCGAGCTGGTCCGCCTGGTCCACCGTCAGGCCCGAGGTACGGCACAACTTGAGGCCGTCCTTGGACAACACCAGCGAGTGCCGGGCGCCCGGAGTGCCCTTGATCAGGTTCTCCAGCAGCCAGTCGAGTTCCCGCTCGGGCTGCCGCTGCGTGCCGATCGGCTGTGCGTCGGTGCCGTGTGCTGTTGCGCTCATAGGGCTTCCGAGGCGGACATCCGGTCCGGATGGCCGACCCCTGCCTCCGTTCTCTCGTTGCGTACGACCCGGCGAAGGGGCGATCAGGAATTGTCGTCGGGGGACGCCGTCACGTCCCGACCCGGCTTCTCGCCCTGGACCGCCTGGCGGAAGGCGCCGAAGCGGGCTCCGGGCGCGGGGCGCGGCTTGGCCGTTCGGGAAGCGGGGTCCGAGCGCCCTTCGGCCCGCTCCGCCGCCTTGGCCGCGGCGGCCAGGGTCTGTCCGGGGCGGCGCTTGGCCAGCCCGGAGAGCCTGGGCGCGGGCGCCGCCTCGGGCGCCTGCTCCGGCTCGGCCGGTGGGTGCCCGGCCACCGGTTCGAACACCGGCGGGGCCGCGGCCGGCTGTCGGGGCACCGCCGCCGGTGCCGGCGGTCGCGTGCCGGGCTCCGCCCGCTTGCGCGGCTCGGGCCGGGCCTCGCCGACCAGTTGCCGGGGAATCATCACCACGACGCCGGTGCCGCCGCGCGAGGACGGGCGGAACGACACCGTCAACCCGTGCTTGCGGGCCAGGCAGCCGACCACGGCCAGGCCCAACCGGGTCCCGGACAGCGTGGTCAGGTCCAACGCCTGTGCCGCGACCGCCTGTTCGGCCCGCCGTAGGGCGAACTCGCCCATCACCAGGCCGCCGTCCTCGACGGTCACCACAACGCCGGCGGGCACGTCCTCGACGTAGACGTGCACCTGCTCGGAGGGCGGCGAGAACTTGGTGGCGTTGTCCATCAGTTCGGCGAGCGCGTGCATGACGCCCTCGGCCGCGTAGCCGGCCACCGTCGCCTCGCTGGTCGAGTGCACCCGCACCCGCTGGTAGGCGCTGATCCGGCCGACCGCGCCGCGCAGGATGCTCTCCATCACGATCGGCTTGGTCCACCGACGGCCGGAACGGGCGCCGGTGAGCACCGCGATGCTGTCCGCGAGCCGACCCGCCTGGGCGGTGCTGTGATCCAGCCGCAGGAGATCACCGAAGACCTCCTCGCCGTGCCGCCCCTCCATCTCGCGCAGATCGGCGAGCATGCTGGTGGACAGCGCCTGGACCCGCCCGGCGGCGTTCGCGCACGCGGACATCGCCGCGGCGCGCATGCGCTCGCCCTGGCCGACCTCGCTGGCGACGGTCGTCAACATCCGCTCCAGCGCCTCGTGATGCGGGGTGGGTACGCCGGCGAGCGCGGTGTCCACCGACGCGCCGTCGCGCAGCAGCGCCACCAGCGCCGGCAGCGTCTCGTCGGCGAGCCGGGTCGCCTCGGCCTCCAGCGCGGACATCCGGTCCCGGTTGTCGTCGTTCCACCGAGCCGCGTCGCCCTCCATCTCGGCGATCCGCGCGCGCAGCCGATCCGCGCTGCCGACCGCGTACACGGTGGCCGCGACCGCGATGGCCAGCGCGAGCGCGACCGCCACGCCGCCCACCGCGACCGTCGTGCGATGTTTCGAGCCGACGGCGGACACCGCCCACACGACCGCGCCGGCGGTGATGATCGACACGGCCGCGAAGGCGAGCAGTGCCCGTCCCGTGGGCGGTCGTTCCGACCGGGCGCGAGGGGGCGTGTGTGCAACTGACATCAAGCGGATCCTCGTTGCCGGGGGCTGGTCGGGCGTGAGCCTACCCGCGCGATCCGGACGTTCCCAACACCGACCTTCCGGACGCAGGCGTAGCCTGACGTGTCGTCAACCGCCCTGATTTGTCCGTGACTTACCCTTCTCGACGGGACGCCGTTCAACGCGCCGCAACCCTCTCGGCGACCGGCCCCGGGCCACCACCGCAGGGGCCGGCCGGGGGCGCGCGGAAAGCGCCGATCCTTACGACCGACGGGTCGCGCCGATCGCGCCGGGCGGGCCCGATCGCCGCTCGCCCGCTGCCCCACCAGCACACCGGTCGGCGGCGTGCTCGATCCGGGAGAGCGGCTCGGGACCCGTCACCCACCTGCACGGGGGCAGTCGGACCCACCCGGCCCGCGGTCGGGCGAGTCCACCCCGACGACCCGCGACACGGCGCGGCGTGTGCCGGTCGCACCGGGCACGGATCCGGGCGGATCCCACCGCCGAGAGCCCGGACGGTGATCAGTCTCACGTCGACGGCGACGCCGTGCCGCCGCCGCGTGTGGCCGGCCGGAATCCGTCCATCCATACCGATTTTCGGTCGATACGGAGGAGGTCCGGGCATTCCGCCCGACTGCGATGCGGCGCGTATATCTTTGCCGATGTCGTCCGCGCAAGCCGCTATGCGCGGGGACGATCGGGCCCTACGGTCGTCCCGCCCGACCCGGACGCGGCCCCCGAACCGGGTGTCGACCCGGGAATTCCCTGTGCCGTCGGGGCTCGACCGCCCTCGCGGGCCCCCGACCACCGCCTCCGGACGCGGCCCGATCCGGGCTTGCCACGTTCGATACGAGACGTACATCACATCGCCCGGGGAGCAACCTGAGGGGCCCTCCGACAGTCAATGATGCGGAGACTCGCGTCGCGCGACCTCCATCTTTTCGACCCGTTTGAAGGGAATCCCGAAACGTGGCAGGTAAAGCGATGCGACGGCGCACCGTTCCGGCCGTCCTGGTCGCCGGCGCGATCCTGTTCACGGGGGCCTGCGGGCTGCTGGGCGGCGAGGACAAGGGCGACAAGACGAGCAACGCGGGCAGCGATTCCAAGGTGACCCCCGGTACGGCCGGTGCCACCGCCGGAGCCGAGTCCGGCAAGCCGCAGGATCCGCCCAAGGGTGCCGCCCCGCAGGTGACCATGACGCCCGAGGACGGCGCGACCGGCGTCGACCTGGGCGATCCACTCACCTTCGCGGTCGAGGGCGGCAGGATCGCCTCGGTCAAGGTGCTCAACGCCAGGGGCGAGGCGGTCGACGGCACCCTCTCCGCGGACGGCAAGTCCTGGAAGCCGAAGGTCCCGTTCACGCCCGGCGGCCAGTACACGGTGAGCACCACGGCGAACAACCCGGAAAACCAGCCGACCACGATCTCCACCAAGTTCACCACCCAGACGCTGGGCAAGGAGGTGACCGCGTCGATCTTCCCGGACGGTGGGACGGTCGGCGTCGGCCAGCCCGTCTCGGTGCGCTTCGACCGGCCGATCACCAACAAGGCCGAGACGGAGAAGGCGATGAAGGTCACCGCGACGCCCGCGGTGTCCGGCGCGTGGCACTGGTTCGGCAACACCCGCGTGGAGTGGCGACCGAAGGATTATTGGAAGGTCAACACCAAGGTCAAGGTCGACCTCAACCTGCGCGGCGTCGACCTCGGCGGCGGCGCGGGCTCCAAGCAGTACAAGAGCTTCAACTTCGCGATCTCCGGCGTGGCCCGGATCTCCACGGTCGACGTGGCGGCCAAGACGATGACCACGACCGAGAACGGCAAGGTCGTCAAGACGACCAAGGTCACCACCGGCGAGTCCCCCAAGTACGACACCTGGGGCGGCGTGATGGTGGTGATGGAGAAGTACACCCAGACCCGGATGAACTCCGCGACCGTGGGACTGGGCAAGGAGTACGACATCGCCGACGTGCCGTCGGCGGTCCGGATCACCACGTCGGGCACCTTCGTGCACGGCAACTACTGGTACGACAAGGCGAACCCGCCGTTCGGTCGGGCCAACACCAGCCACGGCTGCGTGAGCATGACGCCCGAGGACGCCAAGTGGTTCTACGACCACGCGGATCGCGGCGACGTGGTCAAGGTGGTCAACTCCAAGGAGCGCACCGTCTCGGCCGACAACGGCTACGGCGCGTGGAACCTGACCTGGGCCCAGTGGTTGTCGACCAGTGCGACCAAGGAGTGAGCCGGGCGTGACGATCGCGCCACGCGACAGGCCCGCGTCGCCCGGCGATCCTCCCGAGTGATCGCGATCACAGGGTCCCCCGCGCAACGCCGGCGGCGCCGGCAGCGTCCCTCAGGTGAGTTCACCAGACGGCCGAGCACGGGGGACCCTGTCCATGTCTCGAATCATCCGACGCACCGGAGTCGCCACACTCGTCGCGGCGTCGCTGTTGTTGACCGGCGCCTGCAACAAGGACGACGCGAAGAAGACGACGCCGGACCCGGCCAAGGCCGCGGGCGAGAATCGGGCCGGACCGGCGGAGCCCGCCGTCGTCACCCTGACCCCCGCGGACAAGGCCACCGGTGTCGACCCGGGGGCGCCGGTCACGATCGCGGTCGGCGGTGGCAAGGTCGCCGAGGTCAAGGTGACCAACGCGAGCGGCGAGAGCGTGGACGGCGCGCTGGCGGGCAACGCGTGGAAGCCCAAGGTGCCGTTCATGTACGGCGGCAAGTACACGGTGACCGCGACCGCGACCAACGCGGACAACAAGCCGACCACCGCGACCTCGGCGTTCACCGTGCTCAACCCCACCCGGCCGGCCACCGCGACGTTCATGCCGGACGCCGACTCCACGGTGGGCGTGGGTCAGCCGGTCTCGATCACGTTCGACGAGCCGGTGAAGAACCACAAGGCCGTCCAGGAGGCGATCAAGGTCACGCCCACCCCGGCCGTGGACGGCGCGTGGCACTGGTTCGGCAACTCGCGGGTGGAGTGGCGGCCGAAGGACTACTGGCAGGTCGGCACCCAGGTGAAGGTGGACCTGAACCTGCGCGGCGTGGACCTCGGCGGCGGCGTGATGTCGAAGCAGTTCAAGAGCTTCTCGTTCAAGATCTCGGACACCAAGCGGATCGCCGTGGTGGACGCCAACGCGCACACGATGACCGTCTCCGAGAACGACCAGGTGGTCAAGACGATCCCGATCACGGCCGGCGAGGACCCCAAGTACACGACGTGGAACGGGATCATGGTGATGGAGGAGCGCTACCCCACGCTCGACATGAACTCGCAGACGGTGGGCCTGGGCAACGAGTACGACCAGAAGGCCGTGCCGTTCGCGATGCGGATCACCGAGTCGGGGACGTTCCTGCACGCGAACACGTGGGCGACGACGAACCCGTTCGGCAACGCCAACACCAGCCACGGCTGCGTCAGCATGACCCTGGAGAACGCCAAGTGGTTCTACGAGCGTTCGATCCGCGGTGACATCGTGCAGGTCAAGGGCAACGAGGAGAAGCCGGTCGCGGCCGACAACGGCTACGGCGCGTGGAACCTGACCTGGGAGCAGTGGACCGCGGGCAACTGACCCGCTCCGACCCGCTTCCGGCCGGCCCCGACCAACGGGGCCGGCCGGCGGTACGTGCGCCCTACACGCGAACGTGACCGAGACCACGGCTATTACTGCGCCCGAATGAGCGTATGAACTGTTGAATACATCGACTACGGGTACGCCTGCCACGGAACGAGCCACTCGACCACCCCGCTGAAAGGCGTCCCGACAACCCTCCCGACCACAACCTTCCCTGGCGAGACGAGGCAGCCGTGTGTTGGAGCGCCGAAGCCGATCTCGTGATGGGCAGTGCCATCACGGCCGTGGGCATAGCGAGCGTCGCGTCGGTGCGACGGATCAACGACCTTCCGATGGCGATGCTGCCGGTGATCCTGGGCGCCCACCAGTTGATCGAGGCGGTGGTGTGGAAGGGCGAGCGCGGCGCGGTGTCCCCGGGCACCGCCGAGATCGCGCGCGAGGCCTGGGCCGTGATCGCCTTCCCGCTGCTGCCCGCGTTCGTCCCGCTCGCCGTGTTGGCCGCGCAATGGCCGCTCGAGCGCGGCCGGGAGCGGGTCCGGGCGACCGTCCTGATCGTGCTGGGCCTGGTGGTCGCCGGCGCGCTGGGACACGCGGTCGCGACCCGCCCGGTGAACGCCGAGATCTGTGGGCACACCGTGCGCTACTCGGTGGGCATCCCGGCCGTCCCGTGGGTGATCGCCGGCTACCTGGTCGCGACCCTGGGGTCGCTGTTGCTCGCGCGGGACCGATTGCTCCGCATCCTGGGGCTGGTCTGCGCCGTCGGTGCGGCCGTCACGATGCGGCTGTGGTTCCACTCCTTCGCCTCGACGTGGTGTGCCGTGGCGGCCGTGGCGAGCGTGATCGTGCTGTGGTGGGTGCGCTCCCGGCGCGATCTCCCGCCGGGAGGCACGGGACACCGACACGGTCCGGTCTCCGAACTCGTGCGGTGAACTCGGGCGGTACCGCGTGCGCGCGTCGGATCGTCCGGGTCGGGCATCGTCCGGGTCAGGGAAGCAGCAGCGTGCTGTCGCCGAACTCGTGCCACAGATAGCCCTCCGCGAGGGCCTCGTCGTACACCCGGCGCAGCACCGTCGGGCCCACCACCGCCTCCAGCAGCAGCAGGTGGGTGGCCTCCGGCGCGTGCAGGCCGCTGATCAGGCCGTCGACCACGCGGGCCGGTCGGTCCGGGCCGAGCAGCAGGTCGGTCCACCCGCTCGCGGGCGCGATCTCGCCGTCGTCGCGCACCGCCGATTCCAGCGCCCGGACCACCGTGGTGCCCACCGCGACCACCCGGCGGGCCTGCCGGACCATGGCGGCCGTGTGCTCCGGCACGCTGAACCACTCACGCAGCGGCGGCTCCCCCACCTCCTGCGAGGACACCCCGGTATGCAGCACGATCGGCGCGATGGCCACGCCGCGCGTGATCAGGTCGACCACGAGTTCGTGGGTGAAGGGTCGTCCGGCGCTGGGCATCTCGGCGCTGCCCTCGTCCCGCGCGAAGACGGTCTGATAGGCCGTCAGAGGCCAGCGCTCGCGCAGGTACGAGTAGGCGATCGGGCGCCCGCGCTCGGCCAGGAAGGTCTCCACCCGCGTTTGCGGGACGGTGATCCGTGCCTTCCACAGCCGCTGCCGGGCATGTTCCTTCGGGTACGCCTCCAGCAGCAGCGCCATCCCGCATCCGGTGCCGGGAAAGCGCACCGCCTCGAACCGGCGCACACCGTCCACCGGTCCGGGCGTGCCGTCGGCGTGCCGCAGTTCGAGCACCCAGGTCTCGTCGTCGAGCCGGGTGGCGAAGTGCACGGTCACCGGCGAGCCGTCGGCCCGGTAGCCGTCCACCGCGGCGGGCAGCGTCGCGGAGGTGTTCACCACCAGCAGGTCTCCGGGCCCCAGGTGGCGACCGAGGTCGCGGAACACGGTGTGCTCGACCCGCCCCTCGGAGTGCACGAGGAGCCGGATCCCGTCCCGCGCGAGCCCGCGCGCCTCGGCGGGTTCGGTCGCGTCGTGGATGACCGGGGTGCTCACGAGGTCACCGCCGCGGCGAACTCGGCCACGGTGTACCGGCCGCTCACCGGCCGCTCGTCGAGCAGCCGCAACAGCGCCGGCACCACTGTCGCGGCGGCCGGCCGATCGGAGATGTCCTCGCCCGGGAAAGCCTGTTGGTGCAGATCGGTGTTCATGTCGCCGGGATCGAACGCGTACACATCCAGGTCCGGATGCTCGGCGGCGAGCGTCGCGGTGACGTGGTCGAGCGCGGCCTTGGTGGAGCCGTAGCCGCCCCAGCCGGGATAGGCGTTGACGGCGGCGTCCGAGCTGATGTTCACGACGGCGCCGCGGCCGGCGCCGAGCAGCAGCGGCAGGTTGGCTTGGGTGAGCGCGAGCGGCGCGAACACGTTCACGTCGTACGTCCGGGCCAGGTCGGCGACGGAGTGGTCGGCGAGCGGCGGCATCGGGCTCGGGCCGAGCACGCTCGCGTTGTTGACGAGCAGGTCGAGCCGACCCGACTCGCGGACGACGTCCCGCAGTTCGCTGCGGTGCGCGGGGTCGGCCACGTCGCCGGCAACGGCGATCACGTCCTCGGCCCCGAGGTCGCGCAGTTCGTCGGCCGCGCGGGTCAGGTCGGCGGCTCGACGGGCGTCCAGGACCAGGGTCCAGGATCGGGCGGCGAGCGTGCGGGCCAGGGCCAGGCCCAGTCCCCGCGAGGCGCCGGTGATGAGTGCGACAGGCATGGTGATCTCCAGGGGAATCCACACCCCACCCGGTGATGGGCTGCCCCTCTACACTGCAAGTTCAAGTGCACTTCAGGTCAAGCGGACGAATCCGGAATCGACCGGACCGCCGGGCCGGGATCTCAGGAGGCGGCGTGCTCACCGGGACGGATTTGTTGACGGTCGGCCAGATGACCGCACGCAGCGGGTTCGCGGCATCCGCGTTGCGCTACTACGAGGCCGAGGGGCTGATCAGCGCGAGTCGCACCACCGGCGGCCAACGCCGGTACGAACGGCACATCCTGCGGCGCCTGGCGTTCATTCGCGCGGCGCAGAACATCGGCCTGTCGCTGGAGGAGATCAAGGACGCGCTCGGCAAGCTCCCGGAGGGCCGCACGCCCACGCCGGCCGACTGGGCGAAGATCAGTCGGGCCTGGCGTGGGCGTCTGGAGGAGGAGATCGAGGCTCTGGTACGGCTGCGGGACGGCTTGGAACAGTGCATCGGCTGCGGCTGCCTGTCGATGAAGCGCTGCCGCATCTCCAACCCCGACGACGTCGCCAGCCGCTACGGCTCCGGCGCGGTGACCCTCCCCGAACTCCTCCGCGAGGACCGCCGCCATCCCCACCCACACGGCTGACACCGACCGGGTGCCGCCCCATCGCCCGGTGGCCTCAAGCGCCGGCCGACGAAATCAGCCGGCCGGCGCTTGAGGCCACCCCGGTCACGGACCGAGTCCCCCCAAAGCGGCCCGCGTTCGAGGCCACCCCGTCGCAGACGGTCGCTCCCCAGCCCGGCCCGCGTTCGAGGTCACCCCAGTCGCAGACCGGCTTCCCCGCAGCCCGGCCGGCGTTTGAGGCCACCCGGGCCGCAGGCCCGATCAGTACCGGTCCCGCACCGCCGCGGCCCGTCCCCCACCGGAAGCCGCAGCCGGAACCGCGGGAGCGTCGGGCGCGGAGCCGGCAAGCGTCGACCAATCAGGCTTCGCCCCGACGTCGTACGTCCGCAGCTTCGAGAGCACCGCGGGATCCTGGACGTCGAGCCAGTCCACCAGGTCGCGGAAGCTCACACACTTCGTCTCCGGCCGAGCGCACGCGGTCCGCATGGTGCGTTCGACCGCCTTCATGTAGATGCCGCCGTTCCAGCCCTCGAAGTGGTTGCCGATCATCAACGGCGCCCGGTTCCCGGTGTACGCGCGCTCGAAGCCCGCCATGTAGCTCGCGTACGCCTGCTCCTCCCACTCCTGGAACTTGGCCGGGTCGCCCTTGACCGTGCGCGACTGGTTGAACATCACGTTGTAGTCCATCGACAGGACCTCGAACTTGCGCCCGGGCAGCGGGATTTGCTGCAACGGCAGGTCCCAGATCCCGTTCACCTTGGTCGGCCACACCTGGCGCCCACCGGGCGAACTCGCGTCGTAGCGGAAGCCCAGCGACGGCGCGGCGTCGAGCAGCGCCTTCTGGCCCTCCAGACACGGCGCCCGGCCGCCGATGAGTTCCTTGTCGTAGTCGAACGGAAGCGCCGGCAGATCCGCCCAACCGGTGTTGGTCTTCCAGTTCTTGACGAACGCCTTGGCCTGGTCGACCTCGCTGCGCCAGTCGTCCGCCGACCACGAGCCGCCGCCGGTGGGGCCGCAGAAGTGGCCGTTGAAGTGCGTACCGATCTCGTGGCCCTCGTTCCACGCGGCGCCGAGTTGTTCCAGCGTCATCCGCAGGTGGACGTCGTCGAGGTAGCCGATGTCCGAGGCGCCGATCGGCTTGTGCGGCGGCAGGTACTTGGCCCGCTTGGCCTCCGGCAGCACGTACACCCCGGACAGGAACAGCGTCATCTTCGCGTTGCTCTCCTTGGCCACCTGGCGGAAGCGGGAGAACAGCTTCTTGTCGTCCTCGCCGGCGCCGTCCCAGGAGAACACCAGGAACTGCGGCGGCGCCTGGCCCGGTGCGAGCTTCTCCGGCTTGAGCCGGCCCGGCTGCTCGCCCGTGCTCGACGTCGAGCCGTCGCCGATCAGGGTGACCGGCCCCTGCCCGGGCTGCACCTTCGGGGCACCCTGGGCGGGCGCGGCGGCCTTTTGCTTCGGGTCCTCGCCATGCCCACCGGCGAACACGACGAAGCCGATGGCGGCGACCACCGCCACCACCAGGACGATTGCGGCCACGCCGCGAGATGATCGCACGAATGCCCCAAATGATCGGAAATATAGGGAAATCCATTGCAGGCTAAATCGCCCATCGTCACGGTTGGGGATATGCCTGGCCGCGCGCACGATCATGATCACCACATGGGATGAAGGGGTACGGCCACTCGGCGGCAACGGGACCGCGCTCTTCGGCCGGCCGAGGTGTCCGTACGTCCCGAACGGGCTATGGATAACCGGGCCGGTGCTCGGGGCCGGGCACAGGGCGGCCGATCCGGAGGGACATCGATGCGCGAAACGCTTCGGGAGGCCAAACACACCCTGATGCCGCCGCGCGACGACCCGCACGGCCCGCTTTCGCCGCTGCTGATCGTGCTCACCGTGGTGACCGGCCTGGTCGACGCGCTGAGCTACCTCGAACTGGGTCGGGTCTTCGTCGCGAACATGACCGGCAACGTGGTCTTCACCGGCTTCGCCCTGGCCGGCGCCCCCGGCCTGTCGGTGTCCGCCTCGCTCGCCGCCCTGGCCGCGTTCCTGGTCGGCGCCGCCGGCGGTGGCCGCCTGGGCGCCGGGTTCGGCGATCGACGACTGCGCCTGCTCTGGGTCGGCTGCGCCCTCCAGGCCGTCCTGATCGCGGCGGCCCTGACCGTGGCCGCGGCGGTGAGCGGGCTCGGCACCGGCGCGCGGTACTCGCTGATCCTGCTCCTCGGCTTGGCCATGGGGCTACAGAACGCGGTGGCCCGGCGGCTGGCCGTACCGGACCTGACCACCACGGTGTTGTCCCAGACGCTCACCGGGCTGGCCGCCGACCTGCGCCGCTTCGGCGGACCCGGCTCGCGCGCGGGCCGTCGAATGCTCTCCGCGTTCGCGATGGCGCTCGGCGCGTTCACCGGCGCGACGCTGGTACTGCACGTACACATCCTCGTCGCCTTCGCCGCACCCCTGATCCTGCTCTTCGGCGCGGCAGTGGCCGGGTACGTCCTGGACCGCCGCGCCGGTCCGGCCGCCTCCGCGGATCCGGCTCCGGCTCCGGACGACGCCGCCCCGGACACCGGTTCCGGGCCACTCGTCGCGCCGGACGGGAAAAACATTTGAGGTCCTCGGCGTCCGAGGGTTAGCCTGGACCGGTCACATTGTCGTCCGTCTGGATGGTCCGTTGCGCATCTGAGGTCCGGACATCGCGCCGCTCGAGCCCCTGTGTGCTCGCGGTCGCGTCTCGACCTCGGTGTGGCCGTCCCGGACGATCTTTCACGTCCGGCCCCCTCCCGATCCCGCCGCGCGGTGTCCCACGCGATCCGTTCACCACGCGTCCATGGGAGCCACTCCATGTCATTTCCGACCGCACCGGCGATCGTATGTTCCGACCTGTCCTTCGCCTGGCCCGACGGCACCCCCGTCGTCGCGGGCCTCGATCTCGCCATCGGCGGCGGCCGAACCGGCCTGGTCGGGGTCAACGGCGCGGGCAAGTCGACCCTGCTCAAACTGATCGCCGGCGTCCTGTCGCCCACCTCCGGATCGATCACGGCCGGCGGCGACCTCGGCTACCTCCCCCAGCATCTGCCGCTCGACGCGGACCGTCGGGTCGACGACGTGCTGGGCATCGCCGGCACGCGCGCAGCGCTGCTTGCGATCGAGGGCGGTGACGCCGACGTGCGGCACTTCGACGCCGTCGGCGACGACTGGGACGTCGAGGAGCGGGCCCGCGCCGAACTCGACCGGCTCGGACTGCCGCACGTCGACCTCGATCGCACGGTCGGCACGTTGTCCGGCGGCGAGTCGGTGCTGCTCGGGCTGGCCGCGCTGCTGCTGCGCCGGCCCGACGTACTGCTCCTGGACGAGCCGACCAACAACCTCGACGGCTCCGCGCGCGAGCGGTTGTACGACGCGGTGCGGGGCTATCCGGGTGTGCTCGTCGTGGTCAGCCACGACCGCGTGCTTCTGGATCTGGTGGACCGGATCGTCGAACTGCTCCCGGACCGGGCCCGCACCTACGGTGGCAATCTGAGCGCGTATCTGGAGGTCCTGGCACAGGAGCGGGCGACCGCCGAGCGCCTGGTCCGCACCGCGCAGACCGATCTGCGCAAACAGAAGCGGGAACTGGCCGAGGCCCAGGTGCGATTGGCCCGCCGGGTCCGGACCGGCCGCAAGGCCCAACTGGAAGGGGGCGTGCCCAGGATCGTCGCGGGCAACCTCAAGCGGGCCGCCGAGGTCTCCGCCGGCAAGCTCAGGGGCACGCAGGAGGGTCGGCTCGACGACGCCCGAACGCGGCTGTCCGAGGCCAGGGACGCGGTGCGCGACGACAAGGAGATCCGCATCGAGTTGCCCGGGACCGAGGTGCCCGCCGGGCGCACGGTGCTCGTCGCCGAGGGTCTGAACACCGCGGATCTGCTGTACGGGCCGGACGGCCTGGACCTGAACGTGCGCGGTCCCGAACGGATCGCGCTGACCGGCGACAACGGATCGGGCAAGACCACCTTGCTGCGGCTGCTGACCGGGGCGGAGCAACCGGCCCGGGGCAGCGTGCGGATCGGCGTCGACGGGGTGCGGCATCTGCCGCAGCGGCTGGACATCCTCGACGAGGACGCGAGCGTCCTGGCCAACCTCCGCCGCTTCGCGCCCACGGCGTCGGACTCCGAACTGCGCGGCCGGCTCGCCCGCTTCCTCTTCAAGGGCAATCGCCCCGAACAGCGAGTCGGCACCCTCTCCGGCGGCGAACGTTTCCGCGCGGTCCTGGCCGCGCTCCTGTCCGCCGACCCGCCCCCACAACTACTGATCCTCGACGAGCCCACCAACAACCTGGACCTCGCCTCGGTCCACCAACTCGAACAGGCCCTCAACGCCTACCAAGGAGCCCTACTGGTAGCCACCCACGACCGCCCCTTCCTCACCAACATCGCCATCACCCGAGAACTCCCCCTCCACCGAGGCCACGGCCTCAATCCCCCCACCGAAACCCCAACCGACGCATGACACCACCCAGCCGGGCCGGCGCATGAGGCCAACCCAGCCTGCCCGACGCTTGAGGGCACCCAGCCCGGCCGGCGCATGAGGCCACTCAGCCCGGCCGGCGCATGAGGCCAACCCAGCCCGGCCGGCGCATGAGGCCAACCCAGCCCGGCCGGCGCATGAGGCCAACCAAACTCAACCCACATCCCGCGCAGACCCATCGTCGTTCCCCCGCCGAATCGTCCGAACCCGCGCGCCAGGCCGCCAAACCCGCAGGACGATCTCCTCGCCCTCCACCCCCACCCCACTCACCTCGTCGAGCTCGACCCGAAACAGATGAAATGGCACCGGCGCCCCCGTCTCGCCCGCGTACGGCCCCTTCACCGCGTCGTCCACGACCTCGACCGCCCGCCCACTCACCCGCACGTCACCGTGCGCCAGTTCGGCCCCCTCCCCCGGGTTCGCGAAGATCGAGAACCGCGGATCACGCAGCAGATCCCGCGCCTTCAACGAACCGGGCATCATGCCGAGCCACATCTGCTCGGACCGGAAATCCACCTCCAACCCGCTCAGCCGAGGCGAACCGTCCCGCCGCACCGTGCCCAGCACATGGTGCTTGTACATCCCGAAGCGCTCGCGCACCGTCGTCGCGAACTCCGGCTCGGCCTTCTCGAACTCCGCCCAACTCGTCATACGCACATCGTGCACCGCCATCCCTGACAACCTTTGGCAAGGATTCCGGGTTAGTTTCGAGTCATGCGATCCGGCCGACTGGTGGCACTCCTGCTCCACCTGCAGAACCGACCCGGCGGGGCCACCGCCGCCGAGCTGGCCGACGAGTTGGAGGTGTCGGTCCGCACCGTGTACCGCGACGTCGCCGCGCTCCAGGCGTCCGGCGTACCGCTGTGGACCGAGACCGGACCACGCGGCGGGATCCGGCTCGTGGAGGGCTGGCGGACCAGGCTGGACGGACTCACCGGCGACGAGGCGGCCGCGCTGTTCCTGTCCGGCGCGCCGCACGCCGCCGACGCGCTGGGCCTGGACACCGTGCTCGTCGCGGCGCAGACCAAGGTGATGGCCACCCTGCCCGCCGACCTGCGCACCCGCGCGGGCCGGGTCCGGCAGCGCTTCCACCTGGACGCACCGGGCTGGTTCCACCGCGACGAGGACGTCCCGTACCTCACCGAGATCGCGAGCGCGGTGTGGACCGGCCGCCGGCTGGATCTGCGGTACGCCCGCCGCGACCGCGAGGTGTCCCGCCGGCTGGACCCGTTCGGTCTCGTCCTCAAGGCCGGCGTCTGGTACCTGGTCGCCCGCCATCGCACCGACATCCGCAGCTACCGGGTGTCACGGGTGGTGGCCGCGAGCAGTCGGCCGGAACGTTTCGAGCGCCCGGACGGCTTCGACCTCGGCACGTGGTGGGCACACAGCAACGAGGACTTCGCCCGATCGCTGATGCAGTTCGCCTGCGTGGTCCGGGTGTCGCCGTCCGCGCTGGGCCGATTGCCGCGGATCTTCGGCCCCGTGGTCGCCGCGGACGCGCTCGCCTCGGCGGGGCCGCCCGACCCGGACGGGTGGCGCGAACTGCGGCTGCGCACCGAGTCCGAGGAGGTCGCACTGGGCCAACTGATCGGTCTGGGCACGCATATGGAAGCCGTGTCGCCGCCGAGCCTGCGCCGCGCGGTGGCCGGGATCGGCGCCGCGATCGTGGCCCACCATCGGACGCCGGAAGGTCCCTCGCAAGACTGACGCCACCCACCTCGGGGAGCGCGGCGCACCCGGACCCGACATTTGGGGAACCCCGGGTCGGATGCGGATCGTTGGCACGGGCGAGGTCCACACAGCGTGACGGATCGTCGACTCTTCCCCGGGACGTACCCCACCGGTACGGGGCTCCCCTTAGGGGAAGGGTCGTTCGGCGTACCCGGGGTCCTCCCTGCGTAGGACGGCCGGATCTGTCCTTGGAGAGGATTCGCCGGAGCCCCATCCCCCCTACGGTGATCCTGTGCACTGCAAACCGCGGAGCGCGCCACCCTTTCACCTCATCTGGGGGACAGACTCGTGACCACGGCCACGGCTGCCATGACCGACGCGGACTCCAGGGGCACCATCGCCGCCCGCGCGCAGCAGCTCACCAAGGCGTACGGCGAAGGCGAGACCCGAGTCGTCGCTCTCGACAGCGTGGACGTCCAGATCGGTCGCGGTCAGTTCACCGCGATCATGGGCCCCTCCGGCTCCGGCAAGTCGACCCTGATGCACTGCCTCGCCGGTCTCGACTCGGTGAGCGGCGGCAAGAGCTGGATCGGCGACACGGAGATCACGAGCCTGAAGGACAAGGCGCTCACCAAGCTCCGCCGCGACAACATCGGCTTCATCTTCCAGGCGTTCAACCTGCTCCCGACGCTGACCGCGCTGGAGAACATCACGCTGCCGATGGACATCGCGGGTCGCAAGCCGGACAAGGCCTGGCTGGACACCGTGATCGAGACCGTCGGCCTGCGCGACCGGCTCAAGCACCGCCCGAGCGAACTCTCCGGCGGTCAGCAGCAGCGTGTCGCGTGCGCCCGCGCGCTGGCCAGCCGGCCCGAGATCATCTTCGGTGACGAGCCGACCGGAAACCTCGACTCGCGCTCCGGCGCCGAGGTGCTGGGCTTCCTGCGGCGCAGTGTCAACGAGCTCGGTCAGACCATCGTGATGGTCACCCACGACCCGAACGCGGCGTCCTACGCGGACCGGGTCCTGTTCCTGGCAGACGGTCGAATCGTCGACGAGATGCTGCGTCCCACGTCCGACGCCGTACTGGAGCGCATGAAGCGCTTCGACGGCGCCCGGACCAGCTGAAACAGGCGGAGAGTCCCCCACCATGTTGAAAGCCACGTTCCGCAGCTTCCTCGCCCACAAGGGGCGAATGGTGCTGTCCGCCCTGGCAGTACTGCTGTCGGTCGCGTTCGTCTCCGGCACCCTGGTATTCACCGACACGATCACCAAGACGTTCGACGAGCTGTTCAAATCCACCGCCTCGGACGTCTCGGTCAACCCGAAGTCCGAGTTCGACAAGGACGACCTCGCGCTCACCGGGCAGACGCCCACGCTGCAGCGCTCGGTCATCGACAAGGTCGCCAAGGTCGACGGCGTCAAGGAAGCGCACGGCGACGTCAACCTCGAGTCGGTCACCGTCGTCGACAAGAACAACAAGTCCGTGGGCCCGTCCTCGGGCGCCCCGACCATCGCCACGAACTGGTACGAGACCGACCGCACCCCGGTCAAGGTCACCAGCGGCAACCTGCCCAAGGGCCCGGCCGAGGTGATGATCGACGCCGACACGGCCGACAAGAAGAAGGTGAAGATCGGTGACGAGCTGCGGGTGATCGCACCGATCGGGCAGTTCCCGGTCAAGGTCACCGGCATCATGACCTTCACCACCACCAACCCCGGTGCGGCCCTGCTCTCCTTCGACTCGGCGACCGCTTCGCAGCGGCTGCTCGGCGACCCGAACCTGATCACCTCGATCTCGGTCTCCGCCGCCGACGGCGTCTCCGACAAGGTCCTCAAGCAGCGCGTCGAGCAGGCGCTCGGCGACACCACGAACTTCGAGGTCAAGACGGCCGCGGAGTCCGCCAAGGACGCCGGCGACTCGCTGAGCGGCTTCCTGAACGTGATGAAGTACGCGATGCTCGGCTTCGCCGGTGTCGCCGTACTGGTCGGGATCTTCCTGATCTTCAACACCTTCTCGATGCTGGTCGCCCAGCGCACCCGTGAACTGGGTCTGATGCGGGCCATCGGCGCGAGCCGGGCGGACGTGAACCGCTCGGTGCTGGTGGAGGCGGTCCTGCTCGGTGTGGTCGGCTCGACGCTCGGTCTGTTGGCCGGTCTCGGTCTGGCCGTCGGGCTCAAGGCGCTGATCAGCGCGGTCGGGATCAACCTCAAGGGCACGTCCCTGGTGATCAAGACCTCGACCCCGATCGTGGCCTACCTGGTCGGCGTGATCGTCACCGTGATCGCCGCGTACGTGCCGGCCCGCCGCGCGGGCAAGGTCGCCCCGATGGCGGCCCTGCGCGAGGCCGGCGCCCCGCCGCAGAAGTCGATCAAGACCCGCTCGATCATCGGCCTGGTGCTGTTCGCCCTGGGCGCGCTCGCACTGGTCGCCGGCGCCACCGCGGACAGCGGCAGCCAGGGCGGCGGATTCCTCGGCCTGGGCGTGATGTTCACCCTGCTCGGCTTCATCGTGCTGGCGCCGCTGCTGGCCCGCACGGTGGTCCCGGCGCTGGCGTCCTGGTACCCGAAGGTGTTCGGTTCGATGGGCCGGCTCAGCCGGGAGAACGCGCTGCGCAACCCGCGCCGCACCGGCGCCACCGCGTCGGCGATCATGATCGGCGTCGCCCTGGTCAGCGGCATGGCGGTCGCGGCCTCGTCGATGTCGGCCTCGTTCGACAAGCAGATCGAGAAGTCCCTGGGCGCCGACTACACGATCCAGTCGCTGGTCGGTACCTTCCCGGAGGACGTCGTCCAGGCGGCGAAGAAGACCCCCGGCGTGGGCGAGGTGGTCAGCCAGACGCTCAGCAACGCTACGCTCACCGCCGACGGCAAGAGCAAGAAGGACTTCGTCGTCGGTTCGGACCCGGGCATGGACGACACGCTCAAGACCACCTACCTCCAGGGCAGCGGCAACGCGGCCATCTCGGCGGGCAAGGCGGCCATCGGCGAGAACTTCGCCAAGGATCACAACCTCGGCATCGGCGGCAAGATCGAGATCGCCTTCCCGAACGGGCAGAAGACCACGGTCGAGGTCGGCGCGATCCGCAAGAAGTCCGAGGGCGCCGACATCGGCGCGGGCGACACGACGATCATCCCGAACACGGTGATGAAGCAGTTCGTCCCGAACGTGCAGTACCAGATCATGATGGTCAACGCGGCCTCCGGTCAGGACGCGTCGAAGGTCGGCGCGGCGCTCAAGTCGGCGCTCGATCCCTTCCCGCAGGTCAAGGCCCGTGACCAGAGCGACTACAAGGAACTGATCGGCAAGCAGATCGACACGTTCCTGTACCTGATCTACGGTCTGCTCGGCCTGGCGATCATCATCTCGATCCTCGGTGTGATCAACACGCTGGCGCTGTCGGTGGTCGAGCGCACCAGGGAGATCGGCCTGATGCGGGCGATCGGCGCCTCGCGCCGGCAGATCCGCCGAATGATCCGCCTGGAGTCCATGGTCATCGCGACCTTCGGCGCCCTGGTCGGGCTCGCGCTCGGCATGGCGTGGGGTATCGGGGCCCAGCGCCTGCTCGCCAAGCAGGGCCTGGACGTCCTGGAGATCCCGTGGGGCACGGTGATCGGGATCGTGATCGCCGCGGCGGTGGTCGGCCTGCTCGCCGCCGTGATGCCGGCCTTCCGGGCGGCGCGGATGAACGTCCTGCGGGCGATCGCGACGGACTGACCCGAATCGGGTGTTCCACCCATGAAGCAGCCGGCTCCCCATCCTCCCCCCTTGGGGAGCCGGTGACCGAAGAGCCCCCCGAACCACCTTGCGCAGGTGGTTCGGGGGGCTCTTCCATGCCGTCGCGGTGGTGGCGGCGGCATCGTCCCGGCGGAGCACCGTCGGGTGGGCGCGGGCGGGTGCGCGGGCCGGCCGGCGGTTTACGGCCGGGTGCTCTTCAGCGCCTGGCGGCAGGCCTGGTCGGCCTGGCGGGTGGTCTCCGGGAGGCGATAGCGCGGGGTCAGGGCCAACACATGCGCGCAGGCCGTATCCAGGTCGACACCGTGGCCGATCGAGACGAACACCGGCTTGATCGCGTCGCGGGTGCGCAACACCCGCCCCACCACGTCTCCTTCGTACACGACGTCGGCGGCGTCGCCGCGCTTGTCCCCCGGCGTCTCGTAGGTGCCGACGAAGTGCGTCTTGCCGACCCCGACGGTCGGCAGCCCGGTCAGCACGCCGAGGTGGCAGGCCAACCCGAACCGGCGCGGATGGGCCAGCCCCTGACCGTCGCACACGAGCAGGTCCGGTGTGGTGTCCAGCCGTTCGAGCGCGGCCGACAACGCCGGGATCTCCCGGAACGCGAACAGCCCGGGCAGATACGGAAACGTCGCCACGCCGTGCACCACCGACCGCTCCACCACGGCGTGCGTCGAGGCGTCCAAAACCACCACGGCGGCGGCGAGTTCGTCCGAGTCCTCGGCGTAGGCCACATCCAGCCCGGCCACGAACCGCACCTGCGCGGGCCCCGGCCCGGGCCCGACCGTGTCCACCAGCGGCCGCAATCGATCCTGCACGGCCAACCCCTCGGCAGCCGTGCTCGGCCAGGGCTCGCTCGCGTCGATCGCGAAAGAGGTGCTCATCCGCGAAACGCTACCGCCCGCGCGCGACCCTCGGTGGTGCGGCCGATATCCCCGACCGCACCACCGAAGGTCGCGCTCGACGCTCACCGCCCCGGCAGCGGGACCCGGGCGTGCACGCCGGTGCGGCTAGTGCCGAACTCGGCGGCGGCACCCAGGTAGGCGCGGGCCTGATCGCGCGTCAGGCCGTGGCCGCAGCACAGCAGTTCCTCGCCCTGGGCGGCGCATCGACGCAGCGCGAGGGTCGGATCGGCGCCGATGCCCAGCGGGATCAGCGCGTCCGCCGTGCTCACGAACGGGCCGCGCGGGTTGCCGAATCGCGCGCGGGCCCGCTCGTACGGGATCACCTCGACGCGCAGAGTGACCTTGAGCGCTCCCTCCAGCGCCGCGCCGTGGCCGTGTGCCAGGCGGGGGCCGCCGAGGTAGAGCAGCGCGCCGGCGGTTTGCACCGGCAGGTGGAGCGTGCTGCCCGCGCCCAGGATCGGCAGGTCGAGATTGCCGCCGTGTGAGCCCACCCGGGTGGACAACCGGCGCAGGCCGTCGGAGGTGGCCACACCCAGTACCGCCAGACTCGGCCGCAGTCGCAGGGTCAGGTCGCCGGTCGCGGTCGGGATCCGGGCCCGACCGTCCCGGATCGCACACACCGTGACCGGCGGCGCGCCGCGCCCGCGACCGTGCCGCTCGGTGAGTACGCCGTAGGAGGTCCGCGGGCGCAGTTCGAGCAGGTGCACCGCGAGGACGTCGCCCGGGCGGGCGCCGGCCACCGAGATCGGGCCGGTGATCACGTGCGGACCGTCCACGGCGCGGTCGTGCGCGAGGTCGGAGGCGGCCAGTGCGCGGTGGTCCTCCGGGACACGATCGGCCCGGATGTGGTGCCGGCCGAAGAAGGCCACCGGGTCGCGGCCCTGGTCGCCGAGCAGGCCCTCGTGCGAGACGGTGTCCGCGGTGAGCGTCTCGCCGGATTCGACGAACGCCACCGGCCGGTCCCGGGCACCAGGCAGCCAACCCCACAGGACGGTGCCGGGCCTGGACGACAAATGTTGCCGGTGCCGTCGGGGACCCGGTACGGCGACGGGGCGCGCCTCGGTGATGGTCATGGGGTCGGTTGTACGGGTTCGCCGTTGCCGGTCGGCGTCGCGCACGTTACGTGCCCGTTTCGCCCCCGAAGGGGTGGTCCTTAACGGCGCCGAAACGCCGCCGCAACAGCGCCCGGTCACAGTGGGTCGGGCGGCGCGGCGACGCGGTATCGGGGCGTTTCCTCGACCCCGCGTCGGATCGGGGTCGCGGATTCAAGTCCCAGGGGGTAGCGATGAGCGACACGATCACCCTGTTCGGCGCCACGCTGCCGGACGGGCGTACGCGTGACGTGGTGCTGCGCAACGGTCGGATCGGGGTGCTGCGCGAGCCGGGTCGGCCGTACTCGCGGGCCGGCTCCGGGCTGGATCTGACCGGCTATCTGCTGCTGCCGGCTCCCGCCGAGCCGCACCTGCACCTCGATCGCGCGCTGACCTGGGAGCCGGTGGGCTCGGATCCGGACGGACGCGACGGCGCGTGGCGGTCCTGGCAGGTGCGGCCCGCCCGCTATCGACCCGGCGATCTGCGCCGGCGCTCGCGCGAGGTGTTGCGAACGCTGGTCGTCCGCGGGGTGACCGCCGTGCGCACGCACCTGGACATCGGCGAGGGCCGCACGCCGCTGCGCTCGGTCGAGGTGATGGCCGAACTGCGCGCCGAGTTCCATCGGCTCCTCGACCTCCAGATCGTCGCCGTCCCGACCCCGGGGACGAGTGATCGCACGATCGTGGACGCGGTGGGCGCGGGCGCGCGGGTGATCGGCGGACGACCCAGGTTCGCGCCGGACTGCCGGCAGGAGATCCGCCGGCTGCTGCGGCTCGCGGATCGTGTCGAGGTCGGGCTCGACCTGCACCTGGACGACGGTTTCGATCCGCGCCTGCTCGTGGTCGGCGACCTGGCCCGGCTGTTGCGCGCGTCGGGCTTCGACCGGCCGGTCACGGCCAGTCATCTGGCCGGCCTGAACCGGCTCTCGCCGTCCGCGTTGGGTCGGGTCGGCGAGACGATCGCCGCGTCCGGGATGCGCGTCGTGGCGTTGCCGTCGGAGCGCGGTTGTGGGCTGCCGATCCGCGAACTGGTCGCGGCGGGCGTCACGGTCGCGGCCGGCGGCGACCATCTGCGCGACGCCGGGCACCCGATGGGTCTGGCCGACCCGCTGGCCACCGCCGCCGCCACGGGGTTGGCGCCCGCCCGGGCCTGGGCCGCGGTGGCCGGGCACGCGCGGGGCGTACTGGGCGTGGAGGCCGGCGGTCTGGAACCGGGGGCCCGCGCCGACCTGTTCGCGGTCCGGGCGCACTCCCTGCCCGAGGCGCTGCGCACCCGCCCGCAGGACCGCGTCGCCATCCGTGCCGGCCGGGTGGTCGCCGGCAGCACCCGCCTCGCCCGTCTCGCCGGCACCGCGCGACCCGGGCGAACGGGCCGCGCGGTGCCGGAGGCCGCGTAGCTCGACCCGGACCGGCGCCGAACGCGGGCCCGCACGCCGCCGGGCGAGCCGTTGCCGCCGACCCGGGAACACCGTCGCCCGACCGGCGCGGCAGGGCCCCGACGGACATCGAACACGATCGCCGGCTTGGTCGGGTCAGGGACGCGCTCGGATTGCCGCCGGCAGCGCCATGAGCGCGTCAACGGGTGGGCCGGGCGGGCGGATCCGGGGGGAGGCTGGGGGTGGTCGAAAGGAGGCCGCCATGTTCGCCGCAATTCGTCGGGTCGACGGGATCCGCCGCACCGCCTCGATCCGTCGGGCCGGTGCCGCGCTCCCGAGGGCGGTCCTCGGGTCGTCGTGGTGCCGATCATGCGGATGGACGACGCCGCCGTCGCGGAGCTGACCGCCGCGCGCGGGACGGCCGGGCGGGCGATCGCCGTGCACGTCACGCACGCCGGTGAGCGGGTCGCGCGGGACGCGTTGGTGGCCGCGTGGGAGGCGTCCGGGGTGGACGCGCCGTTGAGCGTGGTCTTCGACGAGCACGATCGGCTCGTCGAGGCGCCGGCCGGCATCGTCCGAGGGTTGCCGGAGCGGCGGGTGGCGGTGTTGTTCCCGGCACGCGCCGAGCCGGTTCGCACGCGCGGCCGGCGGCACGACGTCCTGGTCGAGTCGTTGCGCGCCGAGGGTTGTGCGATCCGGGTGGACCGCGCCGAGGCGCGTGCCCTCGTCTCCCGGGATCCGGTGGTCACCGCCGCCTGACGTCGGCCTGCGGATCCAGGACGACGCGGTCGCCGCGTTCATGCTCGGCGGCGCGGACCCCGAGCGGGCCAGGCAATACCGGTACGTGTTCGCCGCCGCCGTACTGGGCTGGTCCGCGATCGAGGAGGGCGGACGCTTCCCGGCCGATCCGCCGATGGACTTCGAGGTGCTGCTCGACGTCCCGATGCGCGGCTACCAAGCCTGAGCCCGCGCCCGACGGGTAGACGCCGCCTCGTGAACGAAGTGGACGAACGAGAAGGGCCCGGGCCCGGCACGAGCGGGAGCGCCGGGCTGCCCGGCGACGACAGCGACACCAAGGGCACGGTCCTGGTCGCGCTCGGTGCGAACCTGGCGATCGCGCTGGCCAAGGTCGTCGGCGGACTGATCACCGCGTCGCCCGCGCTGCTCTCCGAGGCCGCGCATTCGGTCGCGGACAGCTGCAACGAGATCTTCCTGCTCGCCGCGATCCGCCGCAGCAAGCGCGCGCCCGACGCACGACACCCGTTCGGCTATGGCAAGGAGCGTTACTTCTGGTCGCTGCTCGCCGCCGTCGGCATCTTCGTGATGGGCGGCTGCTTCTCCTTCTACCAGGGGCTGCACGCGATGCGGGAGTCCGGCGAGGAGAGCCCGACCGGCTACCTGGTCGGCTACGCGGTGCTGCTGGTGGCGCTGATCGCCGAGGGCGCGTCGCTGGTCAGGGCGGTGCGGCAGATGTACCGGGACGCGCCGAGCGGTGCGCGCGGGCCGCTGGCGAAGGCGCGGGCGATCCAGGACCCGGCGTTGCGCACGGTGCTCGCCGAGGACGCCACCGCGGTGCTCGGCGTCACGCTCGCGCTGATCGGGATGGCGCTGCACGAACTCACCGGCAACGTGGTGTGGGAGGGCGGCGCGTCGATCGGGATCGGTCTGCTCCTGGTCTACGTCGCCTATCGGCTCGGCATCGCCTCCCGCGACCAACTCATCGGCGAGGCCGCCGACCCGGCGCTGCAACTGGAGGTACAGCGCTTCCTCGACGAGCAGCCCGAGGTGGACACGGTCACCAAGGTGTACACGATGCGGATCGGGATGGGACAGGTGCTGCTCGCGGCACGCGTGGACCTGACCGAGGGCGTGGACAGCGAGGACGTCGAGATCGCCGCGGTGCGGATCAAGGCCGCCATCCGCGAGCGATGGCCCGAGATCGAGCAACTGTTTCTGGACATCACCGACGCGGGCGAGCACGATCGGGACCGGGCCGCGGCGCGGCGCCGTGAGCTGGAGGAACAGGTACGCGTCGCCGATCGCGAAGGGTGACCGTTTAGGCTGCCGGGGCGTTGTGCCCATCCACCGGAGGCCGAAGTGACCGAAAGCAGAGCAGGCGGATCACCCGCGCGACGTGGCCCCGGCGAGTTGGAGTCCGAGATCCTGTCGCTGCTGTGGACGTCGCCGACGGCGATGGGCGCGGGCGCGGTACAGGAGCAGTTGTCCGGCGAGTTGGCGTACACGACGGTGGTGACCATCCTGTCCCGCCTGCACGACAAGGGCGTGCTCCAGCGCACCCGGTCGGGCCGCTCGTACGTGTACGCGCCGGTGTACGACGAGGCCGGGCTGGCGGCGCGACGCATGCGGCAGGTGCTGGACAAGGAGGGCGACCGGCAGGCGGTCCTCGCGCGGTTCGTCTCGGACCTGTCCACCGACGACGAGGCGCTGCTGCGCCGACTGCTGGACGAGAGCGGGTCGTAGCCGCGTGCGTTGGATCGTCTACCTGCCGTTGCTGCTGCCGATAACCTCGGTGCCCGTGGCCCGGCTCGCGGCCGACCACCTCGCGCCGCGCCGGGTGGTGGTCCTGCTCACCGCGCTGACCTCGGTCCTGGCCCTGTGCGCGACCATCAGCCTGGGCCTGCTCACCGTGGTGGGCACGGCCCAGCTCCCGGGGGTACCGCTGCCCGATCACTGGTCCGATCCGCAGGTGCGGGCCTCGATTCCGAACGTCCAGGTGATCGGCTCCCTGGCGAGCGCGGCGCTGACCTCGGCGCTGCTGTGCGCGGCGGTCGTCCTGGGCCGCCGCCGACGCGCGCTGACACTGCTGCGCGCGGGGGTGCCGACGGCCGGCGGCACCGAGTTGACCGTGTTGCCCACCGGACCGCCGACCGCGTTCGCGCTGCCGGGCAGGCGGCCGCGGATCGTGGTCTCGGCGTCACTGCTCGCGCGCTTGGACGCGGACGAGCGGCGAGCGCTGCTGGCCCACGAGCGGGCGCATCTGAGCGGCCGGCACGATCGGGTGCTGCTGGTCGCGACACTGGCGATGTGCGCGCATCCGCTGCTGCGGCCGATGCGCACGGCGATCGGCTACGCGCTGGAGCGCTGCGCGGACGAGGACGCCGCGCGCGTGGTGGGTGACCGTCGGGTGGTGGCCCGCGCGGTGGGCAAGGCGGCGCTGGCCGGACCGGCCGCACCGCGTGGCGCGATGGCCGCGACCGGCGGCCCGGTCCCGCGCCGGGTGGCCGCGCTGCTGGGCCCGTCTCCGACCGACCGCTGGCCCACCCCGTGGAGCCGCCCCGGCGCGGCCACCCTGATCGCCCTCGGCGGCGCCGCCCTCTCCACCTGGGCCACCTGGGACGCCGCCATCGACCTGCACGCCATCCTGCGCACGGCCGACCACGTGTTGTGAGGCCGGCCGCGCGATCAGTACATGGGAAAGTCCGCCGTCGCGATCGAGAAGCCGAACCGCGGCAGCGGTACGTCCTGGCCGAACGCGTAGGCGGCTCGCGCGGTGTAGCGACCGCCCTTCGGCTCGGAGTACACCGCGATCGTGCCCTGACGAGGGTCGATGATCAGGTAGACCGGGATGCCCATGCGCGGGTAGTCGCGCAACTTGGCCTCCCAGTCGTTCTCCGGGTTCGACCGTGAGACGACCTCGACGGCAAGCCGCACGTCGGCGGCCGGCACATGATTCTCGACGGTGAGGAGATCATCCTCCGGAAAGACGCAAACGTCGGGATTGCGCCTTATCAGGTTGGCGTCGTCCAGGACGTCCATCCCCCCGTGAACCGCCATCCCGGCCCACTCCTCGCGTCCGGCGATACCGCGCTCGATGCGCATCCGCAGCCGGCGCACGATGAACTCGTGGATGCCGGACGGGCCGGTCATCATCACGAGCGTGCCGTCGCTGATCTCGATCTTGTAGTTGGACGGCGTGCGGACAGAATTGGCGATGGCCGTCAGCCGGTCGAACTCCTCGCGGTCCATGTCCCCCATGGTAGGTCGCCGGGCTTCGCGACCATGGTCCGTCCGTGCGCCACCGAGCACCCGGCTCGTCACCCCGGTTTCCGCGCCGCGAGGCGTTTGCTCGCGACGTCGAGGAGGCGGCGCAGGTCCGCTTCGCGGGGGAGTTGCGCCGGGAGCCGTTCGCCGTACGGCAGGCGGGTGCGGGCCTTGCGCCACAGGCGGTCCGGGAGGGTCCTCGGGTCCTGGTGGTAGCGGACCTTGGTGAGCAGTTGGCGGGCCTCGGCGTCGGCCGGGTTGAGCGCGAGGGTGACCGCCAGGTGTTCGGCCGCGGTGTTCCAGCGGCCACGCCGGGCCGACCGGACCGCGTCGTTGAAGTGCCTGTCGGCCAACTCGACGAGGCCCGCGAGTGCGCCCAGGTCGCCGCCGCACGCCGGGCAGCGCTCGGTCAGGTCGGCGATCCGGCGGCGGCACAGGGGGCAGGTGATCGCGAACGCCATGTCATTTCTCCAGGGAGCTCTTCGGGAGCCGCAACCCGATGTGCGGGGAGCCCTCCCGGATCTGTTCCATCCAGCGGTCCGCCCGGGCCCGCAGCGGCATGATCCGACCTCGATAGATCTCCACCAACCGGCGGTTGCCCGCCGCCTCGTCCCGCACGTCCACCTCGGCAGCGTCCTCGGCGATGGTGTCCAACTCGCGCAGATAGCCATCCGCGTCGGCCCGGTGCCGGCCGGCGGAGGCCTGGTCCATCTCCTGGATCGAGCGGCGCAGGTACTCGACCTCCTGAAGCACCGCGACCTGGAACTCGGCGGCGGTGAACTGCTGCGGCGAGCGCCCCCCGTGCAACATCCGCTCGGCCGCGTTGATCCGGTCCCGCACCGCCTCGTTGGCCAGGTGCCAGTCCATCTTGTTGCCCGCCGCGTACGCGGCCCGCCCGGTCGCGCGCAGACCCGGGACCGCGCCCCGGAAGCGCTCCGCCTCGACCGGGTCGTGGTCGACCAGCCGGTCGGCCAGCCGGGCCAGGAAGGCGAGGTTGTCCTCGAACTCGCCGATCGCCGGGTTCAGCGCGCTGCCCGCCGTGGTGGCCACCCGCAGGCCCTGGACCAGCGTCTCCGCCTCCAGGATCTTGTGGTGCGTCTTGCCCGCGTCGATCCGGTCCCGGACCAGTTCGGCGATCTCGGCCAGTAGTCGATCCAGCGCCGGGCCGACCCGGATCGCGTCCGCCGGCGGGATCGCGTCCCGCTTCTCCGCCCAGCCGGTGAGCACCTGCCGGTGCCGCTCGGCCAGTTCCGGCCAGCCCGGGATCTCCCGACGCGGGATGTCGATCACCGCGCTGCCCTCGGCGCCCACCTGCGGCAGCCGCGCCTCGGCCCGGATCGTCCAGCCCGCCTCGAACTCGAGCGTCACCTCGACGGTCGAGCCGACCGACACGTCGGTGGGCAGGTCCCGGATCGAGACCTCGCCGATCGGCACCAGGCCCTCGACCAGACCGACCCGCAGACTGGACCCCTGCGAGGCGGTCTCCAGGCGGAAGTCGGTGCGGTAGGGCACCATCGTCCCGGCCCGGACCACCACGTGCAGCCCGTCCACCAACTCGACCGAGAAGTCGTGCGCGAGCACATCGCCGGTCGCGTCCGAACGGGGCTTGCCGTCGGACTCGATCGTCAACTGCCGCGACTCGATCTCCCGTCCGTGCGCCAACACCTGCACGGTGAAGCCGTTCTCGCCGTCGCGCAACGGCACGTCGGCGAACAGGAAGCGGCCCTCCGCGTCGGCCGTCTCGGTCAGGTACACCCGCCCGTCGTCCGAGCTGAGCAGCACCTGAGCACCCGCCGGCGAGGCCAGCGCGGGTCCGGCCAGCACCCGGCCGCCGATGTCGGTCTCCGGCGGCAGCGCCTCGGGGCGGTCCAACTCCAGGTGCCCACTGCGGCTGGGCACGTTCGCGGCCTTGATCGCGGCGCCCAGCGCGACGCACAGGTCGGGGTTGAGCAGCCGAGGGCCGCGCCCGAAGTGCTCGGTGAGCATCGTGGCCACCAGCGGGATCCGGGACGAGCCGCCGACCATGACGATCTCGTCCAGGTCGGCCGCGGTCATCCCGGCCCGCGCCAGCGCCCGGTCGCAGTCGTCCAGCGTGCCGCGGATCCGGTCCGCGATCATCTCCTCGAACTCCTCGCGGCGGATAGGCAGTCCGATGTTCATCGGGGTACCGCGCCGGTCCTCGCAGTACTGGCTGACGATCTCCGTCTCGGGGTAGCGGGACAGGTCGTGCTTGGCCCCCTCGGCGACCGACAGGAGTTGTGCCTCGACCTTGCCGTCGGCGGGGTTCTCGCTGTCGATCGCCAGGTCGTACTCGGGCAGTTGGGCCGCGATCCAGGACACGATCCGCCGGTCGAAGTCGAACCCGCCCAGATAGCGGTCGCCACTGAACGAGCGGTTCTCGAAGCCCACCTCGGGATCCCAGGTGACCACCGAGGTGTCGAACGTGCCGCCGCCGAGGTCGTAGACCAGGAAGGTCTGCGGCTCGGTCAGCTCGCGGGCCCGCTCGTGGGTGTACGCGAGGGCCGCGGCCACCGGCTCGATCAGCGTCTCGACCACCTCCAGGCCGGCCGCCTGTCCCGCGCGCGTGGTCTCGTTCTTGGCCCGGGTCTCGAAGAACGCCGGGACGGTCACCACGGCCCGCTCCACCGGCACGCCCAGGGCCTCCTCGGCCACCTGCTTGAGGTGACGCAGGATGTGCGTCGACGCCTCCAGCGGGGTCAGGCGCGCGTGTCCGGCGGTGACCACCTGGTCGGTGCCCATGTTCCGCTTGAAGAACATCGCGGGCGGGGCGCCCGGCAGGCGGGCCTTGTTCTTGGCCAACTGGCCGACGATCGCCTTGCCGCTCGGATCGATCCACACCGCCGAGGGTGTGGTCGGCGAACGGTCCGGATTGGCCACGATCAGCGAGTCGCCGACCGACCGCAGCCGGCGGGCCGCGATCAACTCGGCCTTTCCGGGGATCTCGGCGTCGGCCGGTATGGCGATGCACGAGTTGGTGGTGCCCAGGTCGATGCCGACCACGATGCTCATCCGGTGGTACCGCCTTCGTGGTTCGCGTCGTTCGAGGTGTCGGGATTCGGCGGGGTCGGATCCGACCCGGCCGGGGGTTCTTCGGCGGTCGACCGGGCGCTGCCGGCTCTCGGCTCGGGCTCGCCCGGCGCGTCGGTCTCGGCCCGGGTCTCGGGTGCGACCGGGGTCTCGGGCTCGGCGGGGGTCTCGGGCTCGGCCGTAGTCTCGGGCTCGGTCGACGCGGTGGACTTGGTCGGTGCCTCGGGCTCCACCGGCGCGTCGGACTCCACCCGCGCATCGGGCTCGGCCGGAACACCGGAATCGGCGGGTCCCCGCTCCGCACGCGCTGCGTCCTCGCGTTGGGCCGCGGTGGGCACGAAGCCGAGCACGACCTGCGCGCGCCTGATGACCTCGCCGTCGTCGAGCAGCACGCCCGGCCGCAGCGTCCTGGCCACGATCATCGCGCTCTCGTCGCCGCTGTCGGGCGCGTGCGCGACGTCCACCCGACGGCCCACCGCCGCGTACGCCTCGCCCACCGGGTCGTCGAAGCGAACGCCCGCGCGGTCCAGCGCGGTGGCGAACCGCCGGGCGATCGAGGCCAGTACGGCCGGTACCGGCTCACCCTCCAGGCTGCCGCGCAGTTCGTGCAGCGCGACCGCGGCGTCCGCGGCCAGACCGGTGTAGCGCTCGTGCGTCGACTCCAGCCGCTTGCGCATCTCCTCGCGGCCCGCCTCGCGTTCGCGCGCCGCGCCGCGCACCACGTCGTACACGAGCGCGAACGGCGGGTCGAGCGGGCGCTCGGGCACCGGCCGTTCGCTCTCGGTGATCGCCATCGGGTCCGCCTCGGGATCCGCCGGCGGGTCCGCCACGAGGGGGGCCCGCTCCGGTGTCGCTGCCATCAGTGCGCCCCTTCTTCCGTCCACAACGGTACGAACTCGCGCGGCGCGGGCGCCGGCACCAGACCCGCGAGCACGCGTCGATCGATCCCGATCCGCACCGGGCCGGACGCCTCCGGCGGATCGAACTCGGCGAACTCCTCGGCCAGTTCGGCCGGATCCGCGCCGGGCCGCTCGGGCCGGTGGGTGAGCAGTTCGGCCGACAGCCGCCCGGCCGGATCCGCCAGTGTCTCCTCCGCCGCGTTCACGTCGGCCGGGGCGAGCACCCGACCGTGCACCGGGAACCGCTCCGCGCCGCGCGCGATCCGCTGTCTGCGCTTGCGCACCCGCGCCTTGATCGCCGCCCGGCCGGCCAGGTCCGGAGCCAGGTCCAGGATCTGGAAGGCGGTGCCCCGATAGGGATTTCGGCCGGCCTGCCAGGCCCAGGGGTTCTCCCGGGCGGGCTCGTTCACGGCGCTGCTCATGGGGCGCTCAACTCCATTCGGGCCCACGCGCCGAGGCCAGGGACAGGACGACCCCTCGGAGCGCGTTGGCGATGTCGGGATGGTTCGCGTCCGGATCGGCGGCCACCTCGTCCGCGAGCCGGCGGGCGGTGGCCAGATCGTCGGGCGACACGGTGTCCAGGTTGATCAACACCCGTGCCATGAAAAGCCGTCCCCACGGCCCCGGCGCGGACATCGCCAACGCCCGGCGCAGCGCGTCGCGGACGTGACCGTCCGGCAGGCCCTGACGCTGTCGGGCGGTGGCGGCCAGCGCCCATTCCTCGGCGGCGAGCTGTTCCACGTCGCGGTACATGCTCTTGACCGCGAGATCGCGGTCCAGTTCGAGCGCGCGCAGCAGGTGCCGACCCGAGCGCAGCGCGGCCTGTTCGAGGGTGGCGGGTTCGGTGGCCGGGCCGGATTCGAGTTCGCGCACCACGATCCCGCGCCAGTACTCGTGCCGGGCCAGCTCGACCGCGAACGAGCCCTCGGGCGTGCCCACCTCGTCCCAGGCCGGAAGCACCAGGCGGGCCACCCGCTCGACCAGCGCCTCGATCTTGCGCGCCCAGCCGGGCGCGGCGACCACGATCTCGATGTGCCGCCGGGTCGCGTACAGCAGGGCCCGGGCCAGTCCGAGGTTACCGGGATCCACCGCGAGCCAGGAGGCGAGCTGTTCGACGACGTCGTCGAAACGGCCCTCCTCGACGTCCCGGGACACCTCGGCCAACACCTCGCGCACCAGGTCGCCCCGGGCGCCGAGGATCGCCGAGCGCGGGAAGCCGGACTCGCGGACCAGGTCCAGATGGGCCCGCGCGCGCGGCGGATCGCCGACCCGGTGTTCGGCGGCCAGCGTCAGGTGCGGCGCGAGCAGGTCCCGGGGCAGCCGCTCGCGCACCTCCTGCACGGTCCCGGCCGGGACCGGCGCGCCGCCGACCGTCTCCAGGTGCTCGTGCATCCGGTCCCAGAACGCGCTGTCGTGGTAGAGCTCGGCCCAGTGCGCCAACGCCCGCTTCCAGTACGGGAAGGCCGCCTCGTGGTCGGCGGCCAGTTCGAGGTCGTAGGCGCGCGCGTGCAGCGCGACCGCGAGGTGGTGGGTGCGCCACAAGCCGCCGCCGGCGGTCCACAACTCCTCGGCCCGCGCGCTCCACGGCTGCGCCTCCGCCCCCTCGCCCAGGCTCTCGTACGCCTCGCCGTCCACCGCGTCGGCGTCGGCGCCGTACTCGCGCAGGCGGGCGGCGAACGCGCGCAGCGTGGCCCGGTCAGTCATCGTCGCTCCCCACCGCGAGCGTGTCCGCCACGACGCGGACCCGGACCGAGGTGATCGGCCTGCCGGCCGCGTCGCCCTCGTCGAGCAGCCGCAGGACGCCCGGCACGACCGCGTTGACGCAGCGGTTGACGCCGCGCGCGGCCTCCTCCGGTCGGCCGCGCCAGGCCACGGTGGCGATGTGGTCGGCGGCCTCGTCGGTCCAGCCCAACTCGACGCCCAGCTGCTCGCGCAGCCGCGCGGCCAGCCGGGCCAGGCCGTTCTCGGCGATGCCGCGCAGTTCGGTGGGGCCGAACGGCGAGTACAGGATCACCTCGTCCACCCGGTTGAGGAACTCGGGCCGGAAGAAGCCCTCCATGGTGCGCCGCAGCCGGGCGCTCGCGGCGCTGCCGCCGGTCGAGCCCTCGGCCAGGATCGAGCCGATCAGGTTCTCCACGCTGTCCACGTCGTCCTCGACCGCCTCGGCCGCCGAGTGGGTCGCGCCCAGGTTGGTGGTCAGGATCACCACCGCGTCGTGCGCCTCGCGGACCGGGCCCGCCGGATCGCTGATCCGGCCCTCGTCGAGCAGTCGCAGCAGCGCGTCGAGCACCCGCGCGTCGGCCTTCTCCACCTCGTCGAACAGGAAGACCCGGCGCGGGTTGTCGCGCAGTCCGTTGGTCAACTTGCCCTCGCCGAAGCCGACATAGCCGGGCGGCGCGCCGATGAAGTTGTTGATCGACTCGCGCGCGCTGAACTGGCCCATCTCGAAGACCAGTACGTCCTCCTCCGAGCCGTAGACGACCTGTGCGAGCAGGCGCGCGGTCATCGTCTTGCCCGAGCCGCTGGGCCCGCACAGCAGCAGCGCGGCGCGCGGCCGGTCGTCCGGCCGAAAGCCCCGGGTCAGCGAGCGCTTGATCAGCTCGATGTGGAAGGCCAGCCGCTCGACCACGCTCTCCTGGCCGATCAGCCGGGATCGCACCCAGCGCACCGCCTCCTCCGGGGAGAGCGGTTCGGCGGTCCGGCTCGGCTCGGGCTCGGCCGGCTCGCGGTAGTAGGTGTCGGCGAATCGGCGCAGTCGGTCCAGGTCCAGGCCGATGTCGCGGAAGAAGCCGGCCGCCAGGCCGCTGGGGGTGTCCAGGAGCGCGGCGAGCAGGTCGCGTTCGGTGATCGGGGTGCCCACGTCGGGGTCGGCGCCCGGTTCCCCGCCCGGGCCGGCTCCGGTCGCGGCGAAGGTCGCCGCCCGGCGCAGGGTCGACCGCAGCGACTCGTCCGGCTCGGCCGGACCGGCGCCCGCCGCGCCGTGTCCTCGGGTACCGGTGAGCGTGATGGTCTGTTCGCGCAGCGCCCGTACGTCCCGACGCAGAAACAGGAATGCCTGTTCGAGCAGGCCGCCCGGGGTGGTGGCCAGCGCGTGCAGGAGCATCGCGATGCCGTACCGCTCGTGGCCGAGGCCGGCCGCCTCGGTCGCCATCATCGCGAGCACGCGGCGGGCGCCGGGACCGAACGCGGCGGGATCGATCGACCCATCGGGCCGGAACACCTCGACCACCCGGCGCGGTGTGGCCACCTCGGCCTGCCACGCGGCCAGGTCGACCCGGCCGTAGCCGACGAGCAGGTCCACCGCGCCCGCCTCGAGGCGGGGCAACAACTCGACGAGCAGCGCCCGTTCGTCGATGAGCCCGGCATCGGCGGCGGCCGTGAAGGCGGCACGCAGGTCGGCGGTGACCGGCAGGCCGCCGAGCACGCCGGCCGGGGCCCGGCCGTTGCGGCCCGGATCGAGACCGACTCGATCGGCGACGAGGGCACCGGCGGATCCGCCGCCGAGCCCGCCGCCGAGCCCGCCGGAGCCGAGCAGGCCGGCCGCGAGCACGTCGGGCGGGATGCCCTGGCGGTCGAACAGCCCCGCGGCTCGACCGCCGTCGATCCGGGCCAGCGCGATCAGCGCGTGCGCGACCTCGACGGTGTCCGCGCCCAGTTCGCGCGTCACCGCCGCGGCGGTGCCGAACCGACGCGTGGCCGCGAGCAGGCCGCTGTCGAACACCCGCTCCGGCACTCCCAGGATGTCCGTGTCCACGTCGCCTTCTCCCCTGCCTCGCCGGCCGTCCACGTCGCGTCGGTTCACGCCTCGTCGCCGCCGGTCAGCAGTCGCTCGGCCAGCTCCGCCCGAGCCCGGGCCGATTCCGGTCGGCCCGCGCCCAGGGCCCGCACGCCCAGGGCCAGTATTCGGTACGCGGCGGCGGTCGAGACGGCCTGGCCCAGCCGGCCGGCGCGCAGTTCCGGCGGCAGCGACTCGACCAGCGCGGCGGCCAGTTCGGGGTCGGCGCGGGTGACCCGGTGCAGCACCAGGCCCGGGCCCAGTGGCGTGCGCCGCGACCAGGCCGCGCCGTACCGCTCGAACAGGTCGCGCGCGGCGCCGGCCACCATCGTGTCGTGGTCCTCCAGCGCGCCGAGCAACAGCCGGACGGGCCAGGTGTCCGGGTGCGGCCGGTCGGCGGCGCCGCTTCCCTTCGCGCTTCCGGCCGCGGCCCGGGCGTCGGCCTCCGCGTCGGGCAGACCGCGCCGCAGCAGCCGTACCGCGCCCATGTCGTCACCGCGCTCCAGCAGGTCGACCGCCTCGGTGAACAGGGCCGCCGCCGAGCCGGGCCGAGCGCCGGCGGCCGGCCCGCCGTCCCGGGCCGCGACGGCGGCACGGTGCAACTCGCGGTACTCCGCGTGGTCCGGGTCCAGCATCGCCGCCTCGTACAGGAACCGGACCGCGCGGGCCGGGTCGCCGGCGGACAGCTCACGATGTCCCTCGACGGCGAGCCGGTGGGCCAGTCGCGGCGCCGCGGCGGCGTAGCCCTGCTCGAAGGCGAGCCGGTAGCAGGTCCGCGCCTCGGCCTCGTCGCCGCGCGCCGCCGCCCGATCTCCCAGCACGCACGCCCAGTCGCCGCGCCCGGTCGGCGCACCGGGTGGCGCGACCACCGGCAGCAGCCGCCACAGGTCGTGGTCGGGGTGTCGCGAGGGCTGCTCGAAGCGCTCCTCCAGGCGTTCGAGCACGCGCGTGGTCGCGGCGACCCGCCAGTGCCGGACCGGCGCGCGCGGGTCCAGGCCGCCGAGAACGTCCAAAAGTGCCCGCTCCAGCGGGCGCGGGCCGTTCGCCAACGCCCGCTCCAGCGTGTTCCAGGTCTCGGTGAAGCCGTCGCCCGGCTGTACCACCCACCAGCGCAGCACCGCGTCCACCGCGCGCGGATAGCGACCCTGCGGGTCGCGCCCGAGCACCTCCGCGAGCATGCGCGCGGCGGTCTCCGACTGCTGTGCGGCCACCGCCTCGATCTGACTTTCGATCAGGCCCCGGTTGCGGGCCACCTCGGCGTCGGAGGCGTTGGCCAGAAAGTCGCGCATCGCGACGAGTCGAGGCTCCACCTCGCCCTCCCGATGCGTGGCCGTCCGGAACGCCCGTACCGCCCCGGCATCCGACATGGCGTCTCCCCCGCGAGCACGAACAGCCCGACGGGACCGATCGCGACGACGTACAAGCAGCACGGTACTCGGCCACACCAACACCAGGGAGCGCACCCGGTGAACCCGTCCCCGTAACGTGATCGTCACCGGCGGTGAGGCCCCTCGCGCCGGGAAACCCGGGTGAGAACGGTCCCGAACATCGGGTAGTATTTCTCTCGCAGCAAGCGCCGCTAGCTCAGTTGGTTAGAGCAGCTGACTCTTAATCAGCGGGTCCGGGGTTCGAGTCCCTGGCGGCGCACAGCGGCAACATCGAGAAGGGCCCGCCGATTTCGGCGGGCCCTTCTCGTCGTCCACACCCTCTAGGGCGGGGCACTCGCGGAGCTGACGCTGCACGCTGGGGATTCGTAGGGTGTGCCCGCCCGCTCCGCCCGTCGCGTCACGCACCGAGCCCGCGGGTGCACCGCGCTCCGGCGCGGCGCGCTCGGGCCCGCCGCCGTGCGTCGGGGCGGTTCGGGTGACGGTCTGGGTATCGGTGGGGACAAGGACGGGAGCATTCCGTGGTTGCTGTGGTCGGGTTGTTGTTGGCGGCCGGTGGTGGGCGACGGCTCGGGGGGCGGGCCAAGGCGCGGTTGACGCATCGGGGCCGGCCGTTGGTCGAGTTCGGAGTGGGCGAACTGGTGCGCGGCGGGTGTGAGCGGGTCGTCGTGGTGCTCGGCGCCGAGGCCGACGCCGTACTGGCCGAGGCGGATCTGACCGGCTGTGTCGTGGTGCGCAACGACGAGTGGGCGAGCGGTATGGGCTCCTCGCTCGCCGCCGGAGTGGCCGCCCTGCCCACCGACGCCGACGCGGTCGTGGTCACCCTCGTGGACATGCCCGGCGTCGGCGCCCCGGCCGTCGCGCGCCTGATCGCCGCGGCCGGCGACCCCGAGGACCTGATCGCGGCGGGCTACGCCGGCACCCGCGGCCACCCCGTCCTGCTCGGCCGCGCCTGGTGGCCCGAGTTGATGCGTACCGCCGAGGGCGACGCCGGCGCCCGGGCCCTGCTGGCCGCGCAGCGCGCCCGGGTACGTCTGATCGAGTGCGCCGATATCGCCGACCCGTACGACATCGACACCCCCGCCGACCTGGACCGGCTCGACTCCTGACGGCGCGCGGACCCGAGCCGGCGGGGCCCGGGTCCGCGCGAGGCGTTGTGTGCGGCGCGGGTCACGCCTGGTTGAAGAACCCGTCGTGGTTCTGCTGGGACGGGTCGCCCGTCAGCAGCCGTGCGTCGGCCGGCATCAGCAGGAAGACCCGCTTCGCCAGCCGCTCGATCGCGCCGCGCCGACCGAAGGTCAGCCCGGAGGCGAAGTCGACGACCCGCTTGGCGTCCGACTCGTCCATCGCCGTCAGGTCGATCACGACCGGAATGTCCTGCCGGAAGTATTCGCCTATCGCCCTTGCCTCGTGGTAGCTCTTCGGGTGTACGACGGCGATGCGCGTGCTCGGCCGAGCCGGCGTCTCCGTGGCGGCCGCCCGCGCGGCGAACACCTCCGACGCCGGAACCACGCTGCCCTCCAGGGCACGCGAACGCGACTCCTCGGGCTCGTCGTCGTAGACCCAGCGCGACCCCGTGTCGTCGTCGTCTGCGTCGTATGTACCGGTCTCGTAGGCACCCGCGCCGGTGCGGTACAGGTCGTCGTCCACGTCCCCCGAACCGATCCCGAGCCACGAGCCGGCCTTGCGCAATGCGCCCATGGGCACCTCCGCGTCCGCTCGTCCCGGCCCCGTCCGGGCTATCTCGTCATCCTCCACTCGACCGAACTGTATGCGAGTGCCGGGTCTGATGCGTCGAACGACGCGCCTATAAACGGACAGATCATCCAAGCAACCTCGAACGGGCGTACCCAGTGCGGCTTCTGACGCCATTTGAGATCTTTATCCGTGCATTCCGAATCGAACCGCATCGTAATTCCGACCCGCACCGGTCGAACACAATAACTCGAACTGATGTACGAAAGTCGGGAATTCCGACGCCATGCGCAGGAAACGCGCGAGGATTCGGGCGGAGAACGGAAGCGGAGGCAGGCGCGGAAGCGGAAGCGAACGCGGGCGCGGATCCCAACGAGGAAGCGAGCGCGGCACCGGAAGGACGGCGGGCGCGGAAGCACGCGAGGAACCGCACGCCCCACCGCCTTTCCACCTCCCACGCCCGGTCCGCGACGCTCGGCCGAACCCCGGCCCGCAGCAAAGCGTTGGGATGACCGAACCCCGTTGACCGGCAGGGCCGTTGCGGATCACCGACGTGCCCGCGCGAGCCCTCGGCAAGCCCCGTACCCGACCCCGGGAATCCCGTGCGGTCCGCCCCGGCGCACCTCTACCGGTGGACCGGGGGCAGGTCGCACACTCGGATGCGACATCTTCGGAGGTGAGCATGGATTCGCCTTTCCGCATCGTGCGGCCCCCTCGTCCGCTCGAAGAGCCGTATCCCTCACGGGCCCGCATCAACGAACAGGTGGGAGTCGTCTGGGATTGGGGGATGCGTGAGGATCCCGCCGCGGCCATCCGGCTCTACCACCACCTCGGCGAGGTCGCGAGCAGGGTGCTCGGCAGCACCGATCGCGACACGCTCAACATCCGCCGGGCGTACGCGCATTTCGTCGGCCAGGACGGCGATCCCCGGCGTGCCGCGCAGTTGCTGGCCGGCCTGATCCCGGTCGCCACGCAGCACCTGGGCCCCGGCGACTGGGTCACCCTCGACATGCGGCTGTGTCACGCCCGGTTCACCGGCGAGGGCGGCGAGGCACCGCGCGCGGTCGCGCTGTTCATCCAGATCGTCGCCGACATGACCCGCGCGTTGGGGCCGGAGGCGGAGAGCACGCTGACCGCGCGCAGCTTCCTGGCCCGGTTCACCGGCGAGTCCGGCGATCCGCTCCGGGCCGCCGGGATGTACGGCGCGCTCGCCCTGGACTCGATCCGGATCCTGGGCGCCGACTGCCTGGAGTCGCTGGTGGCGCGCGCGGGCCACGCGATCAATCGCGGACTCGCCGGCTACCGGGGCGAGGCGCTGGCCCTGTACGACCCGCTGATCGCCGACTTCGTCCGGGTACTCGGCCCCGACCACGCGGAGACCCGACAGACCCAGGTCTGGCAACGGTATTTCCGAGGGGGAAGCGGCTGAATTCGGGCCGACGGGCGGCGGCTAAAGTAGCCACTCCTGTACGGCCGGAACGGGGAACGGTAGACATGGAAGAACTGCGCGACGGGGATCCGATACGGCTCGGGCCGTATCGGCTGCGCGGCCGGTTGGGCGAGGGCGGGATGGGCGAGGTGTTCCTCGGCACGTCTCCGAGCGGAGTGCGGGTCGCGGTCAAGACCGTCCGTCCCGAGTTCGCGACCGACCACGGATTCCGGGACCGGTTCCGACGTGAGATCGACCTCGCCCGGCGGGTGGACAGCGCGTGGACCGCGCCGATCGCCGAGGCCGACCCGGACGCGCAACCCCCGTGGCTGGCAACCGAGTTCCTGACCGGGCTGTCGCTGTCCGAGGCGATCAACCGGTACGGCCCACTGCCCGAGGGCGCGCTGCGCATCCTGGGTGCCCAGTTGGCCGAGGCGCTGATGGCGATCCACCGCGCGGGCCTGATCCATCGCGACCTCAAGCCGTCCAACGTCGTACTGGGCCGCGATCGGCTGCGGGTGATCGACTTCGGCATCTCGCGCGCGGTGGACGAAGGCGGCCAAGGTCTGACCGGGACCGGACGGGTGGTGGGGTCGCCGGCGTTCATGTCGCCGGAGCAGGCGGGTGGTCGAGCACTGGGACCGGCGAGCGACGTTTTCTCGCTCGGCTCGGTGCTGGTGTTCGCGGCCACCGGGCAGGGTCCGTTCCACCAGGACGCGCCGGTGCCGCAGTTGCAGATGATGATGCGGGTGCTGCGCGACGAACCGACACTGGCGGAAGTGCCGGACGGCGTAAGGGACTTGCTCGCCGAGTGCCTGGACAAGAACCCGGACCGGCGACCCACGCCGACCGCCGTGCTGAATCGCTTCATGGGCGACGACGAGCCGCCGGCCACGACGTCGTGGCTGCCGGTTGCGCTCGCGGCCGAACTGGAGCGGCGGCACCTGGGAGACCCGGCGGCACCGGCACCGGCGTCGGGGTCGGCGCTCTCGCCGGTCGAGCCGACGGGCGAGGTCACGGAGCCGCCGACCCGGGCGCTGGGCGTCGGGGTGGAGAACGGCGCGAGCGCCGGGCAGACCCGGGCCGCGGAGTCCGCGCCGCCCGCCGGCCGGAAGAGGCCGCCACCGCAACCGAGCCTGCCACCGACCGTCGGCATGCCGGAACCCCCGCCCGAGAAAAGGGCGTTGGCCCGTCGCGCCTTCCTGTTCGGCGGCGGTGCGCTCGCGGTGGCCGCGATGGGCGGTGGCGCCGGGTGGCTGCTGATGGGCGACGAGGCCGATCCGGGCAAGCAGGTGTGGCAGTACGCGGCCGGCGCCGCCGCCGCCTCGTCGCTGAAGGTGCAGGGCGATCTCGTCTACCACGTCGCGGACGGTGTGGGCGGCGCCAAGGGCCAGATCACCGCGATCGACGCGGAGTCCGGCAAGCAGGTCTGGCGCAAGGCCACCGCGGGCAGTTCGGTGTCCGCGCCGCTGACCGCGAAGGACCACGTGTTCGTCGTCTCCTGGACGGTCGACGGTTCGGCGTCGGCGGAGAAGACCCAGCCCTCGATCTGCACGGTGCACGCCTTCGCCCTGGGCGACGGCGAACAGCGCTGGAGCCAGGAGTACGCCGCTCGCTGGGTCAACCTGCCGGCGGCCCTGGACGGCGACGTGCTGTACCTGGGCGTCTCCGAGGAGAACTCGACCTCACCCGATGCCGGCCGGATCGTCGCGATCGACGTGACCAGGAACAAGGAGGTGTGGAGGGCGGAGATGACCGGCGACGCCGGAATGCCGTCGACGCCGGTGTTCACCGGGAGCATGGTGTACGTGTTCGCCCAGCCGAGGTACTCCTCGTACCCGTCGGTGATCCGCGCCTACGAACGCAACGGGAACCCGAAGTGGGAGATCCCGTTCAAGGACTGTCCCTGGGGCCGCGACGTGGTGGTGGCCGGCGAGCGGGTACTGACTGTGGTGACCTCCGGAAGCAGCGGCGGTGTCTACACCTGGCAGCGCTACGCCCGGTTCGCGGCCACCGGCGCGCCGGCCTGGGGTCCGATCTCGGTCAAGGGCGGGCAGAGCCGCGGTTTCACCCTCGCCGGCGACATCGCGTACCTCGCCTACGACGGCGCCGACGACACGGCCAAGTCGGGCGTGGTGGCGGTGGATCCGGTGACCGGCGCCGAGATGTGGAAGTACGAGATGGAGGCACGCAACGTCGGCGAGATCACCCGGGTGGGGGACGTCGTCTATGTGACGAACCACCCCTCCAAGGTCCAGGCGGGGGTGAAGCCGAGCAGCACCGCGAGCGCGTCGCCCACGGGCGAGCCGCCCACGTCGGTGACCAGGAGCAAGGTCTACGCGCTGAACGCGAGGACCGGCGTGGTGGTGTGGTCGCGCGAGTTGCCGTCCTTCGGCGTACTGGGGACACCGGTCGTGGAGAACGGCAAGGTGTACGTCTCGATGGACGCCACGGCGGCGGACGCGACGGGGGACGATGTCGCGCAGTTGTTCGCGCTGCGGGTGAAGACCGGCGAACCGGCCTGGAAGGTCGTGTTGCCGGCGCCCGTCTCGTCGCGGGTGGTGTTGGCGAAGGGCAACGCCTATCTCGGCCAGTGGCAGTCCTCGAACTCCGCGAGGCCGGCGGCATCGGTGGTCGCGTACGAGGCATGAGCCGGGGTCGGCGGGTCGAGTCACCGAGCGACGGCCCCCACCGTGACCCGGGGACGGAGCGCCGGGCGAGGGACGGACCGCTCCATCCGTGACACATGAAAGCGCGCGCAGCGGGAACGGGAACGAGGTTGCGGGCATGTGCCCGTTTCCACCGACGCACGTGCTCCGCGAGACACCTGCTCCCTCGGACGCGTACGCCGCAGAGCACCTACTCCCCGAGACGAGGAAGCATGGTCGAGTTGGGACCCGTCGACGCCATCGTGTTGGGCTTTCCGGGCCAGCGGCTGACCTCGTCCGTACTGGACGCGTTCGAGGCGGTCGAGGAGCGCGGCGACGTGCGGTTGATCGACGCGCTGATCGTGGTCAAGGACATCTCGGGTGAGGTGACCAGCCACGAGGTGAGCGAGTTCGAGGGGCTGCGCGACATGGCGGCGGAGTTGGCCGCGCGCGAGATGCTGGGCCTGGCCGGGGCCGAGGACGCCGAGCAGATCGGGCAGGTCATGCCGCCGGATTCGCTGGTGGTGGTGCTGTTCGTGGAGAACATCTGGGCCCGCGAGGTAGCCGGTCGAATCCGCGACTCGGGCGGTCGGTTGCTCTCGTACACCCGGTTGCCGCAGTCCGTCCTGGACGACGCGGAAGAGGCGCTCGCGGGTACGTCGGACGGCAGTTGAGGGCGAATGGGGGCGGGTGGCTTCGGCCGGTGCCGGCGGCGTCCGCCCCCGCCGACTGCCGTCGGCCTGCGTCGGCCGGTCCCGGCCGCGAAGGAACGACTTGATTTCCAAAGGGTAAAGCCGGGCAAAGTCTGGCAACCCGCCCTACCGGTTGGGCGTCTCCACCGGTGCAAGGGCACAACCCCCCAGCAAGCGGAGGTCGACATGACCACCAGGATTCGCCGTACGGCCGCCATCACCCTGGCCGCCGGACTCCTCGTCACCGCCGGCGCCGCCGCTCCGGCCCTCGCCGCCGACGGCTCACCGCCCGGCGAGCAGCAGATCCGCAGGATCGGCGTGGTGGAGAAGGTGACCGCCTTCTACGACCAGTACCTGTCCGCCGTCAACGGCACCAACCCGGACATGAACCCGACCGAGGTCCGGAACGAGTTCCTCACCCCGGAACTCAACGCGCGCCTGGACGCGTGGGCCGAACAGCACATGGCCGACCCGGTCTTCCGCGCCCAGAACACACCGCAGAGCCGCGACGTGCGCTACGAGGGCAGCGGCGCGGGCAGCGCGTCGGTGGTCGTCACCGAACACTTCGGCGACTCCACCATCGACGTCTGGTACCGGGTCCCCCTGTCCGGCGGCCGAATCACCGACCTGACCGACGCCCCCCGGTAGCACGCCCCAACAGCCCTGAGGCCCACCGCGCACCCGGCGGGTCACCGATCCGACACACCGTCACGAGGGCGCCTTCGCCGCGGCGAAGGCGCCCTCGTCGTGCGGTCGTGGATCAGGCGGATTCGGTGGGGAGGCCGGCGTTGGTCCAGTCCTCGATGCCCTCGGCGTACTTGCGGACGTTGGTGTAGCCGAGGTGGGTGAGTCGGTCGGCGACCTGGCCGCTGTTCGGGCAGGCGGGATTGGAGCAGTACGTGACGATCGCGGCGTCGCGGTCGGGCAGCAGGGTCGGGGCCAGCGTGTCGACCTGGTCCCGGACCAGGGCGAGTGCGCCCGGCAGGTGCTGCTTGGCCCAGTACTCGCCGCCGAGCGCGTCGACGACGGTCACGCTCCCGGCGGCGATCTCGGCGCGCAGCTCGTCCCGGGTGATCAGTGCGGTCATGGCATACCTCCAGAGAATCGGACTATAGTCCGGTTGTGGCTCACGACGACATTAACGGACCGCAGTCCGCTTCTGCAATCCCTCTGGATCTGCTCCGCACCCCGCCCCCCAAGGAGCGCGCCGACGCGGCTCGCAATCGAGCCGCCATCCTGGAGGCCGCGGCCGGGCTGTTCGCCGAACAGGGCGTCGCGGCCGTGTCGATGGACCAGATCGCGGCAGCGGCCGGCGTCGGCAAGGGCACGCTCTTCCGCCGCTTCGGCGACAAGTCCGGCTTGGCCACAGCGCTCCTCGACGCCCGAGAGCGCGCCCTGCAAGAGGCGGTCCTGCACGGCCCACCACCCCTGGGCCCGGGAGCACCGGCGGAGGAACGCCTCACCGCGTTCCTCGACGCCTACCTCGACTACCTACTGGAACACCTGGACCTGATTCGCGTGTCGGAGACCTCGTCCCCCGGCGCCCGCTACCGCATCGGCGCCTACCGCTTCTGGCACCGCCACGCGGCGATCCTGCTGGGCTCGGCAACCCCCGACCCGGACTACACCGCGCACGCCCTGCTGGCCCCGCTGGCTGCCGAACACGTCACCGCGCTGCTTCCGGAACTGGGTCCGGAACGGATCCGCGCGGGTGTACTCCGGTCGGCCCTGGCCGAGGTGCACCCCGGCCGCGCCTGACGGATCCCCGGCGCGCGCACCCCGGCGCTTCGCGCATCGGGCCCGAAGGATGGGACCTCAGCGGGCGACCGCCGGCACGGAGCGTGCCCGCCAACTCTCCTCGTACGGGATCCGGGTACCCGGCGTGTGGCCCGCGTCGATGTGCGCGAGCAGGGTTTCGACGTACAGGTTTTCACCGTCCGTGCGCATCGGGGTGACCTTCGCGCCGGAGAACTTGCGGACGATGCTCGGGTCGGCGTCCGTCCACAGGCGGTCGGCGGCGAGCGCGAGACGGTCGAGGAGGTACTCGAACGTGGCGTGGGAGAACTGGAGTTCGGACCCGGCGGGCGGTTCCAGGGTGGGATGGGCGGTGAAACCGCGAAGCTTGACCAGGGCGTCGGACTCGGGGATGTACCGCCCCTCCTCGGCCGGCTCCAGGTTCTCCAGATAGCCCAACCCGTTGCGCAACCGCTGCGTGACGCCCTGCTCGGTGCGCTCCGAGACGCACCGCCCGACGAGTTCGGCACCGTTGAGGGACAGCGACGCCGCGGCGAGGTATTGCCCCTGCGCCACCAACAACCCGGCCGACACCATGAATTCGCGCAACACGCCGGCCGTGTACAGATACTTGCAGCCGTACGGCGGTATCCCGTACCGCGCGGAGACCGGCGCCCAGAGCTCCGCCTCACCTCGCGGCAGCGCGTGCCGGGTACGTCGAATCGATGACTTCATGGCCCCATGGGTACCGGTGGCCGCAGCTCCCGGACAACCGGATTTCGCGGCCGAACCACCGCCGCCGAAGGCGACCACGCACGGCACGACTTCCCGATTCCGGGGCGTCCACCGATGCCGCCGGCCGGACGCCCGTGCCCATCCGCGATCCCCGACCGGGACCGACCGACCTGCCGACCTGCCGTACCGCCCACCAACGGCCGGCGTGTTGTACGCGGGGGATTAACGCCGGACACGCACGATGTTGTCCCAGTGATCGCATGCGCCGATCACGGATCGGCCCGCGGCCTCGACGACCGCCCCGATCCCGCCCTCCCTCCGGACGGACGTCCGGACCGACAGCAGGAGTTGACGAAGAAGATGGCGGAGCGAGCTCGCATCGGCGTGACCGGACTGGCCGTGATGGGCCGCAACCTGGCCCGCAACTTCGCCCGACACGGGCACACCGTCGCCGTACACAACCGAACCTCGGCCAAGACCCACGCGCTAGTCGAGGAGTTCGGCGGCGAGGGCACCTTCCTACCCGCCGACACCGCCGAGGAGTTCGTCGCACTACTCGAGCCGCCCCGGCGGCTGGTGATCATGGTCAAGGCCGGCGCGCCCACCGACGCGGTGATCGACGAGTTCGCCGCACTCCTGGAACCCGGCGACATGATCGTCGACGGCGGCAACGCGCACTTCGCCGACACCCGCCGTCGCGAGGCCGCACTGCGCGAGCGCGGCATTCATTTCGTCGGCACCGGGATCTCCGGCGGCGAGGAAGGCGCCCTGCTCGGCCCGAGCATCATGCCCGGCGGCTCCCCCGAGTCGTACGCCGCGCTCGGCCCGATCCTGGAGGACATCGCCGCGAAGGTCGACGGCGTACCGTGTTGCGCGCACATGGGCCCGGACGGCGCCGGCCACTTCGTCAAGATGGTGCACAACGGCATCGAGTACGCCGACATGCAGCTCATCGCCGAGGCGTACGACCTGCTCAACCGCGCGTTGGGGATGCAACCCGACCGGATCGCCGAGGTGTTCAAGACCTGGAACTCCGGTCGGCTGGAGTCCTATCTGATCGAGATCACCGCCGAGGTGCTCGCGCACACCGACGCGGCCACCGGCAAGCCGTTCGTCGAGGTGGTCCAGGACCGCGCCGAGCAGAAGGGCACCGGCCGCTGGACCGTGCAGACCGCCCTCGACCTGGGAGTTCCGGTCAGCGGTATCGCCGAGGCGGTGTTCGCGCGATCGCTCTCCGGCCACGCCGACCTGCGCGCGGCGGCGCAGGGTCTGCCCGGACCGACCCGGAGCACGCTCGACGGGGACGACGCCGACCGCTTCGCCGACGACGTCGAACAGGCGCTGTACGCGTCCAAGATCGTGGCCTACGCGCAGGGCATCCACCAGATCCAGGCAGGCAGTGCCGAATACGACTGGTCGATCGACCCGGGTACGGTCGCCGAGATCTGGCGCGGCGGCTGCATCATCCGGGCCCGCTTCCTGAACCGGATCCGCGAGGCGTACGCGGCGGACCGAAAGCCCGACTCCCTGCTGACCGCCGAATACTTCCGCAACGCGATCTCCGGTGCCCAGGACGCGTGGCGCCGGGTGGTGGCCACCGCCGCCGAACTGGGCATCCCCACCCCGGGCTTCGCCGCCGCGCTGTCCTACTACGACGGCCTGCGCTCGCCGCGGCTGCCGGCCGCGCTGATCCAGGGTCAGCGGGACTTCTTCGGCGCGCACACCTACCGCCGGGTGGACCGCGAGGGCTCCTTCCACACCGAGTGGTCCGGCGACCGCAAGGAACACACGGTCTGACCCGAAGCCGAAGGCCGCCCCCGGCGGGGACGACACACGTCCCCGCCGACCGGCCGAGCCCGCCTTACTCCCGGTGCCCCGTACCCACGCGCGCCCGGCGCCGCCTCACTCCCAGCGCCCCGCCAACAACCGCGTCGTCGCACCGGTCAACACCCCGCGCAACTGCCGCCGCACCGGCGGAGCCAGATGCCGCAGCCACAGGTGCGCCGCCCGGTCACCCATCAACCCCGCACACAGCAACGGATCCTCGAACAGAAACGCCGGAGCGTGCCAGTTCACACACACGTCCGGATCGGGATCCACAGCCGGCACCCGACGCACGCCGACCGCGGCGAGGGCGGTCGTGCAGAGCAGACAGCAGCCGCTCGCGACATCGGTGAACTCGCCCGTCTCCAAGGGCAGTCCGAGCATTCGGGCCTGCTGGAGGCAATCCATCTCGGCGTGCAGTCCGCGCTTCGGCGAGCCCTCGAAGACCCGACGGCCGAAGCTCATCACGCAGTCCGCGCCGGGCTCGGCCGGCAGCGCCCGCCCGGAGGTGACGACCCGCGCCTCGGCGACCCGCGCCCACCCGACCCAGTCACCGGCGATCTTCGGCACGATCATCTCCGCGGGGGGCGTCTGCGCCCGGCCGCCGGAAACCTTCGGACAGTACTCGCAGTGCATGGCGCCTCCCCAGGGACGACATGCCGCAAGCTAGCGCGCGCGAGGTCGGGGTCGCCAGCACAAGACCGGCCGAAAATCACCGGAAAATCACCACTTGTGCGGCCGAAGGGACTCGAACCCTCATATCCTCTCGGACGGCAGGACCTAAACCTGCTGCGTCAACCAATTGCGCCACGGCCGCGCGCGACCGACCTGCGCGACAACGCCCCGAGGTCGACCAGGCTTCATGCTAGTGCCCGCCGCATCGAGCGGCCGGCACATATCCCCCCGCGACCAACCATCCGGCCGAGCCGGAGCCCGAGTCCGAGAGCCCGAGCCGACCCCCAGCCCGCCCCCAGCCCGAGGCGACCCCGGCCGCCCCCGAGCGATCCCCCGAGACGCCCCCTCAGCGAAGAAGCCGCCCGGTCGCCCGCCGCGCCATCGCCAACGCGCCGTCCCGAGTCGTCCCGCCCAACCCGAGCACCGTCCGCGTGCTCAGCCCCTCCAACAACGCGAGCAGCTCGGACGCCTCCGCGACCGGGTCGTCGATCACCAACACGCCCTTGTCCGCGCCCCGGACCAGGACGGTGACCAGGTCGTCCTGCCACCCCCGGTCGATCTCGTCCTGCGCGACCCGCAGTTCCGCGTTGCCGGCGGTCCGCGCCCACAGCTCCACCCACAACATCCAGCGCGGATCGCGCGGGCCGGCGGGCAGGTACAGGCCCAGGAACAGATCGAGCTTGCGGTCCGCCGGCACCCGGCGCGCGAGCAGTCGCGCGCGCTCCTCGGCCAACCGGTCCTCGCTCCAGCGCAGCGCGGCCAGCAGCAGCTGATCCTTGCTGCCGAAGTAGTACAGGATGTGCCCGCCGCTGGTGCCCAGGCGCTCCGCGAGGCCGGACATGGTCAGCTTGGCCAGGCCGTGCTCGGCAATCGCCGCTATGGCCTCCTCGAGCATCCGGTCCTGGGCGATCCGACCGTCGCTCCGCCTCGTGGCCACCACCGACACCCGCCTCTCGACCGCGCGGCCGACCCGCTCGCGCAAGGGCTCGACCCTATCCCGCCGGCGGCGTCGATCTTGAACAACAGTCAAATTCCGGTCCGATTCGTCACGAACTCTTGACACCTCGCCGACCCACAGCGCACCTTGAGTGGCGTTCAAAGTTCTTGAATGACATTCAAGCTTCCGGTCCGGCCGGCGCACGCCCTCGAAGCCGAACCGCACACCACGAAGAGGAGGTCCGGTGACCCTGCCCCACACGGACTCCGCGAGCGACACTCCGAGCGCCGCCACCAGCGCCACCCCGGCCGGCTTCGGTACGGGGGTCGCCTCCGACGAGCTCTTCCAGGTGGAGGTACACGGGATCGACCCGATCCCGGACGCCGAACGACACGGCAGTGCCAAGGATGTCTTCTGGCTCTGGTTCGGCTCGAACCTGTCCTTCACGTTCGTCATCAACGGCACCCTCGCGGTGATGTTCGGCCTGTCCTTCTGGGCCGCCATCGCCGTGGTCGTGGTCACCGGCCTGGCCTTCTTCGCGGTCGGCGCGCTCGGCTTCGCGGGCGTCCGCACCGGCACCGCGACCCTGGTCATCTCGCGCGCCGCGTTCGGCGTACACGGCAATTTCCCGGCCGGCCTGCTCAACTGGGTCGTGGGGATCGGCTACACCATCCTCAACACCGTGGTCGGCACCTTCGCCCTGGAAGGGCTGTTCGGCAAGCTCGGCTGGGCCGGCGGCGACCTCGCCCGGGTGGTCGCGCTCGCGATCACCCTCTCGCTCACCTTCGCCGTCGCGATGTGGGGCCATGCCACCGTGCAGGCCGCCGAGCGCTGGCTGGCCTACGTCCTGGGCATCGGCTTCGGCCTGCTGATCCTGTTCGTCGTACCGGGCCTGGAGACCGGGTCCGCGCCGGAGACCTCGAACAACTTCCACGCGATCTCGCTCGCCGTGCTCGTCCTGGTCGCCGGCCCGATCTCCTACCTGCCGATGCCCTCGGACTACACCCGCTATCTGCCCCGGGACACCTCGCTGCGCTCGATCACCCTGTGGGGCGCGGCCGGCGGCATGCTCTCCTCGGTGCTGCTGGGCGTGGTCGGCGTGGCCGCCGCCACCCAGGCGGACATGACCGACCCGGTGGCCGGCGTGGCCGGTCTGGTGCCCGGCTGGTTCGAGGCGCTGTTCCTGCTGCTCGTGGTGGGCGGCTCGATCACCAACTCGATCCTGACCCTGTACTCCTCCAGCCTGAATCTCCAGGTGCTCGGCATCCCGTGGTCGCGTGCCAAGGGCATCCTGGTCAGCACCGCGTTCATCCTGGTCGGCTCGTTGTGGGCGCTGTTCAACGGCAACTTCACCGACAACCTGACCAGCTTCCTGTCCGTGCTCGTGGTGGTGTTCGCGCCGTGGGGCGGCGTGTTCATCGCGGACACGCTGATGCGCCGCTGTCGCTACGACGACGCCGGACTGCACGACATGCGCGGCGGCGCGTACTGGTACACCAGGGGCTTCCATCCCGCCGGGATGATCGCGCTCGCCGCCGGCATCGTCTTCGCGTGCCTGACCGCCGAGTCCGCGCTGTGGACCGGCGCGCTGGTCGAGACCTTCGACGGCGACCTCACGCTGCTCGGCGCGGTCGTCTCCGGCGTCCTGTACTGGGCACTCGCCCGCCGCGAACCACAATTCGCCAAGCGCTGACCGACCGCGCGCGGCCCACCCGAAGACCCACCCCGCACCACGTTTCCGCACCACCCTGGAGTCACCGTGTCCCACACCGCCGATCTGGTCCTGCGCAACGCCCGCATCCACACCGTCGACCCCGACCTGCCCGAAGCCGAGGCGCTCGCCGTCCGCGCCGGCCGGATCGCCTGGGTGGGTGCGGACGCCGACGCGGCGGCCTGGATCGGCCCGGACACCACCGTGCTCGACGGCGCCGGGCGGCGGGTGCTGCCCGGCTTCATCGACGCGCACAACCACGTCCGGCTCGGCTCGGACGACGCGTGCGTGCAACTCGCCGGCGTGCGCACGCTCGCCGGCATCCACGAGCGGATCGGTGCGTGGCTGGCGGCCAACCCGGACGCCGAGTGGATCGAGGCCGAGGCGTTCGACTACTCGGCGATCCCCGACGGGCGGATGCCGCGCGCGAGCGACCTGGACCCGGTCACCGGCGACGTGCCCGCGTTCGTGCTCAGCTACGACGTGCACACCGCGTGGCTGAACAGCGCGGCGATCAAGCGCCTGGGGATCACCCGGGACAGCGACGTGCTGCCGTTCGGTCGGGTGGACAAGGACCCGGAGACGGGCGAGCCGACCGGCTTCGTCAAGGACTTCGCGATCCGCGGGCTTTCCCGCGAGGGGCACCGGGCACTGCGCGAGCTGGGCCTGCCGTGGGCCTCGGCGGACCGGCAGTACGGCCGACTGGCCAAGAGCCTGGACGACGCGATCCGGTTCGGCATCACCACCGTGGTCGAGCCGCAGAACTCGCTCGACGACCTCGCGCTGTACACCCGCGCCCGGCACGAGGGCCGACTGCGCTCGCGCATCGTGGCGGCGCTGTTCCACCCGCGCGGCACCACCGCCGCGGACCTGGACGAGTTCGCCGAGGCGGCCCGGGCGCACAACGACGACCGGCTGCGGGTGGGCCCGCTCAAGCTGTACATCGACGACGTGGTCGAGCCGCGCACGGCCGCGCTCCTGGAGCCGTACCGCGGCTGCGCGCACCACCGGGGCGAGACGTTCTACCCGGCCGAGGAGTTCGCCGGCCTGCTCGCCGAGTTGGACGGCCGGGGCTTCCAGTGTTTCGTGCACGCCACCGGCGACCGGGGCATCCGCACCGTCCTGGACGCGGTCGAGCACGCCCGTACGGTCAACGGCGCACGCGACGCGCGCCACCAGGTCGTGCACGTGGAGTGCCTGGACCCGGCGGACGTGTCGCGCTTCGCCGAACTGGGCGTGGTCGCGTGCATGCAGCCGCGGCACTGCGCGCCGGAGATCGCCGGGCCCGGTCAGGACTGGGCCGAGAACGTCGGCGAGGAGCGCTGGCACAAGGCGTGGCCGATGCGGAGCCTGCATGCCGCGGGCGCCGTGCTGGCGCTGTCCAGCGACTGGAACGTGGCCGAGATGGACCCGATGGTCGGCGTGTACACCGCGCTCACCCGGGCACCGCTGGCCGGCGGCCCGTCCTGGATCCCGACCGAGACGCTCGACATCGAGACCACCGTGCACGGCTACACGATGGGCTCGGCGTACGCGAACTTTTTGGAGCACGAGCGCGGTTCGCTCACCGTCGGCAAGCTCGCCGACTTCGTCGTGCTCTCCCGCGACATCATGGGCATCGCGCCGGCCGACATCCCCGGCACGGTCTGCGAGATCGTCGCGGTCGGCGGTGAGGTCGTGCACACCGCATAACGTCGTCGGTCGGGATCACCGCTGCGCGGCGACCAGTTCCCGGGCCTCCTCGACCGTCTCCACCGCCGGTGGCGAACCCATCAGCGGCTTGCGGGCCGTCTCGGCCATCGTGAGCGCGGCGGCCAGGCCGACGGCCGCCGCGAGCATCATGTAGAAGGCCGGCATGTAGTCGTTGCCCGTCCCGTCGACCAGCGCCTCGGCCACGAACGGGGTGGTGCCGCCGAACAGCGAGACCGAGATGTTGAACGAGACGGACAGCGCCCCGGAGCGGATCTCGGTCGGGAACAGGGCGGGCAACGCGGCGGACATGGTGGCCAGGAAGCAGACCAGGACCAGGCCCAGGATGAGCAGGCCGATGAAGATCGGTACCAGGTCGCCCTGCTTGATCAGCACGAAGCACGGGATCGGCAGCACCATGAAGCCCACGCACCCGGCGATGATCACCGGCTTGCGGCCGATCCGGTCGGTCAGCCCGCCCAGCGGGTGGATCACCGCGAGCAGCACGATCATCACCACGACGATCTGCAGCAGGCCGTGCGTCTCGTTGTAGCCGAGGGTGTCGGAGAGATAGGTCGGCATGTACGACAGCAGCATGTAGTCGTTGATGTTGTACGCCGCGACCAGCGCGATACAGATGACCATCGCCCGCCGTTGCCCGAGGAAGATCCGCTTGAACTCGCGCACCGTCTCGTTCCCGTGCTCGCCCCCCTCCGCTTCCGCCTCGGTCGCGGCCGACTGCTCCATCACCTTCGCGAACGCCGGCGACTCCTCCAGCCGCAGCCGCAGGTACAGCCCGATCACCCCGATCGGGCCCGCCACCAGAAACGGGATGCGCCACCCCCACGTGCGCATCTCGTGGTCGCTGAGCACCGCCGTCAGCAGGGTGACCAGGCTCGCCGCCAGGATGTAGCCGATCAGCGTGCCGAACTCCAGGAAGCTGCCGTAGAACCCGCGCCGCTTGTCCGGCGCGTACTCGGCGATGAACGTACTCGCGCCGCCGTACTCGCCGCCCGCCGAGAATCCCTGGAGCATCCGGAACAGGACCAGCAGGATCGGCGCGACGAAGCCGATCGTGCCGTAGCTGGGGATCAGGCCGATGCACAACGTGCCGCTCGCCATCATCAGCATCGTGATCGCGAGCACCTTCTTGCGCCCGATCCGGTCGCCGAGCGGCCCGAAGAAGAAGCCGCCGAGCGGCCGGACCAGGAAGGCCGCGGCGAAGGTCGCGAACGAGGACAACGTCTGCGCGGTGTCGTTTCCCGAAGGGAAGAACACCTTTCCGATCGTGACCGCCATGTAGGCGTAGATGCCGAAGTCGTACCACTCCATGGCATTGCCGAGCATGGTCGCCTTGACCGCGGTGTCCACGGTCTTGGCGTCGACGACCGTGATGTCTTCCTCGCGCACCTGTCTCCCTCGTCCTGGAACCACCCCCGCGCTCCAGGTTGGGGCAGGTGGTCACGCGAAAGGGGGCACGACACAGGCTTCCACGCAAAAAGCCCCGATCCACCCGAAGATCGGGCGAATCGGGGCTCGTGGACCCCCGAGCGGAGCGGAGTGTGCCCTCAGGCCGCGTCGAGCTTGAGGTCCTTGATCAGCTTGGCCACGTGGCCGGTCGCGCGGACGTTGTACAGCGCCCGCTCCACCTTGCCGTTCTCGTCCACCACGAACGTCGAGCGGATCACGCCCTTGACCGTCTTGCCGTACATGGTCTTCTCGCCGAAGGCGCCGTACGCCTCCAGCGTGCTCTTGTCCGGGTCGGCGACCAGCGTCACCGTGAGGTTCTCCTTCTCCCGGAACTTGCCGAGCTTCTCCGGCTTGTCCGGCGAGATGCCGACCACGTCGTAGCCCGCGCCCGCGAGCAGGTCCAGGTTGTCGGTGAAGTCGCACGCCTGCTTGGTGCAGCCCGGGGTCAGCGCGGCCGGGTAGAAGTACACGATGACCTTGCGGCCCGCGTAGTCGGACAGCGAGACGTCCTTGCCGTCGGCGTCGGACAGGGTGAAGGCGGGGGCGGTGTCGCCCGCCTGAAGACGGTCGCTCACGAAGAACTCCTCGGATCGCTCGGCACGTACGCCGCAACGCTAGCGCTGCGGTCGGACCCGTCCGGGCCCGGAGCCGCTCGGCACGCACGCGCGTCCCACCGGCGCGTCATTCGTCAACGCGAGGCAAAGAAGCATGCGCGCGCCCCTCTGTTGCCACCATCACCCAATTGCGAGGCTTTTGCAGTTGCGGCCGAAGGCCATAAAATCCCACAGCCGAATCCGGCATTTCGGGAGGGCCACATGCACATACCCAACGGGTTCATCGACGGCCCCGTATCCGCGGGAGCGGGCGTCGTCGCGGTCGCCGGGATCGCCGTCGGCCTGCGTGGCGCACGTCGCGAGCTGGACGAACGCACCGCGCCCCTGGCCGGCCTGGTCGCGGCCTTCGTCTTCGCCGTCCAGATGCTCAACTTTCCGGTCGCCGGCGGGACCAGCGGCCACCTGCTCGGCGGCACCCTGGCCGCGATCCTGGTCGGCCCGTACACCGGCATGTTGTGCGTGGCGGTGGTGCTGCTGATGCAGGGTCTGTTCTTCGCCGACGGCGGCCTGACCGCGCTCGGCCTGAACATCACCATCATGGGCATCGTGACCGTCGTGGTCGGCTACGGGCTCTTCCGCCTGGCGCTGGGCCTGCTGCCCGTGCGGCACTCGTCCGTACCCGTGGCCGCGTTCGTCGGCGCGCTGGTGTCGGTACCGGCCGCCGCCTGCGTGTTCACCGCGTTCTACGCGATCGGCGGGACCACCGACGTGTCGATCGGCAAGGTGGCCGGCGCGATGATCGGCGTGCACGTCCTGATCGGCATCGGCGAGGCGATCATCACCGCGGCCACCGTCTCCAGCGTGCTCGCGGTGCGACCCGACCTCGTCCACGGCGCGCGCGGCCTCGCGCGCCCGCTCGAACTGCGCTCGGCAGGGGGACCCCGATGACCCGCGTCCGTACCCGCACGTTGCTGATCGCGGGCGTCCTGCTCGCCCTGGTGCTGGCCGGCTTCGTCAGCTACTACGCGAGCCAGAGCCCGGACGGCCTGGAGAAGGTGTCCGCCGACAAGGGCATCGACACCAAGGAGCGGGACCACCAGTTCAAGGACGGCCCACTGGCCGACTACAGCGTCAAGGGGGTGCACAACGAGCGGCTCTCCGGCGGCCTGGCCGGCGTGATCGGCGTCGGCGCCACGCTGCTGGTGGGCACCGGCGTGTTCTGGTTGGTCCGCAAGCGCTCCACCGGCACCGACCCGGCGACCGCGCGCACGGCCGACTCCGCCGCCGGTTCCGGGGCCTGACCATGGCGGCGGGACACGGACATCGGCTCCACCGACCCGGCGACTCGCCGATCCACCGGCTGCCGCCGCACTGCAAGCTCCTCGCGCTGGTCGGTTTCGTGGTGGCCACGGTGTCCACACCCCGGGATGCCTACTGGGCTTTCGCCGGGTACGCCGTGCTGCTCGCCGCGGTCGCCGCGCTCGCCCGGGTGCCCGCCGGATTCCTGCTGCGTCGCCTGCTGGTCGAGCTGCCGTTCGTGGGCTTCGCCGTACTGTTGCCGTTCGTCGCGAACGGGCCGCACGTCGAGGTGCTGGGCCTGTCGCTCAGCCGGGACGGCCTGCTCGGCGCCTGGAACATCATGGCCAAGGGCACCCTGGGGGTGGTCGCGGGCGTGTTGCTCGCGGCCACCACCGAACTGCGCGCCCTGCTCCTGGGCCTGCAGAAGTTGCGGATGCCGCCGCTGCTGATCCAGATCATGTCGTTCATGCTGCGCTACGGCGCGGTGATCACCGCCGAGATGGGCCGGATGCGGATCGCCCGCGAATCGCGCGGCTTCCTCGCGCGCGACCTGCGCCAGACCCCGGTGGTGGCCAAGTCCGCCGGCGCGCTGTTCATCCGCTCCTATGAGCGCGGCGAACGGGTGCACCTGGCGATGCTCAGCCGGGGTTACACCGGGACCATGCCGGTGCTCCTGGACACCCGGGCCACCCGCGCCCAGTGGGCCGCCGCCGCGGCACTGCCGGCGGCGGCGCTCGCGGTGTGGGCGGCGGCGCTGACCCTGTGAGGCGCCGACCCGATGTGCCGACCGACGGCGCCGACCCGATGAACGGAGTCCCCAGGTGAGTGACACCCCGGCCACCGCCCCCTCGCTGGTCGTCCGCGGCCTCGCCTACGCCTACCCCGACGGCCACCAGGCGCTGTACGGCGTCGACCTGACCATCGCGCGCGGCGAACGGGTCGCGCTGCTGGGCCCCAACGGCGCCGGCAAGACCACCCTGGTGCTGCACCTCAACGGCATCCTGACCGCCGGGGCCGGCACCGTCGAGGTGGCCGGTCTGCCGGTGGCGAAGGAGCATCTGCGCGAGATCCGCCGCCGGGTCGGCATCGTCTTCCAGGACCCGGACGACCAGCTCTTCATGCCCACCGTCCGCGAGGACGTCGCGTTCGGCCCGGCCAACCTGGGCCTGCGCGGCGCCGCGCTGGAGGAGCGCGTACAGGACGCGCTGGCCCGGGTGGGCATGGCCGGCTTCGCCGATCGGCCGCCGCACCACCTCAGCTACGGCCAGCGCCGCCGGGTCGCGGTGGCCACGGTGCTCGCGATGGAGCCGGAGATCCTGGTCCTGGACGAGCCGTCCTCGAACCTGGACCCGGCGAGCCGGCGCGAACTGGCCGAGGTACTCCGTTCGCTCGATGTCACCGTACTGATGGTGACCCACGACCTGCCCTACGCGTTGGAACTGTGTCCGCGCGCGACGGTGCTGGCGGGCGGCGTCGTGGTCGCCGACGGCGGCACCCGCGAGCTGCTCCTGGATCGCGACCTGATGGCCGCCCACCGACTGGAACTGCCGTACGGGTTCGACCCGTCGTCGGTCCCGGCCTGACCGCTCCCGGGCCGCCCGCCGGCGCCACGACACCCGGTTGACACGGGTGCGGGGATGTACCTGACAGACTTGGGGAACACACGAGCGCAGGGGCCGGAGAGGACGGGTTGTGAGCGACCACGGGCGGGAACTGTCTCCGGCGGAGTTGGAGCGGGAAGGCCGGGCGGCGTTGGGCCGTCCGGTGACGGCACACGCTGAGCGGAGTCGGGTGGAGTCGGTGAACGGTGCGCACAAGGCTGACGTTTCGAACGCCGAGCACAAGGACGGGAAGGCCGCCGACAAGCACACCGGCGGCGACCAGCCGGACCGGCGCTCGCCGCAGCAGATCGAGCGGGACATCGAGGCGGCCCGGGCCAGCCTGGCGGTGACGCTGGACGAGATCGTCGACCGGGTGAAGCCGGCCAACGTCGCGGCGCGCGCGAAGGACAAGGTGCGGGCCCAGTTCATCGACAGCGACACGGGCGCGCCGCGCAAGGAGCGCATCGTGCCGCTCGCGGGTGGGGTGGCGGGGCTGCTCCTGCTGGTCGTCCTGGTGAAGAGCCGGGGCAAGGCGGACAAGAACGTCAAGCCCGGCAAGGGCAAGAAGAAGCGCTGAGCCCGGCCGCGTCGACCCCGGGCACGTCCGCCGGGTCCGGTCCGGGACCGGACCCGGGCCCGGCCGAGGCCGAATCGACGCCGAACGGATCGGAACACCACACCTCCCGGTGACGCACGTTCGGCGTCGGACGGGTAGCTTGTCGAAGCGTGAGTTCCGACAGGTCCCAGTCTTCGAGCAACACCGCCCACCATCTCGGCGAGAAGCTGCCCATCCGCATGCTGCACGACCGTGTCCTGGTCCGCCAGGACGCGGCGGAGGGTGAGCGCCGCTCCGGCGGCGGCATCCTGATCCCCGCGACCGCACAGGTCGGCAAGCGGCTGGCGTGGGCCGAGGTGGTCGCGGTCGGCCAGAACGTCCGCACCGTCGAACCGGGCGATCGTGTCCTGTACGACCCCGAGGAGCGCGCCGAGGTCGAGGTGCGCGGCGTCCCGTACGTCCTGCTCCGCGAACGCGATCTGCACGCGGTCGCCGCCGAGCGCATCGAGGTCTCGGGCGAGGCCACCGGCCTCTACCTCTAGAACAAGGCCCGGTACCCCGCCCCAGCCCTGGGAACGACCACCGCACGGGCGCCACGAGAGCACCGCCGCATGACCGCCGAGAGATCTCCGAACAGCCGTACCGCCGGGTGGTGAGCCGACTCGCCACCCGGCGGTTTTGTCCTCCGGCGGCGCTTTCGCACGCCCGGAACGCACCCACTCGCACCGAGCGACTCACCCCTTGGGATGAACTCTTCTGCCAGGATGACCCGATCCGCACGAAGAGCCGGCCATGAGGAGAGGGACAGATGCCGCGACGTCGGATCTGGATAGCGGCGCTGTGCGCGGTCGCGCTGATGGGTTTCCTGGGCGGCGGCCTGGTCGGGGTGTTCGGCGGCGGCGACGGCAAGGCCGCCGGCGCGTCGGCGACCACGCCCGGCCCGAGCGGCTCCTCCCCGAGCCCGCCCGCCGCGGTCGCGGCGCAGATAACCACGGCGCCGCCGACCACCGCCGCGCCGACCTCGGCGTCACCGTCGCCGTCCAAGAGCGCGTCCGCCAAGCCGGTCCTGGCCTCGGGCAAGCGCTACGTGCTGACCCTGGCGGACGGCCGGGCGATGGACGTGAGCGGCGGCAGCGACCGGGATCGCGCACCGGTGATCGTGTACCCGGCGGGGCCGGGCAAGGCGAACCAGCAATGGGTGGTGCGCGACGCCGGCGGCGGTTTCGTCCGGTTGCAGTCGGCGGACTCGCACAAGTGCCTGGAGGTGGCGGACGGTCGAGGGGCCCGGGCCTATCAGGACGACTGCGGCCGCGGCGACACCCAGTTGTGGAAGCCGCAGACCAGTGGCTCCGGGGTGGTGCTGCTCGCCCGCAACGGCTCCGCGCTGGGGCTGGCCGACCAGGTCAAGGGCCAACAGAGTCTGGCCCTGGTGCCGGCCGGCTCGGGAGCGGTCTGGCAGGCCGGCGCCGCGTGACCGGGCGCCGGACGGCAGGCCGGAATCGGCCGAGCCGCGCCGGCGATCGAACATGCCGAGGGACCGCCCGGGCCGGGCGGCGCCTGGGTGGTTCGCCCGGCCCGAACGGCGTCAGCCGCCGTTGAAGCCCTTCGAGACACGCGCGCCCAGGTCGGCGTCGACCTTCGTCCAGTAATCGATCACCCGGGGCAGCACCTCGGCGCTCACCGGCCCATCGCTCTTCATGTGCCCGACGATGTTGGCGACCAGGTGCTCCCGGTCCGTCTCGGACATCACGTGGCGCCACAGCGTGCCGGGCTGACCGAAGTCGTCGTCCTCGGCGTGCGGCCTGTAGGCGGAGCGCATGATCTCGCCGGTGACCGCGTAGTTCTCGTCCGTGTACAACTCCGGATTCGCCACCGGGCCGCCGTAGCTGTTCGGCGCGTACACCGGGTCGCCGTAGTTCTCGAACCGCATCGCGCCGTCCTTGTTGTACGAGTGGACCGGCACGATCGGGCGGTTGATCGGCAGCTGGAGGTAGTTCGGGCCGATCCGGTAGCGGTGCGTGTCCGGGTAGCTGAACAACCGGCCCTGGAGCATCTTGTCCGGGCTCGCGCCGATCCCGGGCACCAGGTTGGCCGGTTCGAACGAGGCCTGCTCGACCTCGGCGAAGTAGTCCGAGGGGTTGCGGTTCAAGGTCATCCGGCCGACCTCGATCAGCGGGTAGTCGCCGTGCGGCCACACCTTGGTCAGGTCGAACGGGTTGAACCGGTAGTTCGCGGCGTCCTCGAACGGCATCACCTGTACGTGCAGCGTCCAGGACGGGTGGTCGCCGCCGGTGATCGCGTCGCGCAGGTCGCGGATGTGGAAGTCGCGGTCCTCGCCGGCCTGCGCGGCGGCCTCGGCGTCGGTGAAGTTCTCGATGCCCTGGTCAGTCAGGAAGTGGTACTTGATCCAGAAATTCTCGCCGCCGGCGTTGACCCACATGAAGGTGTGGCTGCCGAAGCCGTGCATGTTGCGCCACGTCCTCGGGGTGCCCCGGTCGGACATCAGGAAGGTGACCTGGTGCGCGGACTCGGGCGAGAGCGTCCAGAAGTCCCACTGCATGTTGTGGTCGTGCAGGTGGGTGTCCGACCGGCGCTTCTGCGAGTGGATGAAGTCGGAGAACTTGCTCGGATCCCGGATGAAGAAGATCGGCGTGTTGTTGCCGACCAGGTCGTAGTTCCCGTGCCGGGTGTAGAACTTGATCGCGAAGCCGCGCGGGTCGCGCACGGTGTCGGGGAACCCGAGCTCACCGGCGACCGTCGAGAAGCGGATGAACATCGGCGTCTCGCGACCGGGCTGGAACAGGTCCGCCTTGGTGAATTGGCTGACGTCCCGGGTGACCTGGAAGATCCCGTGGGCGCCGCCCCCCTTCGCGTGCACCACCCGCTCCGGCACCCGCTCACGGTTGAACTGCGCCATCTTCTGGATGACGTAGTGGTCCTGGAGCAGCAACGGGCCGTCGGGTCCGACGGAGAGCGAGAACTCGTCGCTCGGGGCCGCGATACCCGCGTCGGTCGTGGTGGTCGGGCGTTCGGTCATCGCCAGTGTCCCTTTCGTGTGGTTCACGTGCCGGGTCTTGGAGCGCCGATTCCAACCTGGGTCCGAAATTGGAATGGGTCAAGACCTGTATGGCATCCAGTCCATGATCTTTCCGACTGTCCTTTATGCCCCGTGTGATCGTCTGCACGCCTGAGCCCTGGAACAGCGCGCAGTGCCCGCGGGTTGCAACTCAAAGCACCGGAGCGCAATCGGGTGGGCGGGAAACGGGCGAGAAAGAGGGACGCGGAGTGGACGCTGTGAAGTTGTCGGTACTGGACGTGGCGCCGGTGGGAACCGGGTACTCGGCGACCGAGGCGCTGCGTACGAGCACCGAGTTGGCGAAGCTGGCCGAGCGATGGGGATTCCACCGGTTCTGGGTGGCGGAACACCACAACATGCCCGGCATCGCCAGTTCGTCGCCGCCGGTGCTGCTCGCCCACCTGGCCGCGCACACCTCGACCCTGCGGCTGGGCTCGGGCGGCGTGATGTTGCCCAACCACGCGCCGCTCGTGGTCGCCGAGCAGTTCGGCACGCTCCAAGCGCTGCATCCCGGGCGGATCGACATCGGCATCGGCCGGGCCCCGGGCACCGATCAGGTCACCATGCGCGCGCTGCGGCGCGGCGGCGGGGCCGAGTCGGTCGAGGAGTTCCCGCAGGCGCTCGGCGAGCTGATCGGGTTCGTCACCGGGTCGTTCGCGGCGGACCACCCGTACGCGCGGATGCACGCGGTGCCCGGTCCCGCGTCCGGGATCGAGGCGGGAGGCGAGTTCGCGTCCGCCGAGGCACCGGTGTGGCTGCTGGGGTCCAGCGGCTACAGCGCGCAGTTGGCCGGGATCCTGGGCCTGCCGTTCGCGTTCGCGCATCACTTCAGCGGGCAGCACACGCTGCCCGCGCTCGAGTTGTACCGCGAGTCGTTCCAGCCCTCCGAGTCGCTCAAGGAGCCGTACTCGATGATCGCGGCCGGGGTGATCGCGGCCGACACGCACGAGGAGGCCGAGCGGCTCGCGTTGTCCCAGGCGTTGTCGATGTTGCGGCTGCGCGGCGGCAACCCCGGTCGGATGCCGTCGCCGGAGGAGGCCGAGGCCTACCCGTGGACGCCCGCCGAGCGGGAGTTCGTGGCGAACTACCGGCGCCAGCACATCTCGGGCGACCTGGCCGAGGTGCGGGCCGGCATGCGCGAACTGCGCGAGCGCACCAAGGTGGACGAGTTGATGGTGATCAGCAACGTATACGGCCACGACGCGCGGATCCGCTCGTACGAGCTGATCGCAAAGGCGTGGGGACTGATCGAGGAGTGAGCGGCACCGGCCGGGTCGTGGGGGCGACCCGGCCGGTATCGGTGGCCTTCCCCGAAGGGCCCGGCCCGCCGCGGCGTGGTTCGCGTCGGGCGGCCCGAAGTCGCGCCGTTCACCGCACCGTGACGCCGATCCGGTGGTAGCCGGTCGCGCCGTCGGGGACCACGTCGGCGTTCTTGGCGGTCTGTACCGCGCCGGTGCCGTCCGTGGCCCGCACCCGCAGTACGTGCCTGCCCGGCGTCGCGTCCCACATCCAGCGGTATTGGCGCCAGGTGTCGGTGGTGGTCTGCGGCGCGAGCTCGGCGGGCTGCCACGGGCCCTCGTCGACTTGGATCTCGACCGCGGCGATGCCCCGGTGTTGCGCCCACGCGACGCCGGCGACCGGAACCCGGCCGGCGTTCACGGTGCCCTCGTCCCTGGGCGTGTCCAGCCGCGACTGGGTCTTGATCGGGGCCTGCCGGGCCCAGCCGAGCTTGACCCAGTAGGCGCTGAACGCGTCGAACCGGGTCACCTCCAAGTCCACGATCCACTTGCACGCGGACACGTAGCCGTACAGTCCCGGAACCACCATCCGGACCGGGAAGCCGTGCTTGATCGGCAGCGGCTCGCCGTTCATCGCGTACGCCAGCATCGCGTCACGCCCGTCGAGCACCTCGCGCAGCGGCGTGCCGATCGTCATGCCGTCCGGCGATCTGGAGACGATCTGATCGGCACCGGGCCGGATTCCCGCCTCGCGCAGCAGGTCGGCCAGTGGGGTGCCCAGCCAGCGGGCGTTGCCGATCAGGTCGCCGCCGACCTCGTTGGACACGCAGGCCAGCGTGATGTCCCGCTCGATCGCGAGGCGGGCCCGCAACTGCGGGTAGTCCAGCCGGATTTCCCGGTCCACCAGGCCGTGGATACGCAACTGCCAGTCCTCGGCCCGAAGCTGCGGCACGGTGAACGCGGTGTCGATCCGGTAGAAGTCGGCGTTCGAGGTCAGGTACGGGGTCAGGCCGGGCTCGATCAGGCCGGGGCCGGCCGGCGCGGCCGCGCTGATCGGCGCGGGCAGGTTCCCCGCGACGGACGCGCGGGACCGCTCCGCGTTGAACCGGGCGTGCTGGAGCATCCGTCCGCCGAACCCGGTCACCGCGGCGACCGCGGCGGCGCCGACCAGGATCACCGTACGGCGCGAGGTGTCCGGGGCCGGTTCGCGCACGTCGTCCTCGGACGCGCCCGGCAGCGGGCGGGCGAGCGGGCGTCGGTCGACCAGGTCGGGCCGGGTCGACAGGATCAGCGCGAGCATCCCGAACAGCGTGCCGACCAGCACCGGGGCCAGGTCGGCGGGTGTGTACGAGGGGCGGTCGACGGCGGTCCAGGCCACGAAGGCACCGAGCGCGAGCACGCCGACGATCCCGTAGCGCAGCCGCCGGGTGGCGAGCACACCGAGTCCGGCGGCGAACAGCGCGAGCAGCACGGTGATCACGGTCAGCAGGAACGCCTTGTCCGCGGTCCCGAAGGTGCGGATCGCCCATTCGCGCGGCCCCTGCGGCGCCCGGTCGGTGACCGCGCCGCTGATCGTCACGAACGGTGTGGCCTCCGGTCGCACGAACGCCGCGATCGCCTCGGCCACGCCGACCGCCACGGCCGCCGAGAGCACGCCCGCCAACGCGGCACCGGGCCATCCAGAACGCCGCACGACGCCACCTCACGCTCGGGAAAATCGGTTCGCGGAACAGTTCCTCCATCCTGACCCGCACGTGTCCTGGACGGGGGAATCCGCTGCTTACCGTTGTATGACGAAGCGTCAGGAGTCTGCCGGCCTTATTGCAAGTCGCTTGCAATACGCTTTCCGGGTTCCAGTCGCCGATCCGTCGGGAGAAGCCGTGAGCACCATCGACCGGGAGCGGTCCATATCCACCGCCGAACTGATCCGGGCCTGGGTCACCGGTTGGGCGGCGGCCCGATCGGTACCCGCGCCGGTCGAGGCGGCGGGCGGCTTCCGGCTCGACGTCGGATTGCCCGAGCACCGCGTGCGCTACGTGTTGCACGACGTCGGGCACGTGGCCGAGACGGCCCGGACCCGGACCGATCCCGGCACCTGGATCAAGAGCTTCGGCCCGCCCGAGCGGATCGGCCCCGAACTGACGCCCGCGTGGACGATCGGCGATCCGGAGTACGTGATGACCGGGCCCCTGCGGCAGGCCGCGGTGGTCCCGCCGAGCGGGTACACGATCGAGGTCGAGCCGGTGGGCGCGGTCGTGTTCGTGCGGTTGCTCGCCGGCGACGGCGCGGTCGCCGCGAGCGGGCGAATCGGGGTCACCGGGGAGACGGCCGTGGCCGACCAGATCCGGACCGACCCGGCGCACCGGCGTCGAGGGCTGGGCAGCGTGCTGATGACCGCGCTCGGCGACGCCGCCGCCGAGCGCGGCGCCCGCACCGGGGTGCTGGTCGCCACCCCTGCCGGCCGGGCGTTGTACACCCGCCTGGGCTGGACGCTGTACGGCGTGCTCACCCCGGCCTGGATTCCGGAACCGGCGATCGCACCCGAGGCGGGGGTACCCGCCGCCGAGCCGAGCCTCGCGTCCTCCCCGGTTCAGGCCCGGCCCGCCCGGTAGGCCCGCTTCACCTCGGCCCAGCGTTCCCGGTCCGCCGGGCCGAGCAGGCCGCGCAGTTCGGCCAGCTTGAGCAGGTTGGCCTCGGCATCGGTGGTCAGCGTCTGTGCCTGCGCCGTGTAGTGGTCGTCCACGAGTGTGTCGACCTCGGCGTCGTCGAGCACCGGCAGGAGCCGCTCGGCCAGCCTGTTGTGCCTGGCCCTGCGACACCTTGCGGTAGAGCCGGGTCACGGCGAGGAGCACGACGAGTACGACGAGCAGGACGACGGCGACGAGCACACCGATACCCACGGTGATGGCATCCATCAGTGAGATCCCTCGATAGAGCGGGACGTTGGTGTGCGCGCGGACGACTTCGGCGCCGCGACTGGCGAACGGTGAACGGGATGCGGCAGGCGGCAGGCGGCAGGCGGCAGGCCGCAAGCGACGAACGGCGCGCGTTCAGCTCGCGGTTCGGTCCGGGTCCAGCGCGCTGTCGTAGCCGGTCACCCGGAAGAACTCGCCCGCCGCGTCGTAGTCGAAGATCAGCGCGGTGCTGCCGGACACCAACCCGTGCTCGTCCGTGCGCACTTGGAGGATCGCGGTCGATCCGTCCAAGGCCCGGACCTCGGCCTGACCGAAGTCGTGGCCCACCCGCCCGGTCCGGATCAGGCAGGTACGGCCGACGAAGTCGGCCCGCAGGGCCGGGCGTTCGGGTGGCAGGAAGCGTCGGACCAGCGCGCGTGTCGAGCGAGCGGTGAGCAGGCCCAGCGCGAGCGCCGCGGGGAGCGTCGCGGCGCGCAACCACCAGCGGTCGGTCAGCGCGGTACCGACCAGACAGCCGAACCAGGTCACCGCGATCGCGAGCGAGATCGTCACGGTGATCGGTACGCCGGCGGTGTCGCGTGGGTCGTGGTCCCCGTGACCCACGTGCTCACCGTGACCGTCATGACCCCCGTGGGCCCAGGGCCCGCCATACTGACCATCCCCGTGATCCCCATGACCCACGGCGACACCGCCGAGCAGCACCAGCAGCCAGTAGGCCGCCACCACGACGAGCGCGAAGCTGAACAGGACGGCCGGAAACGCCAGTGCCGCCCGCACGAAATCCCCCACCGTCCCACCCCCTCGGCCCCTCGTGCGCCGACATCGCGGCACCGGCCGGCACGCCCGCACATTGCCGGATGCCGGCAGTGTTGACGCCTTCGTGACGTCCGGCTACGGACTCCGGGAAAAGCGGTCAGAGCGGAGTACTGGGCCAGCCCAGGATCCGGGCGCCCAGCGCTGCGGTCTCCAGGGTGTAGCGCTGGATCGCGTCGCCGGGGTCGTATCCGGTCAGCGTCCGGATCCGCTCCAGCCGGTAGGAGAGTGTGCGTACGCTGATCCGCAACCGGCGCGCGGCCTCGGCGTTGACGTAACCCGCCGCCGCACACGCGGTGATCGTCTCCAGGAGCGGGACCGCGCCGCCACGCGCCTGCACCAGCGGCCCCAGCGCGCTGCGAACCAGGTCGGACATCGCCGCGCGGTCGCGCATCAACACCGGGAAGACCAGCAGATCGGCCGCGTCGAGCACGGTCCCGGGCAGATCCAGCCGCACGGCCAGGTCGAGCGCGCCCAGCGCCTCCTCGTAGGAGAGCACCACGCCGCCCGCACCGGCGTGCGGCCGGCCCAGTGCGACCCGGTCGGCGCCCTCGCGGCCCGCGCCGCCGGCCGTCGCGTACTTCGCAAACGCGGTCAGCACCGACTGCTCGTCGTCCGCCGCGACGCACACGAGCCGGCCGTCCTTGGTGGTCAGCAACACGTCCCGTTCGCCGAACCGCCCGATCAGCTCGCGCTCGACCCGGCGGACCAGGGGGTGCGCCTCGTCATAGTCCGTCCCACCCACGGCGACCGCGACCACGTGCGTCCGGGCCAGCCGCAGCCCGAAGCGTTCGGCACGCTCGGCCAGCCGACCCAGGTCGCTGCGCCCGTACAGCAGGTCGTCGATGAACTCGCGCCGCGCGGCCTCCTCCTGGCGGACCGCCAGCCGTCGCGCGTGCTCGTGGCCGGCGCCGAGCGCGGCGATCGCCGCGTCCAAAGCGGCCAGCGCCGCGTCCCCGCCCCGGGCCGCCTCGGTCACACTCGCCGCCCGACCGATGCCCGGCAGCGTCCCCCAGGCCCGACGCGTCTCGCGCAGATACAGCCCGACCAGCGGACGCCAGTCGTACCCGGCCTCCCCGGCCCGCTCCCCCATCTCGGCCAGCGCGTGCAACTCGGCCCGCCGCAGCAGCCGTCCGGTCGCGGAAACCTCCCGCAACAACTCGGCCCATCCACCCACGAACTCGACAGGTATCCCGTCGTCGCTCTTCACGCCGCGTCCCCCCGAGGCCCCACCACGTTGCCGAATAGCAGCCAGGAAAACGCTACCAACCTTGCCGATTCCCGGCAGAGCGATGGCGATGGGGCAGCGGGGCACGCACCGACACGGTCCACGCGCGGATTGCCTCGACAGCGCGGCTGGGGCGACGCGCATTCCGGAGCGGCGGGCCGAACATCGAAGTGGTCGCCGAGACGGGCGACAAGACGGCGACGAGACAGGCCACCCGACCACGACGCCGGCGTCGGCCTCGGCGCAGAGGTCGGATTCGGCGCGACCCGTCGGCCCGACCCCCGCCCGGTCGTCAGCCGATCAGTTCGGAGACGATCGGCGCCAGGGCACGAAACGCCTTGCCCCGGTGGCTGATCGCGTTCTTCTCGGCGGCGGTCAGCTCGGCGGCGGTGCGAGTGTCGTCGGCGACCAGGAGGATCGGGTCGTATCCGAAGCCGCCGGTGCCGCGCGGCTCGCGGGTCAAGGTGCCTTCGAACCGGCCCTCGACCACCCGCTCGGTGCCGTCCGGCAGCGCGAGCGCCGCCGCGCAGGCGAACCACGCGGCGCGGTGTTCGTCCGCGATGTCGGACAGTTGCGCGAGCAGCAACCGCAGGTTGGCCGCGTCGTCGCCGTGCGTGCCGGCCCAACGCGCGGAGAAGATACCGGGCATGCCGTTGAGCGCGGCCACGCACAGGCCCGAGTCGTCGGCGATCGCCGGGAGCCCCGTGGCCCGCGCGATGGCGTGGGCCTTGAGCAGGGCGTTGGCCGCGAAGGTGAGGCCGGTCTCGGGCACGTCGGGGACGTCCGGGTAGGCGTCCATGCCGACGAGTTCGACGTCGAGCCCGACGTCCCGGAGGATCTGCTGGAGCTCGACGACCTTGTTGGCGTTGCGGGTGGCGAGTACGAGACGGCTCATACGGCAAGCCTAGGACTCGTGGCGGCCGCGGATCGAATCCGGGCCGCCCTCGCGGACCGGTTACTTGACGCAGATCGTGGTCAGGTTCTTCGCGCCGTTGATCAGCGGCTGCACGTCGCTCGCGCCCAGGCTGTCACCGTTGGCGGCCTTGGTGCTGAGCTGGGTGATCACGTCGCCGAGGCTGTTCGCGGCGTTCTTGGCGTCGTCCGAGTCCAGGTCCTTGGTCTTGTCGTCCAAGGTCTTCTGCAGGTTGTCGAGCGACTTCCGGGCAGCGGCCGGATCGTTGAGCACATTGCTCAGGTTGGAGATGTCGTTGGTCAGGTTGGTGGCCAGTTCGGCACACGAGATGGCCTGCTGCGCCTGCTCGCACGCGACGGTGGCGAACAGCGCGCCCGCCATGGCGGTGGCCGCGATCGTGGTGCGCAGGACCCGGCGGGGACGGAACGTGGCGCGGAACATGGAGCTCCTCGTCAGGGACGGGCTGATCGGCCCGGTCGTGGCGGGTGCTGATCGGGATGACCAGATGCCATGACCGTACTGGTGACCGGGCCCGCGCCGGGCCGACCGTGGCACACCCGGTGCGTGCCGGTTGCGCGTACGTGACACTCGCAACCGGCACGTGACCACCATTTGCAGTGGTATGCCCGGGAAAGCGAATTCGCGGTCGCGCCCGGACGGTTGCCGTATCGGTTCGGCTCAGGACTCCAGCGCGAGCTGCTGAAGCACCGTCAGTTCCTCGCAGCCCCGCGCACCGAGGTCGAGCAGGTTGTTCAGCAGCGCGCGATCGAAGGGCTCCTTCTCCGCGGTGCCCTGCACCTCGACGAAGCGTCCGTCACCGGTGCACACGATGTTCATGTCGGTGTCGGCCCGAACGTCCTCCTCGTAGGGAAGGTCGAGCATCGGCACGCCGTCGATGATCCCGACGCTGACCGCCGCCACCGAACCGACCAGCGGGTTGGCGCCTTTGCGGGTGAGCTTGTGCTCGCGCGCCCAGGTCACCGCGTCGGCCAGCGCGACGTACGCGCCGGTGATCGCCGCGGTCCGGGTGCCGCCGTCCGCCTGGAGCACGTCGCAGTCGAGGTGGATCGTGGTCTCGCCGAGCGCCTTGGTATCGATCACCGCGCGCAGCGAACGGCCGATCAGCCGCGAGATCTCGTGCGTACGCCCGCCGATCCGGCCCTTGACCGACTCGCGATCACCGCGCGTGTGGGTGGCGCGCGGCAACATCGAGTACTCGGCGGTGACCCAGCCCTCCCCACTGCCCTTGCGCCAGCGCGGCACGCCTTCGGTGACGCTTGCGGCAACCAGGACACGGGTACGGCCGAACTCGACGAGGACCGAGCCCTCGGCGTGGTCGAGCCACTTGCGCTGGAACGTGACCGGGCGAAGCTGGTCGGGGGTACGGCCGTCTACTCGTGACATGGACCCAGCCTAAGCGGTGGCACACACCCCTTCGGACCGGACACCCGGGCGGGCTCAGACCGTGTGCGAGGCGTCCGGCAGGGCCAGCTCGACGGCGCCGGTGAAGGTCTTGCGGGCGTCCTCGAGATTGCGCCCGCGGCTCGTCCACGGCGGGATGTGGGTAAGCAACAGCCTTCCCACGCCCGCCCGTTCGGCGTGTTCGCCGGCCTGGCGGCCGTTCAGGTGCACATGCGGCAGATTCTCCCGGCCGTGCTCGAACGACGCCTCGCACAGCAGCAGGTCGGCGCCGCGCGAGATCCGGACCAGGTCGTCGCTGACCCCGGTGTCGCCGGAGTAGACCAGCGACCGGCCGCCGGCCTCGATCCGGTAGGCGTACGACTCCACGGGATGCGGCATGCGGTCGGCGGTGATCCGGAACGGGCCGACCTCGAAGGTGCCGGTGACCACCGTGCGGAAGTCGAACACGTCGCCCATCCGCCCGTTGTCGATGGCGCCCTCGACGTCGTACGCGCGCGCGATCCGCTCGTGCGTGTCGGCCGGTCCGTACACCGACAGCCGGGGCAGTTCGCCGGACGGGCAGTATTTGCGGGCCACGAAGTAGCAGGCGAGGTCGAGGCAGTGGTCCGCGTGCAGATGGCTGAGCAGCACCGCGTCGATCGAGCCGAGCGTGGTGTGCCGTTGCAGCGCGCCGAGCGCGCCGTTGCCGAGGTCGATCAGGATGCGGACCCCGTCGGCTTCCAGGAGGTAGCACGAGCAGGGACTGTCCGGTCCGGGGAAGCTGCCGGAGCAGCCGACGACGGTGAGTTTCACGTGAGGGCTCCGAGCGCGTCGACGTGCGCGAGTTCGGGGCCGAGGAACCGGCGACCCACGTCGCGGAACTGGGCGGGATCGCCCGTGGTGAGGAATTGGTGCTCGGGCGCGGCCCGTCCGGTGTCACGCATCAGGCCGCCGGCCGCGAGTGCGCGGTAGACGTCCTTCGCGGTCTCCTCCGCGCTGGAGATCAGCGTGACCTGCTCCCCCACGACGTAGGAGATGACACCGGTGAGCAGCGGGTAGTGCGTGCAGCCGAGGATGAGGGTGTCCACGCCCTCGGACACGACCGGGTCGAGGTAACCCCGGGCGACCTTGAGCAGTTCGTCGCCGTTGGTCACCCCGCGCTCGACGAACTCGACGAAGCGCGGGCACGCCTGGGTGGTGAGGTTGATGTGCGGTGCGGCGGCGAACGCGTCCTCGTAGGCCATCGAGGTCTTCGTGGCCTGGGTCGAGATCACCCCGACCCGCCCGTTGCGAGTTGCCGCCGCGGCACGCCGGGTGGCCGGCTTGATCACCTCGACGACCGGCACCGCGTACCGCTCGCGCGCGTCCCGCAACATCGCGGCGGACGCGCTGTTGCAGGCTATGACCAGGAGTTTCACGCCCTCGTCCACGAGCCGGTCCAGGCATTCCAGCGCGTACCGACGAACCTCCGCGATCGGCCTCGGCCCGTAGGGCTGCCGCGCGGTGTCGCCGAGATAGCGGATCGGCTCGTTCGGAAGCTGGTCGAGCACGGCCCTGGCCACGGTCAGGCCACCAAAGCTCGAGTCGAAAATCCCGATCGGCGCGTCGTTGGATGCGAATGCCACCCCCTGAGAGTACGCAGAGGAGGGGTACGTCCCGGTGCACAACGGGCATGGGGGTGACCGACGTCATATCCAACCGCGCTGCGCGCGAGGCGGCTTCGCCACGCGGCCTCCGGCCGCCTGATCAAACGCGCTACGCGCGAACCGGCGGTTCCACCGCTCGTGGGCACGGATGAACGCGCTACGCGCGAACCGGCGGCCCCGCCGCTCTCTTCGCAAGCTCGTCGATCACTGGTCGACGATCAAGTCGTCGGCGCTGACGCGCCGGGGGGTGTGCCGAGTTGGCGTCGCGGTCGGGGCGGCCGCGTGTGTGGGCGGCCGCCCCGTCGTTTCGGCGTCGCCGGCCGGCAACGGGGCGGGCCGGTGGACGAGTTGTCGCGATGTCCAGAACGAACCGGTGACCCCGCGGTGGGTCGGCCCGTTGCCCCGACGCGCGAGCGGCTCAGCCGGCGTTGATCGCGCCGGCGGCGAATACGCGGGCGGGCGGACGGGAGAGCCACCACGCGGAAGCGAGGTGCACGGTCGCGCCCAGGCTGCCGCCGATCGCCATGCCGGTGATGCCCTGTTCGATCCCGATCATCGCGTCGCCCAGTTGCGCGACGCCGGCCACGACCAGGATCGGCGTCAGGCCCCGGTCGGCGCGCCGGGCGAGGAGGTAGAGCAGGCCCGCGGCGAGCGGGACGGCGCGAACGCCGTACGCCTGCGCGTACATGTGCATTCCGTCGCTCACCTCGGTCCCGGGCACCGACAGGATCCCCGGGTCGACCATGCCGAGCACCGCCGAGCCCGCCGAGCCCAGCGCCATCACCGCATTGAGAAGCAGCACCGCACGCCGCATGACTTCACTCCCTGAATGATTCGAACTCTGAATGATTCTCCCAGGTTATTATGCAAACCATGAAAGATGTCAAGGGTCAGGGTCCGCTGACGAGCACGGTCACGTTCCGCCTGGGCACCATCGGCGCGATCGTCACCGAGCGCTTCACCGAACAGGTCCAGGCGTACGGCCTCAAACCCAAACAGGTCGGCCTGATGGCGGTCCTGGCCGCCGGCGCCGCCGACTCACAGCAGGAGATCGCCCGCACGATGGGGGTCGCACCCAGCCTGGTGGTCAGCCTCGCCGACCAACTCGAAGAGCTCGGCGCGATCCGCCGCGAACGCGACCCCGCCGACCGCCGCCGCCAAGTCCTGACCCTCACCGACCACGGCCATACCCTCCTCGCCGAGTGCACCACCGCCGCCCACATCCTCGACGAGGCCCTCACCGCCCACCTGACCCCCGCCGCCCGTCAGGCCCTACAGCAGGCCCTGACCACCCTCGCCGCCCAATCCGGCCTCCCCACCTGACCGATTCCCAAGCGCCTCGCGCTCCAGGAGTGCCATGCGCAAGTTCGTCGCCGCCCCCGACATCACCGAGTTCTTCAAACTCGGCGATGAACCGCGACGACATCGATGAGCATGCGACGCGGGGGGACGCCGGTATGGGCCTCCGCCGATGCAACGACCTTGCGCACGACCGGCGGCACGCAGACCGTCCGGCACGGCCCACCCACCGGCACGTCCTGGCCCGTCCCCCCTGAACCCGGGTCCGCCCGTCCCGGATGCCCCATCGGCCGCGAGCAGCCGTCCCCCGCACGACCCGAAGCGATCCCCTTTGTCGCTGTCCACCACCCGATGCGCCTCAACCGCCTCCGTGAGCGGCAGCCGCACGTGCGCGTGCCCCGCAGCCAAGCCCGCCGGAGCGCGCCACCACGGCCCACCCGCGGCACACCCCCGAAAAACCGAACGCCCCCGGCGCCCGAAGGCGGCCCGGGGGCGATCGAAGAAGACCCGGCACGAAGAAGACCCGGCACAAAGGCTCAGTCGGAGCCTCGGACCACGCTACTCAAGCCCAAAGCTGACCCTGAAGACCCTCCACCGCGGCCTCCGTGCTCTCGGCCGTGTAGATGCCGGTGGACAGATACTTCCAACCCGCGTCCGCGATCACGAAGGCGATGTCGGCCGACTCCCCCGCCTTGACCGCCTTGCGCGCGATCCCGAGGGCCGCGTGCAGCACCGCGCCGGTCGAGATGCCCGCGAAGATGCCTTCCTTCTCCAGCAGTTCCCGGGTACGCCGGACCGCGTCGGCGGAGCCCACCGAATAGCGCGTGGTCAGCACGTCGGCGTCGTACAGCTCCGGCACGAAGCCCTCGTCGAGGTTGCGCAGGCCGTACACGACGTCGTCGTAGCGCGGTTCGGCCGCCACGATGGTCACTCCCGGGACCTTCTCGCGCAGGTAGCGGCCGACCCCCATCAGCGTGCCGGTGGTGCCCAGACCGGCCACGAAGTGGGTGATCGTGGGCAGGTCCTCGAGCAGTTCGGGGCCGGTCGTGGCGTAGTGCGCGTCCGGATTGGCCGGATTGCCGTACTGGTACAACATCACCCAGTCGGGATTCTCGGCCGCGAGTTCCTTGGCCACCCGGACCGCCGTGTTGGAGCCACCCGCCGCGGGCGACCCGATGATCCGCGCGCCCCACATGCGCAGCAGTTCGCGGCGCTCCTCGGAGGTGTTCTCCGGCATCACGCAGACGATTTGATAGCCCTTGAGCTTGGCCGCCATCGCCAACGCGATGCCGGTGTTGCCCGAGGTCGGCTCCAGGATCGTGCAACCGGGGGTGAGCAGCCCGTCGCGCTCGGCCGCCTCGATCATGTGCAGGGCCGGACGGTCCTTGATCGAACCGGTCGGGTTGCGGTCCTCCAGCTTGGCCCACACCCGCACGGTCGGCGACGGCGACAGCGTCGGCAGGCCGACCAGCGGGGTGCGGCCGACCGAATCGAGCAACGATTCGTAACGCATCAGATCGCGCCGCCGGCGACCGCCGGAAGAATGGTGACCGTGTCGCCGTCGTCCAACTTGGTGCCGAGGCCGCCGGTGAAGCGCACGTCCTCGTCGTTGAGGTAGACGTTGACGAAGCGGCGCAACTCGCCGTTCTCCTCCACCAGTCGTCCCCGAACTCCCGGGTGCCGGGCCTCCAGGTCGACCAGCAGGTCGGCGAGGGTGGCACCCGCGCCGGGCACCGCCTTGGCGCCGTCGGTGTAGGTACGAAGGATGGTCGGGATGCGGACCTCGATGGCCATGGATGCGCTCCTCTGGTGGTGACGCGTACGGAGAGAACGCAGTCCGGACGCGGGCCGCACCCTTGACGCTCCAGCGGGGACGGTGGAGACCGTGGGGCGGGGATCGTTCGCGTGCGCCGGTGCTGCGGGACGTGCCTGCTGCCTGGGGTGCCTGGTGGGCCGATCCGGTAGCGGATCAGCTCACGCGCGCAGCGCGACAGAGGGCGCTGGAGAGTCGGCACAGATCGACGTGCAGGCGTGCGACGAGAAGCGCGCCCGGGGCACCGCCCGCTACCGCTTCCGTCATATTCACGCCCGCATAACGCATATGGTCATGCTAGCCATTCCATCGAGAGGCTCCGATGTGATCTCGCATGCCGGAACATGCCATACCGACAGGTGAGACACAGCCCGACGGCAATACCCGACGAATCGGGCATTCGCTCCGAAATAACCCGTCCCTCGGCCTTCGAACAGTCGCCGAACAACCCGCGAAGGGCCGTCGGCCGGATCAATAGGCCTCGACCACGTTGACCTCCTCCTCGGTGATCACACCGTCGACGATCCGGTACGACCGAAACTCGTACGTCTCCTCCTCCCGCGTCGACACGAGCACGTAGTGCGCGTTGGGCTCGGACGCGTACGACACGTCCGTGCGCGAGGGGTACGCCTCGGTCGCGGTGTGCGAGTGGTAGACGATCACGGGCTCCTCGTCCCGGTCGTCCATCTCGCGGTAGAGCTTGAACAGGTCGGCCGAGTCGAACTCGTAGAACGTGGGCGACCGCGCGGCGTTGAGCATCGGGATGAACCGCTCGGGGCGGTCGGTGCCCTCGGGGCCCGCGACGACGCCGCACGCCTCGTCGGGGTGGTCGGCACGGGCGTGGGCGACGATCCGATCGCGCAGGGCTGCGGTGATGGTGAGCATGCCCCGAGCGTACTGAGCGGCTTTGGGACCCGCGCGACACCTCACCCCGCCCCACCCCACGCACCGGGCCGGCCCGTCCGCCGCTCAGACCCTCACCGGCTTCCCGCGCCGCGCCGAGACGTACGCCGCCACCAGGAACGCCACCCAGATCGGCACCACGTACAGCGCGATCCTGGTGTCCGCCGAGAACCCGAGCAGGACCACCACCATCAGCAGGAAGGCCAACACCGCCCAGCCCGTGTACGGCGCGCCCGGCATCCGGAAGCCGTGTCCCGCCAGCCGTCCCCGGTTCACCGCGCGCCGGTAGCGCATCTGGCACGCGACGATCATGCCCCAGGTCCACAGCGCGCCCACGGTGGCCACCGAGGTGATGTACATGAACGCCTTGTCCGGCACCAGCGCGTTGATCAGCACGCCGACGCCCATCACGATCGCCGACACGGTGACTGCCATTGCCGGCACCCGATGCGAACTGAGGGTGCTCACCTGCGACGGCGCCTGCCCCTCGACCGCGAGGGTGCGCAACATCCGGCCGGTCGAGTACAGGCCCGAGTTGCACGAGGACAGCGCGGCGGTGAGCACCACGAAGTTGATGATCGCAGCCGCGGCCGGGATGCCCACCCGGTCGAAGACGAGCACGAACGGGCTCTCCTTGGCATGGAAGTCGGTCCACTGCGCGAGCGAGAGGATGATCACCAGGGCGCCGATGTAGAACAGCCCGATCCGGAACGGGATGGTGTTGATCGCGCGCGGCAGCACCTTCTCCGGGTCCTGCGCCTCCCCCGCGGTGACACCGATCAGCTCGACGCCCAGGAACGCGAACATCACGATCTGGAGCACCATCAACGTCTCGCCGACGCCGTTGGGCGCGAACCCGCCGTCCGACCACAGATGCGAGACGGACGCCTGGTCACCGGCCTCGCCGAAGCCGAAGATCAGCACCCCGATGCCGACCAGGATCATCCCGACGATCGCGGTCACCTTGATCATCGAGAACCAGAACTCGAACTCGCCGAACAGCTTGACCGAGATCAGGTTGGCGGCGAACAGCACCAGCAGGACAGCCAGCGCGGTCACCCACTGCGGGATCCAGGACCACCAGTACTGCACGTAGACGCCCGCCGCGGTGATCTCGGCCATCCCGGTGACAACCCACATGATCCAATACGTCCACCCGGTCACGAACCCCGCGAACGGCCCGAAGAACTCCCTGGCGTACTCGGCGAAACTGCCCGCCACCGGCCGATACATCAGCAGCTCGCCCAGCGCGCGCATGACGAAGAAGATCAATACACCGGCCACCGCGTAGGCCGCGATCAACGACGGCCCGGCCTTCTCGATCGCGCCGCCCGCGCCCAGGAAGAGCCCGGTGCCGATCGCGCCGCCGATCGCGATCATCTGGATCTGACGGCCGTTCAGTCCCCGTTCGTACCCCTCGGCGTCGACACCCGGTTCGACCGCCCGCGCGCTCGACTCGGCCTTGATGTCCGTCATGATCGCTCCCGTTCGTTGGTACGGAGGCCGTATTACCAACGAAAACGAGCGGAAACCCGAATGCCGAGCGATCCGGCGTGTCCCTTTCGCCGGATGTGCTCCTGCGGTACGGCGCTACAGCGCCCCGAGCAGCGAGTCCTGCAACCCGCCCAGCCAGTGGAAGACCGCGAACAGCCAGCGTCGCGGATCGTCGTCGGCCAGTTTGGCCTCGAATTCCTCCATGTCCTCGGTGACTTCGAGCCGGGTACCGATCACCAGGCGCAGGTCGTTGAGCGTGCCGAGCCAGGCCTGGATGCCCTGCTCGTCGAGCACCACGCGGTGTTCGCCGCCCTGCGCGCGCAACTCCTCGGCGCCCGGCGGTTCGGTGAGGTCGACCAACTCGGCCAGGTCGGCCAGCACGATCCGCGCGTTGTCGCGCTTGCGCAGCCGCAGGTCGGTCTCGGTGTAGCGGCGGAACTCGGCCGCCGCCTCGGCGTCCTCGGCGTAGGCGTCCGGCAGCAGGCGGGCGAGCGCGGGGTCGTCCGGGGTGACCGGTGTGTCGGTCGAGCCGAGCCCGGTCAGGCCCAGCTCGGCGGCCAGCGGGTCGCTCGCCTCGTCGTCGGGCGAGACCATCTCGACCAGTTGACCGCACAGATCGGCCAGCACTCGCACGTGCATGTCCTCCAGGACGATCTCGGGTCGTCCCGAGCGTCCGCGCATGAAGAGGCCGTTCACAGGCTGTGCAACTCCCGGGGAATATGGGGCGGAAACCGGAGGGGCCGGCCGGGCCGAGCGAACCGAGCGGGTGTCACCTGTCGTGCTGGATGGTGGCCCACAGGCCGAATCCGTGCATCGCGGTGGTGTCGCGCTCCATCTCCTCGCGCGTCCCCGACGAGACCACGGCCCGACCCTTGTTGTGCACGTCGTGCATGAGCTTCTCCGCCTTCTTCTTCGGATAGCCGAAGTAGGACTGGAAGACGTAGGTCACGTACGACATCAAATTGATCGGGTCGTTCCAGACGATGCACACCCACGGGGTCTCCGCCCGGACGTCCTCTTCGGGCTTCTGCTTCTCGACCTCGATGGGAGCGACACTCATGGGTCCCATGCTGCCATCAGCCCAGGGCCCGGGCGAACCGGCTCGGCGGTGGTGTTCGGGCCCGGATGTGACCCGGGGCGTACACGTCACCCCTCCGGTACGGCAAAATCCCGCCCATGTCCTCTGCACCCGCACCGGGTTGGTACCCGGATCCGGAGATCACCGGCCACATCCGCTACTGGGACGGCGGTGCCTGGGTGCCGGACAGCAGCCGACCGGCCGAGGAACCCGGCCGGCCCGCCGCCGAACAACCGGACCGGGCCGGAGAGTCCGGCGGCGCCGAGGCGATCGAGCAGGGCGGCCGGGTGATCCAGGGCGAGGTGTTGTCCGCGCGCATCGGCGCTCCGTACGACATGTCCTCGACCGGCGTGTACGCGCCGCCGGCCGGCTCACCCGGCCCCGGTGCCGCCGGCTCGCCCGACGCGGGCCCGTCGTGGTCCGGCCCGACCGCCCCCACCGGCCCGGCGGGCGGCGCGACGCCGCCACCGGCGGGCGGGGTGCCGCCACAGCGCGCGGCCGAGGAGCCGGGGCCGTGGCGACCGGTCCAGGCCGACATCTTCGGCAGCAACGAACGGCGCCCGGCGAACCTGGGCCGACGGCTGCTGGCCCGGATCGCCGACGCCCTGGTGCCGCTCGCGGCCGGCGTCGCGGTCGGCATCCCGCTCGTCCCGGACGCGGTCGAGCACATCCGGGACAAGATCGACCGGGCCCGCTACGAGGGCCGCGACACCACGGTCTGGCTGATCGACGGCACCACCGGGACCGCGATCGCGATGGTGCTCGGCACCGTGCTCGTGGCCGCGCTGCTGTACGAGGCGCTGCCCACCTGGAAGTGGGGCCGCTCGCTCGGCAAGACCCTGTTCGGCCTGCGCGTCGCGGACCTGGACAGCCACGACACCCCCTCGCTGTGGCAGTCGGTGCGACGCTGGCTGGTCCTGTACGTACCGGGCGTGTTCGTGGTCGGCGTGCTCGGCGCGCTGTGGGGTCTCTTCGATCGGCCGTGGCGGCAGGGGCTGCACGACAAGGCTGCGCGCACGTTCGTCGCCCGCGACTGACGCCGGGCGCGGCCCGCCCGCCACCCGGTCAGCCGCCCCGTCACCCGTACAGACGCGACACGACCGGATTGGTCGAACACGTCACGGTCGCGTCGCCTTATGTCCGGTTTACTCGGCTTTATGACAGGTAGTGCACCGCCTCCGCCGCCCGACCCGTTCGGAGACGACCCCTCGGGTCGAAACCCCTACGGGCAGCAACCACCGCCCGGGCAGCCGCCCCACGGACAGCAGCCGCCGTACGGCGGGCAGCAGCCGCCTCCCGGATCGGACCCGTCCGGACGGGGGCAACCTCCGTACGGCGGGAATCCCTCCGGGCAACCGCCGTACGGGCAGGACCCGACCGGGCAGTATCCGTACGGTCAGGGCGGCCCGTACGGCCAGGACCCGTCCCACGGCACGGGTGGCGGCACGGGCGGGTACGGGGCCGGGCCGGAGCTCGGCGGCCCGTGGCGGCGGCTGCTCGCGCGGATCATCGACAGCATCATCGTCGGCGTGGTCGCGGGCCTGCTCTCGTGGCCGGTCACCGACTACGACTACGACGACATGAGCTTTGGCTCTCAGTTCACCTCGGGTCTGATCTTCTCACTGCTGTACTTCCTCTACGAGGGCTTCCAGCTCGACCGCTACGGTCGCACGCTCGGCAAGCGAGTGCTGCGCATCCGGGTGGTGCGGGTGGCCGACGGCGGGCCCATCGCCGGATCGCCCGCATGGACCCGCGCCGGCGTGTTCACGCTGCCCCCGATCGTGCCGTGCCTGGGCACGATCTTCTGGCTGGTCAACGTGTTGTGGCAGTTCTGGGATCAGCCGTGGCATCAGTGTCTGCACGACAAGGCGGCCAAGACCACCGTCATCCGCGGGTCGTGACCCGAGGCTGGTGATGCCGAGCGCGAATGCCGAGCACTGCCGTCGTCGTGCCCAGCGCGACCCCGATGCCCATGGCGACGGCAGCTCCCGCCACGGTGCGCGGCTCCCAGGCCGCCAATAGTGAGACCGTCAAGACGATCGTGACGAATACGCCGTAGCCGAGTCGGAAGAAATCTCCTCTTGCCACGACGCACCACCTCCCCTGCACCCCTTTGTGCACGCCCCCCGTTCTCACGCTACTGCTCACGCCGCGCAATGTAACCAGTCGATTGCGATCGGGATTTATCGGTCCCGACTCCGGGCACCCTCCCGCGACGGTCGGAGCACCGATCCCGCGCATGAAGACAGCCCCAGGACCGCCCGCCCCGGAGAGTCCACGTGAACCGCAGGCACGTCACCCCCGTCGTCACCGCGTTGTGCGCACTGCTCGTGCTGGCCGCCGCCCCGGCCGCGCCGGGCCGGATCGCGGACGTCCCGGGCGAGCGCACCGAATCCGGCCCCTTCGTCGAACGCGACGACGACCTGGCCCACCCCTTCACCGAGCGGCGCAGACAACGACGCGACGCGGCGGTACGGGCGATGACCGAGGACCCGGCGCTGACGGCGCGCACGGTGCCGGCCGGCGAAGCGGGCGCCGCGGAGACCCGGCCACCCGCCGAGGCGCGGGTGTTCGTGGTCCTGGTCGAGTTCGGCGATCGCCTCGACGCGCCGAACGGGCATCGCTACAGCTCGCGGCCGGGTCCTCGACACGGCACCATCCCGGCGCCGAACCGGGCCGAGGACACCACGACGCTGTGGCGATCGAGCTACGAACGCGACCACTTCCGGGACCTGTTCTTCGGCCCGGGCACCGACTCGCCCTCGTTGGCCTCGTACTACCGCGCGCAGTCCTCGGGCCGCTACTCGCTCGACGGCGAGGTCACCGAGTGGGTCCGGGTGCCCTACAACGAGGCGCGCTACGGCAACGACGGGTGTGGCCGCAACGTGTGCCAGGACGTGTGGGCTCTGGTCCGGGACGCGATGAAGGTCTGGTACGACGGGCGGATCGCCGGAGGGCTGACGGCCGCACAGGTCCGCGACGAGCTCGCGTCGTTCGACCGCTGGGACCGGGACGACTTCGACGGCGACGGCGACTTCGACGAGCCGGACGGCTACCTCGACAACCTGGAGATCGTGCACGCCGGCGTGGACAAGGCCCAGGGCGGCGGCGAACAGGGCCGGGGCGCGGTGTGGTCGCACCGCTGGTACGCGTACGCCGACCGGGTCGGTCGCACCGGGCCGGCGAGCAACCGCGCGGGGGGCACACCGATCGGCGACTCCGGGATCTGGGCCGGGGACTACACGATCCAGTCGGAGAACGGCGGACTGGGCGTGATCGCCCACGAGTTCGGTCACAACCTGGGCCTTCCGGACCTGTACGACCGAGGCAACTCGACCGACGGCCCGCCGGGGTTCTGGTCGCTGATGGCGCTCGGCGGCTACCTCGGCGACGAGGACGGCGCGGGCTCACTGCCGGGCTCGCTGTCCGCGTGGGACAAGCTGCAACTGGGCTGGCTGGACGTACGCATCGTGGACCCGACCCGCAAGACCGTGGCCCAACTCGCGCCGAACCAGTCCACGGGCGACCCACAGGCACTGCTCGTCCCATTGCCACCACGCCGCGGAAGCAACGCCAAACGCTGGTACATCGTGGAGAACCGGCAATACGTCGGCGCGGACACCACCCTCGTGAACGGCCCCTACCAAATCACCGGCAACAAACGCGTGGCCGCCCACTTCCCGTACGGCGAGGGCGTCCTGATCTGGCTGTGGGACACCTCCTTCACCGACAACGACGTCTCCCGTCACCCCGGCGAGGGCCTGATCCTGCCCGTCGACATCCACCCGGACCCCCTCCTGGACCGGACCGGAAAACCACTCCCCGCCCGCTTCCAGACCGCCGACGCCGCCCTGACCTCCACCACGGAAGAAACCTCGGCGATCACCCTGGGCCGCCTGGGCACCTTCCCCTCCCGCCCAGGCGTCCCCACGTTCACCGACAGCGCCGAGTACTGGTCCGCCGCGTCCCCCAACACCGGCGTAAAAGTCCCCCACACCGGCACCACAATCACCACGGAAGGCCCCACCCGCACCGGCACCGCCGCCCGAGTAACAGTCGGGCCCACCACCCCCTGATCACCGCCCCAGGCCACCCTCAACAAACACCACACCCCCACAACCAGCCCCCACGCCACCCTCAAGACCCAACCAGGCAAACCCAACAGCCCGCCCGGCGCTTGAGGGCAACCAGCCCGGCCGGCGCTTAAGGCCACCCAGCCCGCCCGGCGTTTGAGGCCACTCAGCCCGCCCGGCGCTTGAGGGCAACCAGCCCGCCCGGCGCTTGAGGCCACCCAGCCCGGCCGGCGCTTGAGGCCAATCCAGCCCGCCCGGCGCATGAGGGCAACCAGCCCGGCCGGCGCATGAGGCCAAAAAAAGCCCACCCAACCACCCACGGCCCGCCCGGCCTCAGGGCAATGCCGGCTCGCCCACCAGAACCGCCCCCGCCCCCCGAAGCTCGGCGAGCGCCGAAGAGGTCGTCCCCGCCGCCACCCCCGCCGTCAGCCCCAACAACACCCGCGTCGCAAACCCCTCCCGCACCGCGTCCAACGCGGTCGCCCGCACGCAGTGGTCCGTGGCGATCCCCACCACGTCCACCTGGGTGACGCCGCGATCCCGCAGCCACTCGGCCAACGACGTCCCGTCGGCCGCAGCCCCTTCGAACCCGCTGTACGCGGCCGCGTGTGCGCCCTTGGAGAAGATCTCCTCGACCCGCCCCGACTCGACCGCCGACGCGAACGCCGGGTGGAAGCGCGCGCCCTCGGTACCGGCCACGCAGTGCGTCGGCCAGGTCTCCTCATAGTCCGGCGTCGCCGAGAAGTGCGCCCCGGGATCCACGTGGTGGTCCCGCGTGGCCACGATGTGCGCGTAGGCCGGTGTCTCCGCGTGCACGGGGTCCGGCGGCTGCTCGGCCGCGTTGGCCGCGATGTGGTGTCGGATCGCCTCGGCGACCGCCGCCCCGCCCGCGACCGCGAGGCTGCCTCCCTCGCAGAAGTCGTTCTGTACGTCGACCACGATCAATGCCCGGGTCATCGTCGCCTGCCTCCTCGTGGCGGGTCCGTCGAGTCCGACGAACCGCTCGCGTCTACTCGTAGATGGTCGGAAGTACCGGTTCCCCGCGCGAGAGCTGCGTAGCCGAAAGCGGCAGTTCCTCACGCGAACGCGCGTGTCGGTCCCGCGCCGCCGACAGCGGCTCGCGGCCCACGATCTCCCCGTTCACCACCAGCGGGACCAGCAATTCCCGCTCGCCCGGTACGACTTCCGCGTCGGCCCGGAACGGCCGCAGCACCTCGGCCTCGGCCACCCCGTCCGCGTCGTAGCGCCGCACGGCGCTCTTGCGGCCGCCGTGGCTCGGCTTGCCCGGCGACTTCTTGGCCACCGGCACCAGCGGCGCGTCCGGCGCGTCGCTCATCGCCCGCGCGACCAGCTTGTACACCAGCGACGCGGTCGGCTGCCCCGAACCGGTGACCAACTGGGTGCCAACCCCGTAGGCGTCCACGGGAGCCGCCCGCAGCGAGGCGATCGCGTACTCGTCGAGGTCGCTGGTGACCACGATCCGGGTTTTGACCGCGCCGAGCTCGTCGAGTTGCGCGCGCACCCGGTGGGCGAGCAGCAGCAGGTCGCCCGAGTCGAGCCGGACCGCCCCGAGTTCGTGCCCGGCCACCTCCACCGCCGTGCGTACCGCGCTCGCCACGTCGTAGGTGTCCACGAGCAGCGTGGTGTCCGCGCCGAGCGCGGCCACCTGCGCCGCGAACGCCTCGCGCTCGTCGTCGTGCAGGAGCGTGAACGCGTGCGCGCTGGTGCCCCGGGTCGGGATGCCGTACCGCTGCCCGGCGCGCAGGTTCGAGGTGCTCGCGAACCCGCAGATGTACGCGGCGCGCGCGGCGGCCACCGCGGCCTCCTCGTGGGTGCGGCGCGAGCCCATCTCGATGCACGGCCGCCCGGCGGCGGCCGAGGTCATCCGGGAGGCGGCGGCGGCCACCGCGGCGTCGTGGTTGAGGACCGACAGGATCAGCGTCTCCAGCACCACCGCCTCGGCGAAGCTGCCCTCGACCACGATCAGCGGCGACCCCGGGAACCAGCACTCGCCCTCGGCGTAGCCCCAGATGTTGCCGGTGAAGCGGTAGCCGGCCAGCCAGTCCAGCGTCGCCGGGCCGACCACGCCGGCCTCCTCGAGGAAGCGCAGCGTCTCGTCGTCGAAGCGGAAGTTCTCGATGCCGTCGAGCAGCCGCCCGGTGCCGGCGGTCACGCCGTAGCGCCGGCCGTCCGGCAGTCGGCGGGCGAAGACCTCGAACACCGAACGGCGGTGCGCCGCACCGCTGCGCAGTGCGGCTTCGAGCATCGTCAGCTCGTAGTGGTCCGTCAGCAAGGCCGTGGTTGCGGTGTCCATGTCGTCAGCATAACACGATTACTCGTCAGTTTGACGATTACTCGCAAGGGTGGTGGGCGTCACGGGATTTCGACCGATTATGACCGGATATCCAGGACATCGACGGCTAGCCGAGCCGATCCTCCTCCGGCGTCGGCGCCCAGGTCGACCCGTTGATGTGCGTCCCGCCGCCGACGAACAGCGTGTTGCCGGTGACGTAGCGCGCATCGTCACTGGCCAGGAACAGCGCCGCCCCGCCGATGTCGGTCTCCGGGTCGCCCATCCGACCCATCGGGTTGGCCGCCTCGGCGGTCGCGGCGGCCTCCGGGTTCACCCTGGCGAAGGCGGCGAACGCCTCCGTCTTCGCCCCCGGGCAGATGACGTTGGCCCGGATCTGATGCGGCGCCCACTCGCGCGCGGCCGAGCGGGTGAGCGCGCGCAGCGCCTCTTTGCCGACGTTGTACTCGGCGGTGAACCGGTGCGCGTTGACCCCGTTCAGGCTGGCGATGTTGATCACGCTGCCGCCACCCGCGTCCCGCATCGGCTCGAACGCCGCGCGCATCGTCCACCACCCGGCCCACAGGGCCATGTCCAGACCGTGCCGGAACATCTCGTCCGTCTTGTTCTCCAAGCGGTTGATCCGCCCACCGCCCCACGCGTTGTTCACCAGCGTGTCCAATCGGCCCCACCGGGCCAGCGCGGCCTCGACCAGACCGACCGCGTCCGCCTTGACCGTGACATCGGCGACGACCGCGAACGTCTCGACACCGAACGCCTCGGTGATCTCGGCCGCGACCCGATCCGCCGACTCCGCTTTGATGTCGTTGACCAGGATCCGGCACCCCTCGGCCGCGAACCGCCGGGCGATCCCGCGCCCGATGCCCGCCCCGGAGCCGGTGATCACCGCGACGTGGTCCTGAAGACGTCCTGCCATGGCGCTGCCTCCCACGTTGATCGTTCGACCTCGTGGGTATCCGCAACAGCCATGGAAAACAAGGGCTCCCCGGCCCGACAAGACCCGGGCTCCCCTGTGGAACCGCAGGTCAGCTCGGCCGCCACTGATGATCACAGTCCCGGCACTTGCGGTCCCCGTACGGCATCGAGGACACCTTGCCCGAGCCGCACTCCGGGCACGTGGGACCGTCCGCGGCGGTCGGCGGACGCCAGCGCGCGGCGCACGAGCCGCACACGTAGTCACCGACGATGTCGGTGCTCACCTTGGTCGAACCGCACTTGCCGCACTGCACCTCGACGTGCCGGCGCTTGCGCGGCGCGGCCCGCCCGATCGCCGCCTGGCGTTCGCGCTGCGCGGAGAAGCCCCAGTAGGAGCGCAGCCGATCGGCCATGTCCGGACGCAGGTCGGCGCCCGGGCCGACCGGTACCTCACCGCGTGGCTGCTCGCTCATGACCGTCACGGTAGGGCATGCCGGCCGGCGCGCGGCGCGGGTGCGCGGCGCGGAAATCCACTCGACTCCGATGCGGGGTCGGGTATCGTCGAGGCATGCGGATCCACGGGCAGCGAGCTACCGGCGTCGGGCCGGCAAACCGAGCGCGATAGCGCGGCTCGGCCCGGCTCGGCGTGTGTGTACCCCCACCGCCCGCTGCTCTCGCGAAGGCCGATTCGCCATGCTCTCCCCACAGATCCGTTCCACCTTCCTCGATTTCTTCACCACGCGCGGCCACCGCCTCGTACCGTCCGGGTCGCTGCTGCCGCCCGATCCGAGCCTGCTCGTGTCCAACGCGGGGATGAACCAGTTCAAGCCGTGGTTCCTGGGCGACGTCGAGCCCGGATTCCCCCGGGCGACCTCGGTACAAAAGTGCGTGCGCACCGTGGACATCGACAACATCGGGCACACCCGCCGGCACTCGACCTTCTTCGAAATGCTCGGCAACTTCTCCTTCGGCGACTACTTCAAGGAGGAGGCGATCGGGTTCGCGTACGACCTGCTGACCGGACCCTTCGACCTCTCCCCGGACCGGCTGTGGATCACCGTGTACGAGGACGACGACGAGTCGGCGCGGATCTGGCGCTCGGTCGGCGTCCCGTCCGGGCGGATCCAACGCCTCGGCGCGGCGGACAACTTCTGGTCGATGGGCGTACCGGGACCGTGCGGACCCTGCTCCGACGTCACCTACGACCGGGGCCCGGCGTTCGGGCGTGAGGGTGGACCGGCGGTCGACCCCGAGCGCTTCGTCGAACTGTGGAGCCTGGTCTTCATGCGCAGTGTGCGCGGCGAGACCGAGCCCGGCGGCGGCTTCCCGGTACTGGGCGACCTCCCACGCACCGGCGTCGACACCGGCCTGGGCCTGGATCGACTCGCGACCGTACTCCAAGGCGTCGACGGCGTCATCGGGACCGACCTGCTGCGCCCCACCCTCACGAGCGTGGAGGAACTGGCGGGCCGGGACCACTCCCGCCTCGACCGCGACGACCCCGGCCGAGTGTCCTTCGAAGTGGTCACCGACCACGCCCGGGCGATCGCGTTCCTCCTCGCGGACGGCATCCGACCGAGCAAGGAGGGCACCGGCTACGTGCTGCGCCGGCTGATGCGCAGAGCGATCCGACACGGCCGTCGCCTCGGCATCCAGGGCCCGATCCTGCCGCCGACCACCGCGAGCGTGGTCGCGAACCTCGGCCCCACCTGGCCCGAACTCAGCCAAGCGGCGTCCCTGATCGAATCCGAGACCACCCGCGAGGAGGATTCCTTCGACCGCACCCTCACCCGAGGCACCCGCCTCCTCGACAAGGCAATCCGCCGCCGCCTCGAAGCGGGCGAACCCGACCTCCCCGCGGAAACGATCTTCACCCTCTACGACTCACACGGCTTCCCACCCGACCTGAGCATCGAAGCAGCCCAGGAATCCGGCCTGACCGTGAACCGATCCGACCTGACCACCCTCCTCCCGCACCACCCCTGACCCCACCCCGAGCACCCACCTCAGCCCGCCCGGGCACCGAACAACTCGGCCCGGGCGGGGCGTGAGGCCACTCGACCCGGCCGGCGCATGAGGCCACCCGGTCCCACCGGCGCTTGAGGCCAACCGCGTCACTCGACCCGATTCGCATCCGGGGCCACCGCCCCGAACAAGACCTGCACGCCCACCACCCGCAGCAACGCCAACCGATCCGCCGCCGAACTCCCGGGCGCCGCCGTGTACACGACCATCCGCTGCGCCGCCTCCACGGCATCGAGCACCTGGCACCGCAAGGCGATCTCCCCGACCTCCGGATGCCGAATCGTCTCCTCCGCCTCACGCCGCCCAGCCACCCCACGCACATCCGCCCCGGGCGGCCACGCCCGCCCCGCATCCCACAGCGCCGCGAACTCCGCCGACTCCGAGCGCAATCGCGCCACCAGCGCCGCCGGCCGAGCGCCGTGCCTCCGCAGCTCACCCGCGGCGCGCAGATCCGCCACGTAAGCCCGGGACATCCCCTCCACGTCCACCGCCCGATAGCGCACCCGCGAAGCCGGCTCGGTGAACCACCGCACCAGGAGGTTGCGCCCGACGTTCGGCCCCATCAGCGCCATCGCCATCGCGTTCTGCGCCAGCACGTCGCCCAGATCCGACAGCACCTGCGCCGGTACGTCGTGCAACCGGTCAAGCATCAGCAGCAGCGCCGGCGACACGTGCTCGTCGCACCCCGACGACCGTCCCGGCGGCACCTGCCCGGCCAGGTGGAAGAGATGATCGCGACCGGCCCGGTCCAACCGCAGCGCGCGGGCCAGCGCGGCGAGAAGTTGCGGCGACGGGTTGGGACCCCGGTTCTGTTCCAGTCGCGCGTAATAGTCGACCGACATCCCGGCAAGTCGCGCGACCTCCTCACGCCGCAGCCCGGCGGTTCGCCGTCGGGCCCCGTCGGGCAGCCCCACATCCGCCGGGGAGAGCCGGCCGCGGCTGCACACCAGGAAGTCGGCCAGTTCGCGTCGATCGTTCATGCCCTCAGGATCGGCGCTCCCGAGCCCGGTAACCAGGGACCACTTGTCCCTGGATCGGCAGTCCCCGGTTGAGCGATCCACAGGGACGCACGCGGTGATCGAAGGCCGCATGCATGCGCCGTGATCGCGCGGCCCGGTCCGGGATCAGGCGGCGCGGCGGATCGCGGTGACGAGTCGGGCGGTGGCCTGGGCGCGTGCCTGTCGACGCCGGCGCAGCGCGATCGCCGCGACCCGTACCTCTCGACTGTCCCGCTTCTCCACGACCGCCACCTCCATCCGAACCCGCCCCGCCCGAGAGGGCGGCACCGTACGCCCCAACAGGAGCGACACCAACGAATCTAGGCGCCGTACCCCCATCCGGGCGTCGGCCGGGAGTGCCGATCGGGCCTACTACCCCAGGACGACCCGAACCCCGAGCTACCCCCAAGGCATGCCCCCTCAGGAGTACATGGTGGGGCTTCCAAAGGACCAACACCGTCCCGAACCACCACATCCGGCCATGCACCCCGACCCACCGCACCGAGCCCCGACGGAGCCGCGACCAGGCCGGTGACCGAGCCCGTGTCCGAGAGCCACGACCGGGCCGCTACCAAGCCCGTACCCCAGCCGCTCGCGTGCCCGAACCGCATCCCAGCCAAGGGCCGGCCCCGTCCCGACCCCGCCCCGGGCCAAGCCTCGCCACCCACGTCACCACAGCCCCGCGCACCACGTCCCGGCGACCCCACGTCCCGGCGACCCCGCCCGCTCAGATCACCTTCCCCGGGTTGAGAATCCCCAGCGGATCGAACGCCGCCTTGACGCTCCGATGCACCCGTACGCCCACCGGCCCCAGCTCCTCGGCGAGCCAGTCCCGCTTGAGCATGCCCACACCGTGCTCGCCGGTGATCGTGCCGCCGAGATCCAAGCCCAGGCGCATGATCGCGTCGAACGCCACCTCGGCCCGCTCGACCGCCGCCGGGTCGGTCGCGTCGAAGATCACGATCGGGTGGGTGTTCCCGTCCCCCGCGTGCGCGCACACCCCGATCACCGTGTCGTGCCGCTCGGCGATCGCGGCCACCCCGTCGAGCATGTCCCCCAGCCGCGAGCGCGGCACCGCGACGTCGTCGATCATGCTCGTGCCCAGCCGCTCCAGCGCGGGCAGCGCGAGCCGGCGGGCCTGCATGAACAGCGCCGAGTCCTCGGCGTCCTCGGCGGTGAACGCCTCGAACGCGCCGGCCTCGGTACAGATCGCCTCGATCGCGGCCAACTCGGCCGCGGGCTCCGGGGTGTCCACCGCGATCAGCAGCAGCGCGGCGCTGTGCTCCGGCAGACCCATGTTGGCCATCGCGTTCACCGCGCGCAGCGTGGTGCCGTCCATCAGCTCCATCAGCGAGGGGGTGTGCCCGGCCGCCATGATCGCCGAGACCGCGCGGGCCGCCGAACCCGTGCTCGCGAACTGGGCCACGGTCACCAGCGCGGGCGGCGGCGTGGGACGCAGCGCGAGCGTGGCCCGGGTGACCACGCCGAGGGTGCCCTCCGCACCGACGAACAGCCGGGTCAGGTCGTAGCCCGCGACGCCCTTGGCGGTCCGCCGTCCGGTGCGCAGCAGTTCCCCGTCGGCGAGCACCACGTCCAGGCCGAGCACGTACTCGGCGGTCACCCCGTACTTGACGCAGCACAGCCCGCCCGCGCCGGTGCCGATGTTGCCGCCGATCGTGCAGGTCTCCCAACTGGACGGGTCCGGCGGGTAGACCAGGCCGTACTCGGCGGTCGCCTTGGACAGATCGGCGTTGATCACACCCGCCTCGACCACGGCCGTGCGGTCGACGGGATCGATCCGCAGGATGCGGTTCATCCGGACCAGCGAGAGCACGATGCAGCCGTCGACGGCGTTGGCGCCGCCGGACAGGCCGGTGCGCGCGCCCTGCGGGACCACCGGTACCCGCAGTCGCGTGGCGACCCGCATGACGTGTCGGACCTGCTCGGTGGTCTCGGCCAGGACCACCACCGCAGGGTTACCGGCCGCACACAGGCCGGCCATGTCGCGCGCGTACGATGCGGCGATGTCCGCGTCCGTCACCAGGGCGTGCGCGGGTAGCTCCTCCCGCAATGCCTCGATCAGGTCGGTGGTCATGCTGCCTCCCGGTGTGGCCGTGAATGGCCCCAGGGTAGGCACCGGGAAACCAGTCCCCCGAGGGAGGGCACCTTGCAGATCGACCGGTTGGATGCCGCGCTGATCCGGCTGTTGGTGGAAACACCGCGGATCGGTGTCGTGGAGTGTTCGCGCCGGCTCGCGGTGGCACGCGGAACCGTGCAGGCGCGCCTCGATCGCCTGCGCGAGGCAGGGGTGATCAGGGGCTTCGGGCCGGACGTGGATCCCGCCACACTCGGCTTCTCGGTGACCGCGTTCGCCACTCTGGAGATCCGCCAGGGGCAGGGACGCGACCTGCGCAAGGACCTGGAGTGTGTGCCGCAGGTGCTCGAAGTGCACGCGATCACCGGTCGGGGCGACCTGCTGTGCCGGATCGTCGCGCGCTCGAACGCGGACCTGCAACGGGTGATCGAGCAGATCATCGAACTGGACGGGGTGGTCCGCGCGTCCACCACGATCGCTCTGGAGAACCCGGTGCCCTACCGGGTGTTGCCCCTGGTGGAATGTGCGGTGACGGACGGCTGACGGCGGCGCCCGCGCGGGTGAACGCCGGGCCGGGAAGACGGGTGCGGGTCACGGGCGGCGGAACCGAGCCGGACGGGTGACAGCGCACCGGAACGGGTGACGAATCGGACCCGCTCGGCCCATCCCGCGTTTCCCGCACGTCCGGCGACGGTAACCGACCGCGGTCACCACCGGGTTCGCGGGAAGGGCTGTGTTGAGCTTCTGGGACTACGTCTCCAGCCGCCGCGAGCAGCTTTGGATCGAGACCTGGACGCACGCGAGCACCGTGCTCCAGTGCATGGTGATCGCGACGCTGATCGGGATCGTGGTGGCGATCGCCGCCTACCGCAGCGCGCTCGCGTCCCGGATCGCGATCGGCACCACCGCGACCATCCTGACCATTTCCTCGTTCGCGCTGCTCGGCCTGCTGATCCCGCTGCTCGGCCTCGGTGTCGCACCGACCGTGGTCGCAGTGGTCGCGCTGCTGCCGATCGTGCGCAACGCCATCGTGGGTCTGGCCGGCGTGGATCCACAGCTTGTGGACGCCGCACGCGGAATCGGGATGAACCGGGCGGTGATCCTGCTCCGCGTCGAATTGCCGCTCGCGTGGCCCGCGCTGCTCACCGGCATCCGGGTGTCCACCCGGATGATCATGGGCATCGCGGCGATCGCCGCCTATGTGTCGGGTCCGGGACTGGGCAACGGGATCTTCACCGGACTGGCCCGCCTGGGCAGCGAGAACGCGATCGACGCGGCCTGGGTGGGCACCCTGGGCGTGGTCGTGCCGCTCCTCCTCTTCGACGCCGCGTACGTGCTCCTCGGCCGGCTGACCGTTTCCGGGGGAACCCGTGACTGACGTCACCGGCGCGACGATTCGACTCGAAGAGCTCACCAAGCACTTCCCCGGGCAGCGGACGGCCGCGGTCGATCGGCTCACCCTGGAGATCCCGGCCGGCCAACTCGTGGTGTTCGTCGGCCCGTCCGGCAGCGGCAAGACCACCACGATGAAGATGATCAACCGGCTGATCGAGCCGACCTCGGGGCTGATCTCGATCGACGATCGGGACGTCACCCGCCTGGATCCGGTCAAGTTGCGCCGCAAGATCGGCTACGCGATCCGGAACAGCGGCCTGTTCCCGCACATGACGGTCGGTCAGAACATCGCGCTGGTACCGAGGATGCTCGGCTGGAGCCGGTCGAAGGTGTCCACCCGGGTGGACGAACTCCTGGAGACCGTGGGCCTGGACAGCGCCGAGTTCCGCAACCGATATCCGCGCCGACTCTCCGGCGGTCAACAACAGCGGGTCGGCGTCGCGCGAGCACTCGCGGGTGACCCGCCGGTGTTGTTGATGGACGAGCCGTTCGGCGCGGTGGACCCGATCACACGCGGCCACCTCCAGGACCAACTCATCCGGATCCAGCACGAGTTGCACAAGACGATCGTGTTCTTCACGCCCGACTTCGACGAGGCGGTCAAGCTCGGCGACAGGATCGTGGTGCTGCGCGAGCAATCGCACATCGCCCAGTACGACACCCCCGAGGCGATCCTGACCAACCCGGCCGACGAGTTCGTGGCCGGCTTCGTCGGGCGGGCGCCGCGCTGAAGCGGCTGACCCTGTCCCGGGTGCGCGACGTCGAGGTGAAGCCGTTCGCCACAGCGGGGATGCGCGACGACATCGAGACGATCCGCACGTCCGCGCGCGAGCACGGGGCCGACGAGGTGCTCCTGTTGGACGACCGGCGCCACACAGCCCCCAGCCCAAGCTCCAACCCGACCACGTGAGACCACTCAGCCAGACCGGCACTCGCGGCCACCCCAGCCAAGCTCGACTCAGCCCGGCCGGCGCTTGAGGCCAACCCAGCCCGACCGGCGCCCGAGTCAGCCGAACACAATCCAGCCCGGCCGGCGTTTGAGGCCACTCAGCCCGGCCGGCGCTTGAGGCCAACCCAGCCCACCCCCCGCATGAGGTCAGCCGAACCCAATCCAGCCCAGCCGTCGCAGGAGGCCAAAATCAACACGAGGCAACCTTGCCCCCCGCGTTCAACGCGTTGAGAGCGTCGACCGCCCCCGAGAGCGTCTCGACCGGAACCAATCGAAGCCCACCGGACCCCACCCGCCCAGCCTCCCCGCACTCCCCCTTCGGCAGCACGAACACCGTCGCCCCCGCCCGCTTTGCCGCCAACAGCTTCATCGGCAGCCCACCGATCTCGCCGACCCTGCCATCGCCGTCGATCGACCCCGTGCCGGCGATCGTCCGCCCGCCCGTCAGTTGACCCTCGGTCAGCTTGTCCACGATGCCCAGCGCGAAGAACAGTCCCGCACTCGGCCCGCCGACATCGCTCAGATGCAGCGTGACCTTGACCTGGTCCGGCGTCTTGCCGAGGTACTTCAGCGCCGCGACGGTCGCGCTGTCCTGCGACTTGACCATGTCCTTGGTGTTGGTCTCGACGACCTGCTCGATCGATTTGCCGTCCGGGTAGACGGACTTCCTCGGGACAACCGCCTCTTCCGTGTCCCACCACGCACCGAGCAGCGACGCCAACCGGTGCTTCTCGTCGCGTCCGCTCGCGTGGATCGTGGTCAACAACAGGTGCCCGGTCGTCGGGTACACCGTGGCGGGGCCGGAGATCTCGACCACCGGCCGCCCCGCGTCGTCGCCGAGCGTGTCGGCCACCGATCCCGGAGTGATCAGGACGTACGGCATCGGCACCAGAAACGCGAAGCCGAACAGGATCGCGACGAGGAGCAGAGACACCGGGAGGGTGAGCTTGGTACGGGCCACGCCTGGCATTAAACACGGCCCCGCCCGACGCGCCGTACCGGACTCGCCCCACCCGCGCCGCGACCCGGGCCGTCCGCCGCGTCGCGCCGTCCGACCTATGCGGCGGAGACGCGCATTCCGCCCAGTTCGTTGGACAGCTCCGCCGCCGCCTCGGCCACCCGGCGGCCCAGTCGTTCGGTGTCCAGGTTGCCCAGCGAGACGATCCCGACGCTCGACTCGACGGCGGCGAGACCGGGCACCGGGGCCGCGATCCCGGGCACCGTGTGCCGACCGTCGCCGGGCGCGTACACGTAGGACCTGGGCCCGTCCAGCCCCGCCACCACCCGGCGCGCGGCCAGGATCGCCAGTCCCGCCGCGCCCGCGTCCAGCGCATGCCGCGAACCGACCCGGTAGGCCACGTGATAGTCGGTCCAGGTGGGCTCGGCCACCGCGACCACCAGGGCCTCCATGCCGTCCACGATGGTCAGGTGCGCGGTGGCCCCGGTCTCCTCGGCGAGCCGGCGCAGACACGGCACCGCCGCGTCGCGGACCAGCGGATGCGCCCGCCGGGCCAGTTGCAGCGCGCCCAGGCCGAGTGTGGTGCGGCCGCTGTCGTCGCGCCGGACCAGGCCGTGCTGTTCGAGTGTGGCGAGGATGCGATAGACGACGGTGCGGTTGACGCCGAGTGCGGCGGCGATGTCGTGTACCGACAATCCGTCCGAGGCATCGGCGAGCAGTTCGAGGACCTTGAGCCCTCGGTCCAGGGTCTGTGACGTTTCGGCGACCACCGGCCCCCCTCCCTTCGCGTGACGTTGCATTACGTCCAGCGGCGCTCGATCCCCGAACGGAACGCCACATTCGCGAGGCTGTGCGGCGCCAGGTCATGGGGCCAGGACACGTACTCGTCACCACTCGGCGGGCAGGCCGAACGGATTCCCACGTCCGAGCAGGACGGTTTCTCCTGCTCGGCGCGTCGGAGGATCACGCTAACCAGAGGGGGCACTTTTGGCACCGGATATCCGGGATACGGACAGGAAAAATAACAGATCTTTCGGGACATATAGCACGTAATGTGTAATTCGCCAAATGCGATCCTCGCCACGTCCTCCCGAGAGCATGGCCGGACGACTCCGTACTCACCAGTCGGACACACCGTCCCAACCAATGAGATAGCCACCTCGACCGACACCTCGACCGACACCCGGATCAACACCCGGATCGACCGCAATCGGCCCCGAACCCGCAGCCAGATCGCATCCGGACCGGACTCGTACCGACACCCGGGCACCAAAGCACAATCGAGCCCGAGATCGCGACCCGATGATCTGGTGACCGATGATCCAGCGACAAACGATCCGGTGGCCAATGATCCGGTGACCCGCGACCCTCAACCGCGGCCCATGACCCGACGACCGATTGACCCATGACCCGACGCCCCCGTGACGACCCCGGCCACCCGGCAACCCGCCCCCGCGCGACTCAGCGCCCGGACGTGGCCCACTCGCGGATCTTGCCGATCCGCGCCTCCAACTGTCCGGCCGACGCCTGTGCCACCGCCGGCCCGCCGCATACCCGGCGCAGCTCGTTGTGGATCTGCCCGTGGGTCTGCCCGGTGCGGTGGTGCCAAGCGGCCACCATCGTGTTGAGTTCCTTGCGCATCGCCGTCATCTGACGGTGCGTCACCACCGGGCGCTGGTCGGCTGGCTTCTCCGACAGGTCGGCCTGGTGGTCCGGCTTGCGCCGGCTCTTGGCCACCTGCTTGGCCTGCCGGGACTGGAGCAGCATCTGGACCTGGTCGGGTTCGAGCAGCCCGGGAAGGCCGAGGTACTCCTCTTCCTCCTCGCTGCCCACGTGCGCCTGAAGCCCGAACTCCGCGCCGTCGAACAACACCCGGTCGAAGCGCGCCTCGCTCTCCAGCGCCTCGAACGCGAACTCCTCCTGCTGCCCCGGCTCGTCCTTCTGCGCGTTGGCCTGCGCGAGGAGGGCGTCCTCCTCGTCGTACATCCCGCCCTCCTTCTTCGGGCGGTCCAGCACGTGGTCGCGCTCGATCTCCATCTCGTTCGCGTGCTGGAGCAGCGTCGGCACGGAGGGCAGGAACACCGACGCGGTCTCGCCCCGGCGTCGGGCCCGGACGAAGCGCCCCACGGCCTGCGCGAAGAACAGCGGCGTGGAGATCGTGGTGGCGAACACGCCCACCGAGAGGCGGGGTACGTCCACGCCCTCGGACACCATCCGCACCGCGACCATCCAGCGGTCCTCGGACGCGGAGAAGTCCTCGATCTTCTTCGACGCGCCGACGTCGTCGGACAACACCAGGGTGGCGCCCTGTCCGGTGATCTCGCGGATCATCCGCGCGTACGCCCGAGCCGACTCGTGGTCGGTGGCGATCACCAGGCCGCCGGCGTCCGGGATGGCCTTGCGTACCTCGCCCAGCCGCTTGTCGGCGGCCCGCAACACCTGCGGCATCCACGAGCCCTGCGGATCCAGCGCGGTACGCCAGGCCTGGCTGATCGCGTCCTTGGTCATCGGCTCGCCGAGCGAGGCCGCGATCTCGTCGCCGGCCTTGGTCCGCCAGCGCAGGTCGCCCGAGTACGACAGGAAGATGACCGGGCGCACCACGCCGTCCGAGAGCGCGTGGCCGTAGCCGTAGGTGTAGTCGGCGGACGAGCGGCGGATCCCGTCCTTTCCCTCCTCGTACGCGACGAACGGGATCGGGTTGATGTCCGAGCGGAACGGCGTGCCGGTCAGCGCGAGCCGGCGGGTGGCCGGCTCGAACGCCTCCATGCACGCCTCGCCCCACGACTTGCTGTCGCCCGCGTGGTGGATCTCGTCCAGGATCACCAGCGTCTTGCGGTTCTCCACCCGGCGGCGGTGCAACATGGGATGCACGCCCACGCCCGCGTAGGTGACCGCGATGCCGTGGTACTCGCGGGACACCGGGCCCGACGAGCTCGAATAGTTCGGGTCGATCCGCAGGCCTATGCGCGCGGCGGCCTCGGCCCACTGCTTCTTGAGGTGCTCGGTCGGCGCGACGATGGTGATCTGGTGGATCACGTGCGCGTCCAGCAGTTCGGAGGCGATCCGCAGCGCGAACGTGGTCTTGCCGGCGCCCGGCGTGGCCACCGCGAGGAAGTCGCGCGGTTGGCGTGCGAGGTAGGTGTCGAGGGCCCCCTGCTGCCATGCGCGCAGCTTGTTCGCGGTGCCCCAGGAGGCACGGTTCGGGAAGGCCGGGGACAGATGGGACGCGGCTGCGGTACTCACTGCGACGGGTCTGCTCCAGGCCGAGGGGCGATCGAGGGCAAGCGATCAGGCTACCCGAGCCCCTGCCCGATTCCGCGCGCCCACGACTCCCACGCCCCGAAACCCGGGCCACCGAACGGCGATTCCACTGGGAACACCGACCAGACCGGCCCCTCGAACCCACCCTCCCGGCCGATCTCCGGCGCGTCCCGACCACGCCCCGACAAACCACGACTCACTCACCCACGCCCGCCCCGCCTCGCCCCGAGCGCGAGCCACCCGGCCACTTCGCCCGCTCCGCCCCCAGGACCGCACGCCCACATACCCGCCTGCCCTGCCCGGCGCACTCGCCGCGATCGCCCTCGGCCGCCTGCCGCGAGGCCGCGCCCCCGCCCGCCTCGCCCTCCGGAACGCCCTCCTCACACGCCCCCCTCGACACGATCCCCCCACACCCCTCACGAAAGCCCCGTCCATCGACCTGCACGCCGGCCCGCTCACGACGCCCCCGACCCGCACTCCCGCGCCCAACCCGACACCCCCCCACTGCTCGCCCGCCAACTCCGCAAAACCGACCACCTCACCGGCAACGCGGTGTCCTCCACGATCGCCTCGGGCGCCACCATCGCCGGCCCCTCCCCGCCTTCCACAGCCTCTTCGGCGCCGGAGCCCGTGTCGGCTTCCTCCTCACCGACCACCTCCGCCGCCCGCCGAGCTCACTCCCGCACAGGACCGTGCACGACGAGAATGCGCCGGATCTCCCCGGGGTCCAGCGGGTCGCCCACGCCCCACACGACCCGGGCCCGGTTGAGTTTCGTGGTCAGTGAACCCACGAGCCGGGCCTCGGTCGCCGCGTCGACCGCGGCCAGGATCAACTTGGAGTACCGCACCGTGTCGACGAGAGCCGACTTGACGCGTTCGTGCCGGATGTACACGGGAAGATCCGCGAGGGCCTCGGTGCGTACGTCGTCGGGCATCGCCGCGAACCAGCCGCTCCGCACCGCGTCGGCTTCGTCGGGGAAGTAGTCCATCTTGTGCAGGTGTACGGCCAGGTCGTACAACGGGTCCCCCCAGAGGGCGAGTTCCCAGTCGAGGAAGTAGGTCCGACCAGCGGCCACGATGACGTTCTTGCGATGGACGTCACAGTGCAACGCGCGAAACGGCCGACACGTCAGGGCGGACCAGTCCGCTTCCACCCGGGCGAGCGGATCCGCCGGGACCCCCAACGCCGCGTACAGCGACGCATAAGGCGTCCGGAAGCGCCGCCAGACGTCGGCGGTGACCGCCGAGAGACGCGCCCCGAACCCGGCGGTGTCCCCGTCCTTGGGCCAATCCGCGGGCAACGCGGGAAGCACGTCGAGCGGCACCCTGGACAGGTCCCGGAAGAAGCCCACCACGTCTCCCGCCAGGTGCACGGGCACCGACCGCCCGCGTGGCGCGAGCACGTCCAGCACGTCACCCGGGATGAACCGGTGGATCTGGAACGCCGGATCGTCCGAGACGTGCAATACGTCGGGGATCACCGAGATCCACGGCGCGACCGCCCGGATCACGTCCTGTTCCGGCCACACGCGCAGATCCATGCCGTCCGCACCGTGAATCGGGATCCGGACGATCACCGGCCCGTCGTCCGTCTCGGATCGCACGTTGTCGTTGTAGAACCCGGAAGCACTGATTCCCGATTCACGTGCCGTGCGATAGAGCGTCAGCGGATCCGGCTTCATGCTCATTCCCCCAGGATGGTGGCGACCCATGCGTCGACTCTTCCCTCCAACGCCTCCAGGGAGTCGACCGGACGGATCGCCGCGCGGGCTCGCGCGAGAGAGGCCGCGTGAACCGGTCGTTCCAGGCCGGCTCTGCGCAGCACCTGCAAGGAAGCGAGCACAAGGGTCGGATACACCTCGGCACCCTCGAATTCACGAATCGCCCATTCCGCGGTACCGCGGGCGTTCTCGGATTCGCCGCGGCGGAGCAGCACGAGGGCCCGGACCAGTTGGGCGCGGGCGGTGCCCGAACGGTAACGCGCACGTCCGAGGACCTCCAGGGCGGTGTCCGACGACGCCTCGGCCTCGACGACGCGCCCGCACCGAAGCAGAGCCAGCGCCTTGGCCGTGTACGCCTTGCCCAACTCGTGCAGGGCGCCGATGTCGCGCTGCACCGCGATCGCCTCGTCCGCCACGTCACCGGCGTGCTCGGGTTCGGTCCAGGCCAGGAACTCGGCGCGATTGACCACCAGATTCGCCAGGCGGACCGCGGATCCGGCTTCCAGGTAGTGCAGTTGTGCCTGATCCAGGTTGCTGCGGGCGGCCGGGAAGTCGAACGCGAACCGCCGACCCAGGTGGATCAGCCTCGCCGTGTCCCCACGCAACAGGTGCTCGTCGCGATGCAGTGTGGCGGTGAGCCCGTTGACCACGTTCTCCGCGTCGAGAAAGCGCCCGCCGGCCATGTAGAGGTCGGCTGCCCACAACGCCGCGCTTCGGGCCTCGGGAACCGTGGCCTGCTGCCACAACGACGAGTACCGGGTGAGCGCCTCCGAGGTCCGTCCGAGCATCCGCAACGCGTCCGCGCCGGCCAGTGCCAGCCGCACCTGGGCCGAACTGCCGCCCTCGACACCCGCCAACCCCCGGGTCAAGACCTCGGCATGCTCGGCGTCTCCGACCAGGATCGCGGTCTCGGCCTCGACGCAGCGCGCGGCCATCTCCAGTTCGGCGCGCGGTCGGTCGTCCGCCGCACAGAACCGCCGAACGTCCTCGACGACTCCGCCCAGGGACCGAATGCCGCCGCTCGCGGCGATCTCCGCCGCGAGCGTGAGCAGATCACCGGGCTCGAACTCACCGGCGTACATGCTGTGGAAGGCCACCTCGCGCAGGTGCACGCCCGTCGTGCGACGCGTGCTCGCGACTCCCGTCGCCACGTTCGTCGCCACGTTGTCGGCCCGGGCCCGCCACAGGGCCCGCAACACGCGATGTACGGCCTGACGCGTCGCCGTCGTCTGGCGTGCCCTCAGCTCGGTCGCCATCAGTTGGTGCAACTGGAACCGCTCGGCACCCGCCGGCTGGACGAAGGAGTACGCGGTCAACGTCTCCCAGGTCCGCCGATCCGCCGACAGCCCGAACGCCGCCGCGACCGTGCGGAAGATGTCGTAGTCGATCGTGCGCGCCACGGCGAGGACTTCGAGCAGCCGGACCTCTTGCGCGTCCACGTGCTGGAGAAACCGTTCGAGGATCTCCTCCCCCGACACGGCCGGCGTCAACGCGCTGTCGCCCCGATCCGCGCCGGTGTCCGCGTCCAGGGCCAGGTTCAGGTAGAACGGCACACCGGAACTGGCCCTGGCCAGGGCGGTGCGTGCGCGGACGTCGGATACCCCGTGCGCTTCGAGTAGTTCGACGCGCGCAGTCATGGGCAGCCCGTCCAGGGGCAGGGGGATCAGATGCGCGGTCCACTGGCTGTCGTACGCCTCCCAGCCCAGCGGCTCTCGGCTCGCGATCAGCACCAGGCCTCGGTCCAACTGCGACACGAGGTCCCGCAACCAGGCGTCGAGCCCTGCGGTCCGCCCCGCTCGGGTGCTCCCGCCCACCAACGCCTCGTACGCGTCGACGCAGACGAGGTATGGCCGCTCCGCGCTCGCGCTGCGCAGGTCCTCGGCGAACAGGAACGTGGCGGCGTCGGCGAGTTCGGCGGGGTCGAGTTCGTCGAGCCGGTGCAGGGTCTCGTCGTTCTTGAGCCATCGCCACCGCCTGAACCTCTCGGATGACCGACCGGCGACGCGGAGCAGTCCGCCCACGGTCCGAAAGATCGGCAGCCCGCCCACCGCGTCCGCGAGATCGGCCAGAACCTCGCTCTGCTGTCGGGCCGCCACATCGGCGAGGGAAATCTGCAGATGGGGGTGCAGGCGCTGCCACAGGGCGAGATATGCGAGGTCGTATCGCGGAAACGAGGCGCCCTGGGCGCCGAGATTGGAGCGCAGCACCGCGAGCGCCGCGTCCTGCTCACGCAACGCCGGGATCTGGAGGTCGAGCAGCACCGTTCGAGCCTCGGACTCCAGTCGTGACTGACACTCGCGCAGGAACCGCGACTTCCCGATCCCGCCGACGCCGGTCACGTTCACGACCCGTAGACCGTCCCCACGGGCATCCCACGCGCCCTCGAAGACCGCCGTCGCCTCTTCCCGATCGACGAACCGGCGCTGAGAACCCGCCGACCTACGAAATCGCGGTTGCAATGGCATGAGGTCCCCATCCCCGAAGCCCGCACCGCAGCAGGCACCCGGGACTCAGGGTAGTCGCGCAGTCCGGGAACCGTAACGAATTCGCCCTCGATCAACGCCTCCCCGCCGGCTTCCCGCGTGGCTTGGTTTCGGTCAGGAGGGGGTGTGGGGGCGGACTCTGGGGGCCAGGAGGGCGCCGAGGAGGGAGATGGTGAGCATGATGGCGAAGATCAGGGTGAAGACGCCCGCGTCCTGGCCGGTGCCCTCGTGGAGTGCGGCGAAGATGGCGCCGGCCAGGCCGACCATGACGATCGTGCCGAGCGAGTCGGCGACCTGGAGCGATGAGGAGTTGGTGCCGGACTCCTCGGGTGTGGACAGGTCGAGGGTGAGCACGCTCACCGAGGAGACGGCCATGCCCATGCCCGCGCCGCCGAAGAACCAGCCCACGGTGACCGTGTACGGGGACATGCCCGGGATCAGGGCCAGCAGCGCCCCGCCGATCGCGATCGCCACGAACAGGAAGCCCAGTTGGACCAGGCGCGGCCGGCGCTCGTGTGGTGAGCGGCCCTGGTACCAGGAGCCGACCGCCCAGGACAACGCGCCCACGGTCAAGGTCAGTCCCGCCTGGGTCGGCGACAGGCCGTGTTCGCTGATCAGCATCAGTGGTACGAACGACTCGACCGCGAAGAAGGCACCGGCCAGCACGCCCCGGGACAGGATCACCGTCGGCAATCCGCGTACCGCGCGCAGCGTGCCCGCCGGCAGCAGCCGGGGTACCGTCACCGCCATCAGCGCCAAACCCGCGACCAGCAGCAACACGCCCACCACGCTCAGGTGTTGGCCGCCGTACTGCAACATGCCCGCGCCCACCGAGGCGCCGACCGCCGCGCCGATCCGGCGGCGGTTCATCCGCGCGTCCGGGTCGGGCTCGCTCGCCATCCGCTTGAGCTGCGGCAACATCATCACGATCGGCAGCGCCACGAGCACCGGGATGGCCAGGAACACCCACCGCCAGCCCAGGTGATCGGTGACCAGGCCGGACACCGGCGGCCCGACGATCGAGGGCAGCACCCACGCCGCCGAGAACGCCGAGAACACGCGGGGGCGCAGCGCGGACGGGTACGCCTTGCCGACCACCACGTACAGCGACACGATCACGAGCCCGCCGCCGAGGCCCTGCACGGCCCGGCCCACGATGAACGGCCACATCGACTGCGCCGTGCCGGCCAACACGAGTCCGGCCGCGAACGCCCCGATTCCGCCGAACAGCGGCAGCCGGGGTCCACGCGCGTCACACCATTCGCCGGAGACCACCATGGCGAGCAGGCTCGTGGTGAAGAACGCGGAGAAGGCCAGGGCGTACAGCGGCACGCCGTCCAGTTCCTCGACCGCCACCGGCATCGCGGTGCCGACCGCCATCGCCTCGAAGGCGATCAGCAGGACGACCGACACGATCCCGAGGGTGAGGTGGAGATAGGGCCGGGTCAGTACACCGGGCTCCCCGTCGTCGGATTTCCCAACACTGCGTCGTGCGGACTTCGACTCTCCCAGGGCTGTCACCGAGACAGCCTAGACCCTGCCATATGGAAGTACTTATCAATACGATCCGCCCACCTCTCGGGCCGACCGGCGGGCACGGAACGCAGGCCCGGCAGGCAAGCGGAACGCCCGCCCGCCGGCCCGCGGAACGCACACGCCCTAGTCCAACACCACATCCCGAGGCCGCAGCGGCAATCGCGGCAGTTCCAACCCGGTCGCGTCCCGGACCGCCGCCGCGACCGCCGCCGGGACCGGCACGATCGCCGCGTCGCCCAGGCCCTTCGCGCCGAACGGCGCGCCCGGCTGCGGCTCCTCGATCCACGCGGCCACCCGCACCGGCGGCACGTCCCAGGTCCCCGGCGGCGTCCACGCCGACTCGATGTCCTCCATCAGCGCGAGCCCGACCCCCATCGCCACCGAGCTCTCCACCCGCACCCGGGCCTGCGCGGGGTCCAGCACCCGCCCCGCGTCGTATGCCCCGGTCACGTCCACCACCCGGATCGTGCCCAGCTCCGGATCCAGGTCGACCACCACCCGACACGCCGAGAAGGCCACCGCCGGATACGCGTTGCCCTGCCCCGCGTCGTCCAGCGGCTCGGTGCTCGGCGCCCGGCACGCGCCCGCCGTGGTCACCGTCGCGGTGTCCTGGTACATCACGTCCACCGACAGGTCGATCAAGCCGTCGTAGGACCTGATCCGCCCGTCCCGCACATCCAACAACCGCGCCGTCATCCCGTACCGCGCCGCCACCGGCGCCAACAACCGCTCGCGGATCTCCCGCGCGGCCTGTTCCACCGCCCCCGCCGTCAGCCACGTGTGTCGCCCCACCCCGGGCGCCCCCGCCGTCGGCAACGCGGTGCCCGCCTGGAGCACGATCGCGTCCGGCACGCCCAGCACCTCGTCCACGATCTGCCGGACCAGCGTCACGAAGCCCTGCCCGACCTCGACCGCCGCGCAGGTCACCGTCACCACGCCGCCGTCGAGCCGCACGGTCGCCGTCGAGGACTCGTCGGCCCCCTCGATCCCGAGCAGCGGCATCAGCCCGACCGCGTACCCGGTCCCGCGCAACGTCCCGGGCGCCGGCGGCGCGGCCGGCGGTGCCGCCTCGGCCACCGCCCGCAGCGCGGCCCCCACCGGAACCGGCCCGTCCAGCACCTGACCCGTCGTCAACATCGTTCCGGAGCTGAGCGCGTTGCGCAGCCGCAGCTCCACCGGGTCCATCCCGAGCGCGTCCGCGAGCTTGTCCATCTGCGCCTCGTGCGCGAAGCACACCTGCACCGCGCCGGGCCCGCGCATCGCCCCCGCAGGCGGGTTGTTGGTGCGCACCGCCCACGCGTCGACCACCGCGTACGGCACCATGTACGGCCCGGCGGCGCACCCGATCAGCCGCCCGATCACCTCCGGCGAGACACCCGCGTACGCGCCGCCGTCCAGGATGATCTGCGCCTCCACCGCGAGCAGCCGACCGTCCCGGTCCGCCCGGTGGGTGTACTTCATCCGCGCCGCGTGCCGATGCCCGCCGACCCGCAACGACTCGTCCCGATCGAGCACCGCCTTGACCGGCCGCCCGGTGCGCAGCGCCAGCAGCCCGACCACCGCGGTCAGCCCGATGTCCTCGCGCGTGCCGGAGGAGCCGCCCGCGCCGGTGGGCATCAGCCGGACCATGCCGGCGGGCAGCCCCAGGCACTCGGCGACCTGGTCGCGGTCCGCGTGCGGGTACGGCGAGGCCACGTGCAGCTCGACCCCGCCGTCCGGCGAGGGCAGCGCGAGCGCGGCATCGGTGGCCGGGTTGGCCTGGTACTGCGCGGGCACCTCGTACAGCCCCTCGACCACCACCTCCTCCACCGGCGTGCCGTCCCGGCGCAGCTTGACCGGCCGGCCGTGGCGCAGCGCGATGTGCCGCAGCACGTTGCCGTCGGGATGCAACGGCGGCCCCGCGAAAGCGTGTTCGGGATCCGAGGCGATCTCCAGCGGCTGGTACGACACGAGCACCGCCGCGGCGCCGGCCCGCGCCGCCTGGAGGGTCTCGGCCGCCACCGCCGCGACCGCCTCGCCGGCGAAGCGCACCACGCCGTCCGCGAGCACCGGCCGGTCCGCCACGATCGCACCGTGGCACGCGCCCGGCGGCAGGTCCGCCGCGGTGACCACACCGCGCACCCCCGGCACGGTGTAGGCCGGGGCCGCGTCCACGCCCAGGATCCGCGCGTGTCGATGCGGCGAGCGCACCAGCACGCACCACAGCAGGCCCGGCGCCCACAGGTCGCCGGTGTAGGAGAAACGTCCCCGTGCCTTGGCGTCCCCGTCCGGACGCGGTGCGGACTCGCCGATCACCGGTTCACGCCGATCACTCGTTCTCGCCGATCACTCGTTGCCGCCGGCCGTCGGCGGCGCGATCACGTTGAACATCATCGTCGTGTGGGTCTCCCGCGGCGCCCGCCTGCGCGCCGCCGCGCGAACCGCGTCCACCATCGGATGCGGTCCGGCGCATCGGCACGGGTGTCCGTCCAGCGCGCGCCGGATCTCCACCTCGCCCGGCTCCGCCACGTGGGCCAGCAGCGCGCACGCGGACGCGACCACTCCCGGCACGCAGTAGCCGCACTGGACCGCGCCGGACTCGACCAGCGCGCGCTGCACGTCGACGGTCTCCGGGTCGTTGTCCAGGTCCTCGATGGTGCGCACCTCGCGGTCGCCCAGGGTGGCCGCCGCGATCAGACAGGCGGACACCGCGACTCCGTCCAGGTGCACCGTGCAGGTCCCGCACACGCCCTGACCGCAGCCGTCCTTGGCACCGGGCAGGCCCAGCCGCTCGCGCAGCACGTACAGCAGGTTTTCGCCGATCCAGGCGTTCTCGATCAGCCGCGCCTCGCCGTTGACGCGCAGGACGTACGACGTCGTCGGGGTCGCGTCGGCGTCGAACCCGAGGCCGCTCATCCGCCGAACGCCCGTTGTACCGCGCGTCGCGCGCACACCGCGACCACGTGCCGCAGGTGGGCCCGGGCGGCGCGCTGTTCCGCCTCGGGTCGGACCTCGTCCGCGACCAACCGGCCGAAGTCGGCCGCGTCGCGCGCGTCCAGGAGCCGCCCCGTGTGCGCGTCCATCCGCCCCGCCAACCACTGTTCGGCCTCGAACGCGCGAACCGGGCCGGGGTGCGCCCCGCCGACCGCGCAGCGCACGTCGCCGACCACGGGGCCGGCCACCAGGGCCAGGGTCAGGTATCGCCCGCCGCCCACCGGCGCCTTGACGAACTCCTGTACGCCGCGCAGCAGCGGCACCCGCACGCCGGTGATCAACTCCCCCGGACGCAGCAGTTGTTCGGCGATCGCACCTTCCTTGGGCGCGAGCAGATGCGGGGCGACCTCACGCACTCCGCCCGGCGAACGGCACGACACGGTGGCCTCCAGGGCCGCGAGTACGGGCAGCGAGTCGGCGGCCGCGCCGCGGCTGAGGATGTTGCCGCCGAGAGTGCCCATCGCGCGCACCTGCGCGGTGCCCACCTCGTTGGCGGCGGCGGCCAGTGCGGGCACGAGCGAGGCCAGGTCGGCGTCCGCGAGCCGGGCCCAGGTGAGCCCGGCACCGAGCATGGCGAAGCCGTCCTCGTAACCCCACCGCCGCAGGTCGGCGACCTTCGCCAGACCCACCAGGGCCGGCGGTCGCACCGTTCCGGCGTTGACGCGGGGCATGAGGTCGGTCCCCCCGGCCACCGGCAGTGCCCGGGGATCGCGCGCGAGGGCCTCAACGGCCTCGTCGAGCGACAGCGGCATCAAGATCGTCGCGTCCACAGCGCCGCCCACCCTATTGCCACGCACCCCGCGAATGGACCGCTTGGACCGAGATTTGAGCCAACCCGAAACCCCACCCCGCCCGGACGCCCACCAGGCCCCCACAGACCCACCCCGAAGCCGTAAAACCCCAGCCTCGAACCAAAACGAAACGGGTGGGCGAGTGGGTGAACACTCCCGAGCCGGCCAAGACGCGACGCAAGAGGCGCCGGCCAAAGCAACCGACGCCTCCGCAACCGTCAACGCACCCTCAGCGACTACTTGCCGCCGCTCTTGCCACCGCTCTTGTCCTTGTCCCCACCGGCCCCGCCGGCCGGCATCGTCTCGTAGATCTCCTTGCACATCGGGCAGACCGGGTACTTCTTCGGGTCGCGACCCGGTACCCAGACCTTCCCGCACAAAGCGATGACCGGGCTCCCGGACATCGCGCTTTCCATGATCTTGTCGCGCTGGACGTAGTGCGCGAAGCGCTCGTGGTCACCGTCGCCGTGGGAGAGCTTCGGCGTCTCCTCGATCAGCGTGCCGGTGCCCGTCCCGTGCTCCGGCTCCGGGAAGCTCTGGGGAGTGGTCATGCCCACCAGGATAGCCAGACACCGGCGGCGCCGAACGGCGCGTTGGATCGTGCCGGCGAGGCGCCCGCCCGAGGTCGGTCGGGGCGCCGGCCCGAGGTCAGTTCAGCGTCGGATCCTCCGGGTACGTGGCGACCATCGCCAACTCGCCCACCTGCCGCCGCAGTACCGCCCGCCACAGCCGATCCGGCGTGGGCGAGAACGCGTCGCCGGGCTCGGAGTCGACCACGTACCACGCGCCCGACTTGAGCTCGGTCTCCAACTGCCCCGGTCCCCAGCCCGCGTAGCCCGCGAAGACCCGCATCGAGCCGAAGTCGGCGGCGACCAGTTCCGGCGGCACGTCCAGGTCGACCAGACCCAGCCCGCCGTGCACCCGGCGCCAGCCCAGCGGCTCCGCGCCGCCCGGTACCGACGCGATGGCCAGCGCCGAGTCCATCGCGACCGGGCCGCCCTGGAACACCACCGGCGGCTCGCTGACGATCTTGGACCACGGCACGAGCACGTCGTTGACGTCCACCGGGCTGGGGCGGTTGATCACCACGCCCAGGGTGCCGTCCTCGTCGTGCTCCAGGAGGAAGACCACACACCGGTCGAAGTTGGGATCGGCCAGCGCGGGCGTGGCCACGAGCAGGCGTCCGGTGAGCGATACCTCGGTCATGCGCTCATGATCCCGCAACCGCCGGGTCGTGGTGCGCCACCCGGCGAGGAAGTCGCCCGGCCAGGAGCAGCGCGCAGGAGGTACCGAGCAGGTCGGCGACCACGTCCCACGGGTCGCCGCTGCGATGCGGGAGCACGAAGTGCTGGATCAATTCACTCTCCACCGCGTGTGCCGCGAGCGCCACACCCAGCACGGTCGGACCGATTCCGACACGCCGACCGGTCCAGGCAATGGCGGCGAACGAGAGAAAATGCACGATCTTGTCACGATGCGGAACTATCGGCGCCGGGTCGCCCGGGCTGCCCGGATTGAACAGGAGTACCAGGTTCACCAGCACCGCTCCCGCGAACACCCAGTACGCAAGCTTGTTGGCGGCCATCCCAACCCTTCGTCCACGGGCCGAACGACCCTTTGTCCCGGGCCCTTCGGCGCCGCGAGCCGGCAACGGGAGCGGTGGGTGTCCGACTACCGTGTAGCGCTGTCGGCCCATCTCCCCTGTCGGCTTCGGTACCCACAGAAGTGCGAGGATTCATGCAAGACGACGTGCTCTTGGTTCACGGCGGTTCCCCGCTTGAGGGCGAGGTTCGCGTCAAGGGCGCCAAGAACCTGGTGCCGAAGGCGATGGTGGCGGCGCTTCTCGGCGAGGCGCCGAGCCGACTGCGCAACGTCCCGGAGATCAGCGACGTACGCATCGTCAAGGGCCTGCTGCAACTGCACGGTGTGGCGGTGCGCGAGGGCGACGAGCCGGGCGAGTTGCTGATGGACCCGACCCAGGTCGAGCAGGCCAACGTCGCGGACATCGACGCGCACGCGGGTTCGAGCCGGATCCCGATCCTGCTCTGCGGACCGCTGCTGCACCGACTGGGCCGCGCGTTCATCCCGGACCTGGGCGGCTGCATGATCGGCGACCGGCCGATCGACTTCCACCTGAGCGTGCTGCGCGAGTTCGGCGCGGTGATCACCAAGCGTCCCGAGGGTCTCTACATCGAGGCGCCCAACGGCCTCAAGGGCACCAAGGTGAGCCTGCCGTTCCCGAGCGTGGGCGCCACCGAGCAGGTGCTGCTCGCGGCGGTGCGCGCGGAGGGCACCACCGAGTTGTCCAACGCGGCGGTGGAGCCGGAGATCATAGACCTCATCTGCGTGCTCCAGAAGATGGGCGCGATCATCTCGGTGACCACCGACCGGGTGATCCGGATCACCGGCGTGTCCAAGCTCGGCGGTTACGACCACCGCGCCCTGCCGGACCGCCTGGAGGCCGCGTCCTGGGGCTGCGCGGCGCTGGCCACGCACGGCGACATCTACGTCCGCGGCGCCCGCCAACTGGACATGATGACCTTCCTGAACGTCTTCCGTCAGGTCGGCGGCGCGTTCTCGATCGACGACGAGGGCATCCGCTTCTGGCACCCGGGCGGCCCGCTGAACGCGATCGCGCTGGAGACCGACGTGCACCCGGGCTTCCAGACCGACTGGCAACAACCGCTGGTGGTCGCGCTGACCCAGGCCACCGGCCTGTCCATCGTGCACGAGACGGTCTACGAGCGGCGGCTGGGCTTCACCTCCGCGCTCAACCAGATGGGCGCCACGATCCAGCTCTACAGCGAGTGCCTGGGCGGCACGCCGTGCCGGTTCGGCCAGCGCAACTTCCAGCACTCCGCGGTCATCTCCGGCCCGGCCAAGCTGCACGCGACCGACCTGGAGATCCCGGACCTGCGCGCGGGCTTCTCGTACCTGATCGCCGCGCTGGCCGCCGAGGGCACCTCGCGGGTCACCGGCATCGATCTGATCGAGCGCGGCTACGAGGACTTCCAGGCCAAGCTCGAGGCCCTGGGCGCCCGCGTGGAGCTGCCGATGAGGGTCGCCGAGAGCGTCGCCTAAGCCGTTTCCCGGGCCTCCGCGGGCCCCAGTGCCCTCTTCCCGGGGCCACAGGGGCCCGAGGAGGCCCGCAAACGGCCCCGGTGGGCCCGACGACGCCGGAAGGGCGGCTTCCCCGAGGGGAAGCCGCCCTTCCGGTTTTCTACCGGGGCGCTACGGACTTACTTGCCCGAGGCCGCGGCCTTGAGCTTCGAGCCCGCCGAAACCTTGACGCCGAAGCCGGCCGGGATGTCGATCGGGTCGCCGGTCTGCGGGTTCCGCGCGGTGCGGGCGGCGCGGTGGGTGCGCTCGAAGGTGAGGAAGCCCGGGATGGAGACCTTCTCGTCACCCTTGGCGACGATCTCGCCGACGACGTCGGCGAGCGCGCTCAGTACGGCATCCGCGTCCTTGCGGGTCACGTCGGCGCGCTCCGCGAGGGCGGCCACCAGCTCACTGCGGTTCATGTGTCACTCCCGTGTCTTGCTGACCTCCGCCGACGACCACGGAACGTGGTCGCAAACGTGGTTCAGTCCAACTCGCTGTTCTTGCCCCGGGGACGAATCCTGCACTCATCCATGCCCGGAAGCTAATCAAGGACACGCCAAATCACTGGGAAAGCCCCGTGATTTCGCGGTTCCGGCAGATTACGGGGCCGTTAGGGGGCCCCTGCAACCGGGATACGTACGGACAGTACGACGATCATCCCGCAGGGTTCTGACGCTCCGCCAACACCGCGTCCCGCACCGCCGCGGCCACCACGGCGGACACCTCCGGGTGGAAAACACTCGGAATGATGTAGTTCGGGTTGACTTCGTCGTCGGAGACCACCGACGCCAGCGCCCGCGCGGCGGCGAGCAGCATGTCGTTGGTGATGTGCCGGCTCTGCGCGTCCACCAGACCGCGGAAGACACCCGGAAAGACCAGCACGTTGTTGATCTGGTTGGGGAAGTCGCTGCGGCCGGTGGCGACCACCGCGGCGTGCTCCAGGGCCGTCGCCGGATCCACCTCGGGATCCGGGTTGGCCAGCGCGAACACGATCGAGTCCGGCGCCATCGCGGCGATGTCGGTGCCTGCGAGTACGTTCGGCGCCGACACCCCGACGAAGACGTCCGCGCCGACCACGGCCTCCTTGAGCGTGCCGGTGAGGCCCTGCTCGTTGGTGTGCTCCGCGATCCAGCGCAGGTCCTCGCCCATGTCGGTGCGACCGGTGTGCACGACGCCTTGGACGTCCGCGACCACCACGTGGCCGGCGCCCGCGGACAGGAGCAGCTTGAGGATCGCCGTGCCCGCCGCGCCCGCGCCGGACATGACAATGCGCACATCCTCGATCTTCTTGCCGACCACCCGCAGCGCGTTGGTGAGCGCGGCGAGCACCACGATCGCGGTGCCGTGCTGGTCGTCGTGGAAGACCGGAATGTCCAGCGTCTCGCGCAGCCGGCGCTCGATCTCGAAGCAGCGCGGCGCGGAGATGTCCTCCAGGTTGATCCCGGCGAAGCCCGGGGCCATCACCTGGACGGCCCGCACGATCTCGTCCGGGTCCTGGGTGTCCAGGCAGATCGGCCACGCGTCGATCCCGGCGAAGCGCTTGAACAGGGCCGCCTTGCCCTCCATCACCGGCAGCGCGGCCTTGGGGCCGATGTTGCCCAGGCCGAGCACCGCGGAGCCGTCGGTGACCACGGCGACGGTGTTGCGCTTGATGGTCAGCCGGCGCGCGTCGTCCGGATTCTCCGCGATCGCCATGCACACCCGCGCCACGCCCGGGGTGTAGATCATCGAGAGGTCGTCACGGTTGCGGATCGGATGCTTGGACTGCATCTCGATCTTGCCGCCGAGGTGCATCAGGAAGGTTCGGTCCGAGACCTTGCCGAGGCTGACGCCCTCGATCTCCCGGACCGCCTCCACGAGCCGGTCGGCGTGCTCCGTCGAGGTCGCGGCGATCGTGACGTCGATCCGCAGGCGCTCGTGGCCGGACGCGGTGACGTCGAGCGCGGTGATCGACCCCCCGGCGGATTCGACCGTGTTGGTGAGTCGACTGACCGATCGGCCCCCCGCGGGGACCTCCAGTCGAGCCGTGATCGAGTACGAGGCGCTGGGCGCTGCGGGCATGAACTCTTTCTCCTCCGATCGCTGCGGCACCCCGTCTGCCACGGCGCCGCATCGCTCCCGATGGTCTCACTTCGTGGACACGAGCGGGTCCGCGGGCCGTCCCGGGCGCCCGCCTTACCCGGGCCGGGCGCCACCGCAAACTGTGATCCTCGTCCTTCGCCGTTCATTCCGGCGCCGGGCGGCCGGTCGGTTACGCTGTTTTACGACACCGGCTCGATCCAAGCCCCCGGGCCCAACCATTAGTCCCTACGAGGGACCACTTGCCGAGAGGCGAGCATTGGCGGGTCGGTGTCCTCGACATCACACCGGCGGTCCCCCAGGGGCCGCCGGTTTCGTATGCGCGGCCTCGTCCCGCCGACACCCCCACGACGCCCGACGCGCCTCGCGCCGCTCACCGGCCGCGGTCCGGCGCTCGTCGGCGAGTCGGCCGCGGTGACGCTCATGCCGCGCGCGTTCGCCCGAGGCCGAGGCCGAGGCCGCTCGCGGCCGAGAGCACGGCGCCCAGGGCGATCCACGCGCCGAGCACCACGAGGTGCCCGCCGGCGCCGTTGCCGTCGAAGAAGGCGGTCGAGCGCAGCAGGTTGCCGCCCGCGCCGGGCGGCAGCAGTCGGCCGAGCTTGCCCCACGGCTGGGGGAGCAGTTCCGGTGCGCTCGTCGCGCCCGACAGCGGATTGCCGATCAGGAACATGGTGACCGCGCCGAGCACGATGCCCGGCCTGCCCAGCACCGCGGCCAGGCCGATGATCGGCAGGTTGACCGCGAGCAGCAGCAGCGCCACGGCACCGGCGTCGACCGCGTAGGGGCCCGACAGCGCACCGACCCACCCCTGGAGCAATCCCGTGGCCGCGAGCCCGCCCAGCGCGGCGAACAGCGCCGCTCCCGCGAGTCGCAGCCGCAGTCGGGGCACGAACAGGGTCAGGAAGATCCCGCTGAACATCCCGGTCATCACGAGTGGCAGCACCGCGCCGCCCAGGCCCGCGCCGCGCGGATCGTCCGCGGGAGCCGGTACGACGTCGACCACGGGTACCGGCCGGCCCTCGTGCACCGCGGCCACGTATCGCGGCAGCGACTGCGCCACCGTGGCGCTCGCGGCGGAGGCGGTCAGCAGGCGCGGTCCGGCCGGGCCGAGCACGATCGCGCCGTAGTCCCGGCGATCCTCGATCCGGGCCCGCGCCGCCGCCTCGTCGGCCACGGCGTGCACCGTGAACGCGCCCGGATGCGCGCGTTCGAGGCGATCGGCCAGCGCGCTCGCCTCGGCCGGCGCGCCCGCCACGGCGATCGGCAGGTCCCGCGGCTCGCTGCGGGCGCCCGGCCACGCGAAGAGCGTCACCATCAGCAGTTGCAGAACCACGAGCCCCACCGCGACCGCGGCCGCGATCCGCACCGGCGACGTCGGTCGCGCGCTCCGCGGCGCCGTCTCGGGGCCCGACCCCGACCCCGCGGGCGCCATCTCTTCGGCCGTTCCCGGAGTCCGCTCCTCCGAGGCGTTGTACGGCATGGCGACTCCACGCTCCCTCGCACACGATCCCGTTCGGGATCCGGGCAATTCATCGATCGATGAATCCGATCCTGGGCGCGCGCCGGCGTACTGTCAAGACGAATGTTCGTTTTATTATCGAGCCATGCCCAAGGTCAGCCAGGAACACCTCGACGCCCGCCACCGCCAGATCCTGGAGGCCGCGCGGCGCTGCTTCGCGCGCAACGGTTTCCACCGCACGTCGATGCCCGACGTCTTCGCCGAGGCCGGGCTGTCCGCGGGCGCGGTCTATCGCTACTTCAAGGGCAAGGACGAACTGATCGCCGCCTGCTGCACCGACGCGCTACAGGCGGTGGCCGCGGCGCTACCGGACCCGCACACGCTGGCGCAAGGGGACGTCGGACCGCCCCCGCTCGCGGCGACTCTGGATCGGCTCGTCGACGCCGTCGTCGAACTCGACGGCCAGGAGGGCATCGGCCGAGTGGCGATCCAGGTCTGGGGCGAGGCCATCCGCGACCCGCGACTGAGGACGCACGTGCGGACCGAGTACGACGCCGTACTCGATCGCCTCGTCGCGGTCTGCGCGCTCTACCTCGACGCCGGCGCACTGCCCCCGACCGTGGATCCCAAGGTCGTCGCACTGGCCGTGATGGCACTGCTCCAGGGCTTCACGATCCAGCGCACGGTGTTGGGCCACACCTCGGAGGCCGACTTCAAGGCGGGCATCCGCGCGCTGCTCGGCGCGCGCGACGACATGTGACACACGCGAGAAGGCCCGGTGTGCGAGCACACCGGGCCTTCTCGTCAACAGGGGTGGAGGTGGCGGGAATTGAACCCGCGTCCTACGGTGCGGAACCAGAGCTTCTCCGAGCGCAGTCCACAACGATTTTCTCGGCCCCGGTGTTCACGTGGACAAGACACCGACGGGCCCAGTTACTGTTTATTGTCCCGCACGACCCCGTAACCGGGTCTTGCGGTGGAGTCCCCTAGATTATGCCAGGGTCCGGGGCGGGGACGCACCCGGTCTGACACCTTCGGATACTCGCTTAGGCAGCGAGGGCGAAGGAATCGCGCTTGGTATCGGCGATTATTTGTTTGCGACAGGTGGTTAACGAGATCATTGTCGCTTCCTCGGCTCGCTTCCTCTGCTTCGACAGCCGCAGTCGAAACCGATCACCCCCTATTGAGTTTTCAAGCAACCACCGAGGCTCCGAGGAACCCTGGTGCCCTGCTCGACGGCCCGAACCGCCACACTTGCTCGGCCCGAACCAGCCACATCGTACGGTCCAACGTCGGACCGGTCCACTTCATTCCCGGCGGGTCATCCTCGACGGCCACGCACGTACTTCGACATCACGCGCTCCGTCTCGCGCCGGTCCTGCTGTTCGCGCAGGGTCTGTCGTTTGTCGTAGTTCTTCTTGCCCTTGGCCAGCGCCAGTTCGAGTTTGGCCCGACCGTCCTTGAAGTACAGGCTCAGCGGCACGAGGGTGTGACCGGTTTCCTGGGTCGCCTGGACCAGTTTCTCGATCTCGTGGCGGTGCAGCAGCAGCTTGCGCTTGCGCCGCGCCGCGTGGTTCGTCCACGTGCCCTGCGAGTACTCCGAGATGTGCACGTTGTGCAGCCACACCTCGCCGCCGTCGATGCTCGCGTAGCCGTCCACCAGGGACGCCTTGCCGGCTCGCAACGACTTGACCTCGGTGCCGGTCAGGACGAGGCCGACTTCGAGGGTGTCCTCGATGAGGTAGTCGTGCCGCGCCTTCTTGTTCTGCGCGATGAGCTTGCGCCCGGTCTCTTTCGCCATGATCCCTGCATTCTCGCGCATGGCCGCAAGCTCATTACCCGCCCGGGTGGCCGGCCTTTCCGATCCGATTCCGTCGCGGCCCCCGGGTCCGCTGTCACAACCACAGCGCGGGGTCGACGAACTCGCCATCCACGAGCACCTCGAAATGCAGGTGCGCGCCGGTGGACCAGCCGGTGTTGCCGGACCGGCCGACCTGGTCGCCGCGGGCCACCCGCTGCCCCTCGCGCACGGTGATCCGGGACAGGTGGTTGTACGTCGTGGTCAGCGCGACCCCGCCGACCCGCCCGTGCGAGAGCACCACGCGGTAGCCGTACGCCGCGTTGTAGCCGGTCTGCACCACCGTGCCCGCGCGGGCGGCGGTCACCGAGGTGTCCTGCGGGACCGCGAAGTCGGTGCCGGTGTGCAGCTTCGTGTACTCCAGGATCGGGTGGTAGCGCATCCCGAAGCCCGAGCTGACCGGCCCGCGCACCGGATAGGAGAGCGCACCGCCCTGCTTCGCGGACGAGGACGCTCTGCCCGCCGCGCCCGCCGGCGCGTTGCTCCGGTTCGCCAGCTCCGTCAACCGCTTCTGCTCGGACCGGGTCGCCTCGTAGCGCTGCTGGTCGGCCGCCTTCTCCTCGCGCGCGGTCGCCAGCGCGGCCTCGCGCTGCTTCGCCAGCGCGGCCACCTTCGCCTCCGCGTCGGTCGCGGTCTTCTCCAGGGCGACCACCTCGGCGAGTTGCCGAGTGGCCTCGGTGTGCCGCACCCGGGCCTCCGCGCGACGCCGCTCCAGCTCGGCCCGGCGGGCGTCGATCGCGTCCCGGGTGCGCTCCAGCCGGGCGATCGTCTCGTGGTCCGCCTGAAGCATCTGCCGATAGCTCTGGAGGCTGCTGAGCAGCTCCGCCGGGGTCTGCGCGCGCAGGATCATCGACAACTGCGCCATCGCGCCGTTGCGGTACGCCCGGCCCACCAGCCGGGTCACGTCGTCGCGCACCGCCTGGGTCGAGGCCGCCACGTCGTGCAGCTCGGCCTCCGCCGTGCGCACCGCGGCCTCCGCCAGCTCCACGCCGTGGCTCAGGTCGACCGTCCGGGTTCGCGCCTCGGCCACGCGCGCCCGGGCCGCCTCGAGGGCGGCTCGGGCGCCCGGCCCGGCCGCCTCGGCCTCGGCGTACGCGGTCTCCGCGGTCGCCAGGCGGGCCAGTGACGCGTCCAGGTCGGCCCGCATGCCCCGGGCCGCGGCGTCGGCGCGCTGCCGACGGGCCCGCGCGTCACCGCCGTCGCCGTCGGCGTACGCGGGCACAAAACCGACCGCGGCCGTGATCACCACGAGCGCGGAGAAGCCGAGTCGCCTGGTCCGAATTCTGCGCATGATCACAAGAAACGCGTAATTGCCAGAAATTGCCACGACCCACACCGGTATGGAAGTAATACGAACCCATCCGGCTGCGTACAAACGTTCGACAGCCCCGTTCCGCGGTGGCGGAACAGGGCCGTCGGGGCCGTCGGGTCGAGTTCCGCGAACGGATCCCGGGTCAGACCTTGAGGTACTTCAGGAGCGTGAAGAACGACGCGATCGCCGACATCAGCACCCCGAAGAGGATCAAGAGCGGCAGGGTCGCCAGCACCGGTCCCCAGCCGATCAACTCGAATGCGTTGAACTGCTGACCCAGGCCCTTCTCGACGCCGAAGAAGAACCCGGTGCTCAACAGGCCGGAGGCCAGCACACCGCCCAGCAGGCCGGCGATGGCGGATTCCATGATGAACGGCAATTGGATGTACAGATTCGACGCGCCGACGAGCCGCATGATGCCGGTCTCCCGCCGCCGGCTGAACGCGGACACCCGCGCCGTGTTGACGATCAGCAGGATCGCCACCAGGAGCATGAATCCCATCACGCCGTAGGCCGCGTACTGCGCGTTCTTCAGCAGCTTGAAGAACGGCTCCAGGATCTTGCGCTGGTCCTGGACGGACTGCACGCCCGGTCTGCCGGCGAACGCGCTCGCCACGACGTTGTACTTGGTCGGGTCCTTGAGCTTGACCCGGAAGGATTCCGGCAACTGGTCGGCGGTGACGCTGCCGGAGAGCGGGGATTCCTTGTTCTGCTCCTTGAAGTGCTGGAACGCCTCCTGCTTGGACTCCTGGTAGGTCTTCTCCACGAGCGGCATTCGGCTGAGCTCGGCCTTGATCGCATCGCGTTGCTCGTTGGAGACCTCGCCGCCCGCACATCCGGCGTCGTGGTCGCTCTTGCCGCACAGGAAGATCGAGACCTCGACCCGGTCGTACCAGTAGTCCTTCATCTCGTTCACCTGAACCCGCAGCAGCGCACCCGCTCCGGCCAGCGTGAGGGACAGCGCGACACTGACGATCACCGCGATCGTCATGGTCAGGTTCCGGCGGAGACCGACTCCGATCTCCGAGAGGACGAACTGGGCGCGCATGATGTCCTAGTCGCTAGGGGCGCGGCCGGACTGCCGCGCCGTGGTGGTCCGGTGGATCAGTGCTGGTAGCCGTACACGCCGCGAGACTGGTCGCGGACCAGGCGGCCCTGCTCCAGCTCGATCACGCGCTTGCGCATCTGGTCCACGATCGCCTGGTCGTGTGTGGCCATCAGGATCGTGGTGCCGGTCCGGTTGATCCGGTCGAGCAGCTTCATGATGCCGACGCTGTTCTGCGGGTCGAGGTTGCCGGTCGGCTCGTCGGCGATGAGGATCATCGGCCGGTTCACGAAGGCACGGGCGATCGCCACACGCTGCTGCTCACCACCGGACAGTTCGCCGGGCATGCGGTCTTCCTTGCCGCCCAGCCCCACCAGGTCCAGCACCTCCGGTACCACCTTGCGGATCGTGCCTCGGGGCTTGCCGATCACCTCGAGCGCGAACGCGACGTTCTGATAAACCGTCTTGTTGGGCAGCAGGCGGAAGTCCTGGAAGACGGTGCCCACCTGGCGGCGAAGCGCCGGCACCTTCCAGTTGGACAACCGGCCGAGGTCCTTGCCCGCCACGAAGATGTTGCCTAGGGACGGCCGCTCCTCTTTGAGGACCAGCCGCAGAAAGGTGGACTTACCCGAGCCCGAGGACCCGACGAGGAAGACGAACTCACCCTTCTCCACTTCGAGGGAGACGTCGTGCAACGCGGGGCGCGGCTGCTTCGGGTAGGTCTTGCTGACGTTGTCGAATCGGATCACGGTTGCATCACGGTGCGCCAGTGTAGGGGGCAGGGCATCCGGCCGGGGGCACAGGTGTGGCCAAGGGACCACGCCGTCGCGAGCCGGGCGCCCAGGCTCGAACGGAGTGGTCGTCGGGCATGGCCATTCCGTGAGTGTAAGCGGCACAGTGGAAGGGGACGGGAACTTCCCACCGCGTCGTGAGCGTTATGCGTGTCGATGCGTGATAGCGGAGCAATCGAGGCGGAGGCGTCGAGATGACCTTGGACCGCCTGGTGTGCGCGAACTGTGCCGGCCTGGTCGCGGAGGGTCGCTGCCCGACGTGCCGGGCCAGTCGTGAACGGCTCCAGCGTTCCGGTGGACTCAATCTCCAACCCGCGATGCTCGCGGCACTCGCACTGCTGGTCCTGGTGTGCGCGCTGCTGCTGGCCCGCGTGGGCGGCTGAGCCGCGGAGCACGAGTCGCCGGGCCGGATGCGGCCCCGCTCGCCCGAGCAGGACCCCCACCATCCCCGAACAACTGCGAAACGACACGAAGGCCCTGGGTGCCCCCAGGGCCTTCGCGTCGTACAGCGGCATTCCGCGGCTTCCGGAACCCGGATCGGGCATTGTCGGCAGCTGTCCGACGCGGACCGAACCGAGCGGGCGCCCCGTTGTCGAGGCCGGGCACAGGGCCCGGCGTCGTACCGCGGTGCCGCCCACCGTCCGTGATTCCGAGCCGACCGTTTCACAGACGCACTCGCGATGACGCGGTGCGCCCGGCCCGGAACGGCTGGACGGCGGATTCAGTGCCCCGGCACCGCCGCGCCGGGGCACAAGTCTTCGACTCAGGCCGCGGAGGCCTGCTGACGGCGCTTGAGCCGCGCCGGCAGCACGGTGAAGGTGAAGCCACCGGCCGCCATCGCGGCGCCGCCGACGACCAGGAACGCCATGTTGGCGCCGGAGCCGGTCGAGGCCAGTTCCTTGTTCGCGGGCTGCTGCGCCGCCGGAGCGGTGTCGCCTCCGCCGAAGTCGCGAACGGGGGCGTTCTGCTGGTCGCCGTTGCCGCTGCTCGTCCGGGTGTTCCCGTCGCCGCCGCAGTTCAGGTCGAGCCCGCCGGTGGCGTGCGTGGCGTCACACGTGTTGCCGCCACCGGTGCTGCCGCCCGAGTTGCCCTTCGTGGTGGTCCCGGAACCGCCCGAGTTGCCCTTCGTGGAGCCCGAGGACGAGGTCCCCGTGGATCCGGCCGAAGTGCCCTGCGAGCCGGAGGACGTACCGCTCGAGCTGCCCGAGCTGGTAGTGCCGGTGGTCGAACCCGACGTCGTCGTACCGGTGGTCGAACCGGACGTGGTCGTGCCCGTGGTCGAACCCGAGGTGGTGGTGCCCGTGGTCGAGCCCGACGTGGTCTCACCCGTGGTCGAACCCGACGTGGTCGTACCGGTGGTCGAGCCCGACGTGGTCTCACCCGTGGTCGAACCCGACGTGGTCGTACCCGTGGTCGAACCCGACGTGGTCGTGCCGGTGGTCGACCCCGACGTGTTGCCGGTCGTGGCGCCCACGATCGTGCCGCCGGTGGTTGCGCCGACGACGGTGCCACCGGTGGTCGTACCCGTGGTGGTGCCCGTGGTCGTACCGGTCGTGCTGCCGGAGGTCTCGCCGGGCGGGCACGTGTGCGTCTGCTCGCACCCGTCGTCCGGACCCGGGTCCGCCGCGCTCGCGACGCCCGCGACCGCGAAGGACGCGCCCGCCGCGAACAGCGCGGCGGCGGCTATCCGAGCCGTCCGGACGCGCATTTTGGTTGTCATCAATTAACCCCCAGTTGGTGGGATCCCCGTATCCGCGCCGGCGCGGGTGGGGTCCCAAACGCCGTTGGGCATCACTTCGACGCGCGCCCGTGCCATCCGTGGATGGCACTCGGACTCCGATCGGATGCGTCGCGGCAATGCCGCCGTTCAGACTGGTAACCGGGCGGATGCCGCGTCAAGGGCGTTCGGAGAGGGTTGCGGGGTTAATTCCGATTCGCCGCGAAAATCGGCACGAAAGCGCAACGCGTCACAACACGAAGACCCCCGCGAATACGTGGGGGTCTTCGTGCTCGGGAATCGGGTATGAACCGGCTTTTCGCTCGGCGGACCCCGCCGTTCGCGGCGACTACGCGGCGGCGGTCTGCTGTTGCTTGCGCCAGCGGATTCCGGCCTCGATGAAGCCGTCGATTTCGCCATCGAGCACCGACTGCGGGTTGCCCACCTCGAATTCGGTGCGCAGGTCCTTGACCATCTGGTACGGGTGCAGGACGTACGAACGCATCTGGTTGCCCCAGGACGAGCCCTCGCCCTTGAGCGCGTTCATCCGGGCCTGCTCCTCCTGGCGCTGGCGCTCGAGCAGCTTGGCCGAGAGCACCGCCATCGCGGAGGCGCGGTTCTGGATCTGGGAGCGCTCGTTCTGGCAGGACACCACGATGCCGGTCGGGATGTGCGTGATGCGCACCGCCGAGTCGGTGGTGTTGACGCCCTGGCCACCGGGACCGGACGAGCGGTAGACGTCCACCCGCAGCTCGGACTCGTCGATGTCGACGCGGTCGCTCTGCTCGACGACCGGCAGCACCTCGACGCCCGCGAACGAGGTCTGTCGGCGGCCCTGGTTGTCGAACGGCGAGATCCGCACCAGGCGATGCGTGCCCTGCTCGACGGACAGCGTGCCGTAGGCGTACGGCACCTTGACCGCGAAGGTGGCCGACTTGATGCCGGCCTCCTCGGCGTAGGAGGTGTCGTAGACCTCGGTCGGGTAGCCGTGCCGCTCGGCCCAGCGGGTGTACATCCGCAGGAGCATCTCGGCGAAGTCGGCGGCGTCCACGCCACCGGCCTCGGATCGGATGGTCACCAGCGCCTCGCGCGAGTCGTACTCGCCGGAGAGCAGCGTGCGCACTTCCAGTTCGCCGACCGCCTTGTGCACCGCCGCGAGCTCGTTCTCGGCCTCGGTGCGGGTGTCCGCGTCGTCCTCGGCCTCGGCGAGCTCGAACAGGACGTTGACGTCGTCCAGACGCCGGCGCAGGTCCTCGACGCGGCGCAGCTCACCCTGCAGGAAGGAGAGCCGGCTGGTCACCTTCTGGGCGGCTTCGGGGTCGTCCCAAAGATCCGGCGCCGCCGCCTTTTCGTTGAGCGCGGCCACATCGGCCCGCATCTTGTCGAGGTCGAGGACGGCCTCGATCGACGTCATGGTCGACTCGACGGACTTGAGCTCTTCGGAAGGATCAACGGCAGCCACGCCACCATCCTAAGTGGATCGCGGCCCGGTCTCGGACTCAGCCCGGGTCCGGACTCGACCCGGCGGCCTGGACCCGGCCGTTGTCGGCGCGGATGTACACGTCCACCCGGTCGGTTCCGGCGGCCGTCGCGGCCGGGGCGTCGGCGGTGGCGGTGTTCGGGTCGACCGGCCGCCAGCCGCCCTCGCCGGGCACCGCGCCGAGCAGTCGGCCGTTGCCGTCGCGGGCGAGCACGAGCAGGCCCCGGCCCTGGGTGTAGGCGGCGGCCGGGCGGGCGGACGCGGCCAGGCCGACCCGCTCGGGCTCGCGCCAGGTGCCGTCGAGGAAGGGGATGTGCAGCACCGCGTGGTCGCCGGCGCGCACCACGAACGCGGCCAGCGTGCCGGGGGCGCCGGCGGTGAGCGCGGGCGCGGCCTCGATCCGGCCCGCGCTGGGCACCGTGGTGAAGCCGCTCCAGGAGGTCCCGGTGAGCGATCCGGCGGCCAGGCCGTCGGTGCTCGTGCGCGCGACGATGTCGATGCGATCGCCGGTGGCGACCGCGGCGGGCGCGCCGCCGAGCTTGGTCTTGGCGTCCGTCCTGGTCCACTCGCCGAACCGGCCGTCGGCCAGGGTCGAGCGGTAGAGCAACTTGTCGGTCGCGCCGACCGCGAACACGTCCAGGCGTCCGGGTGCGGCGCTGACCGCGGCGGGATCGTCGGTGGTGCGGAAGGTGGGCAGCCGGCGCCATTCCCCCCAGCGCGGGCCTTCGCCGCCGATGTACCAGAGCCCGCCCTCGCCGTCGCGCTGCACCACCCAGGCGTGTTCGGCGTCCGCCCGGGCCGCCGCCGGGCCGCCCTGGAGCAGTACGGGCGCGGCGGGCAGCGGCACGAACGCGGGCCACGCGTAGCCGGCGCCGGCGCGCTGCGGGGCGGGGCCACCCGAGCCGCCCGCGGGACCCGGGGTGCTCTGCTGCGTGACGCCGGAGGTCTGCCCGGCGGGTCGGGTCGAGGTGCCCTTGTCCCGGGTGAACCACACCGCGACCGCGCAGACCGCCGCGATGGCGAGCACACCGCAGATCACCAGGATCAGTCGGCGGCGCGCGGCGCCTGCGCGGCGGGCCGGTTTGCTCCGGCGGTGCGACTGCACCGGGGCCGCGTCGTCGAACACCGGGCGGGTCAGGTTGGTGTGCGTGTCCCGGCTGCCGTCGGCGGCCTCCGAGGTCCCCGAGACCAGCGGGACCACGCCTGCCGGGCGCGGTACGGGGGTGTCCTGGCGGCCGACGTTCCCGTTGGGGTCGGGCACGTCGAACGCGGGCAGGCCGATCAGCGACGGCAACGCGGAGCGCAGCCGTTCGCCGAACTCGCGGGCGGTCAACCGGGCGGCGGGCGCCTTGGACAGGCAGGACGCCAGCACCGCGGCCAGCGGATCCGGCAGGCCGGGGATGCCCGGCACCGGTTCGGTGACGTGTCGACGCAGCACCGCGCCGGGGTGCCCGCCGCCGAACGGCGTCCACCCGGTGAGCAGTTCGTACAGGACGGTGGCCAACGCGTACACGTCCACGGCGGCGGTGGGTTGCAGGCCCTCGATGATCTCGGGCGCCAGGTAGTCGGGCGTGCCGATGATCCGGGTGGCCCGGGTGCGGCGCGGCGCGTCGACCAGGCGGGCGATGCCGAAGTCGGTGAGGCGGGCCCGGGAGACCCCGGCGGAGTTGTCGATCAGGATGTTCTCGGGTTTGACGTCGCGGTGGATCACACCCTCGGCGTGCGCGGCGGACAACCCGTCCGCGACGTCGGCCACGATCGCGGCCGCCAGTCGGGGGGTGAGCACACGTTCGCGCTCCAGCCGGGCCCGCAGGTCGGGACCGATGACCAGGTCCATCACCAGCGCGAGGTCGGTACCGTCCACGACCAGGTCGTGCACCCCCACGATGTTGGGGTGGTCCAGGCTGGTCAGCGCGGTGCGCTCCTGCACGAAGCGCGCGACCAACACCTGGTCGGACGCGAGGTCTTCGCGCAGCAGCTTGATCGCGACGGGTCCCTCGGGTCCCTCGCCCTGCCAGACGGTCCCGCTGGCGCCGCGCCCGAGCACCTTCAGGGCGACGTATCGGCTACCGATCTTGCGTGCCAAAGCAGCTCCGTGGACCCAGCGAGCGTGGTGCTCACAGCGGACTTCCCCGACCGCACCCTACGCGGCCGACCCCCGGATCCGGGGACCGTCGGGCAGGACGGCGTGTACGAGGTCGTCCTCGACACGGGCGACCGGGGGATGATTATGCGTCAGTTCTTGGTGTCACCGCCGCCGCCGTCGTTGCCGGAGACGAAGTCCTTGACGTTGTCGTACCAGCCTCGAACGGTATCGAACCAGTCGATAGCGGAGTTCACCCAGTCGCGCAGCGGGCTGAACCAGTAGATGGCGAACAGGATCGCGGCCATGATCACCAGCCGGAGCAGGCAGCCGATGGTGCAGCCCACTCCCGGGATGCTGGTCAGCCGGAACCCGCGTCGCCTGCGCGGCTCGCGCTCGCGCGGTTCCGGCTCGCGCTCCCTCGGCTCGCGCGCCGGCCGTTCCCGGCGGCGCGGCTCGCGTTCGGGTGCCTCCTCGCGCCGATAGCGCGGTGGCGGGGGTGGCGGCGGCGGCCCGGGATCGGCGAGCGGCGGGGCGGGCGGCGCGGCGGCCTGTCGCACCGGCTCGGCGTACGCCGGCTGCGGCGGGTACTGCCGCGGTGGTTGCGGGTAGCCGGGCGGCTGCGTGCTCATCACCCGGGTCGCGTTGGGCGGGCTCGGCGGCGGTGTGCTCGGCGGTGTGGGCGGCGGCGCGGGATAGCCGCTCTGCGCCTGCGGGATGACCCGGGTGGGGTCGCCGGCGCCGGGGCGGGCGCCGAACGCGCTCGCGGCCAGCACCTGGGCGAGCGAGCCGTCGTCGGGCCGTACGCCGGCGACGATGTCGGCGGCCAGCCGCAGCGCGCGGCCCAGACCCGCCGCGTCCGGCCGAATCTCGGGCTGCTTGGCCAGGCAGCGCTCGGTGATCAGCCAGTACGCGTCGGGCATGCCGACCGGGCGGGTCGGCGCCTCGGTCAGGTGGTGGTGCAGCAGCGCGATCGGGTTGGTGTCCCGGAAGGGCGGGTGCCCGGCCACGAGTTCGTAGAGCACGACACCCGCGGCGTAGACGTCCACGGCCGGGGTGAGCGGTCGGCCCTCGGCGGTCTCGGGCGCGACGTAGCTGGGGGTGCCGACGAGTTCGTGGGTGCGGGTGAGCGCGGGCGAGTCGGCGAGCCGGGCGATGCCGAAGTCGGTCAGCATCGGGTAGAGCGAGTCGCCGTTGCGGGCGAGCATGATGTTGGCCGGTTTCAGGTCCCGGTGGATCACCCCGTCCGCGTGCGTCACACTCAGCGCGTCGCAGATCTGAGCCATCGTCAGGGCTGCGGCGGCCGGCGGCAGCGGGCCGTTGTCACGCAGGTAGGTGCGCAGGTCCGGGCCGTCGATCAGGTCCATCACCAGGGCGAGCGTCTCGCCCTCGACGACGAGGTCGCGTACGTGCACGAGGTTGGGGTGGCGCAGATTGAGCAGCAGCGAGCGCTCGCGCAGGAAGCGGGTGACCACGTCCGGGTCGGTGCCCAACTCCTCGCGCAGCACCTTGACCGCGACCGTCTCGCCCGAATCGCGCACGCTCGCGCGCCAGACGGTGCCACTGGCTCCGCGCCCCAGGGTTTCCTGAAGCAGATACTTGCTGCCGACCGGCCGGTCCACGACGCTCCCCACTGTCCTGTCCGCCACCTGGGCGGTGGTGCCGGGTTGCCGTCCACCCTAGGTGGTACTCGGCTACAGACGCATCGACCCCAGGTACGGTTCGCCACGTCGCGGCCGAACCCGAGGCGGTGTCGGTCCGAACCCGGCCGAACCCGGGCCGAACCCGGACCGGATCCAAGCCGGGCCCGCGCGGCGGATACTCGATGACGCGGAGCGACTCGACGGCGGCATCGTGTTCGGGCGATTCGCCGGCGACTCGGTCTTTTTCGGTCGAAATTCGGACAAGATCCATCGTCTGTCCGGCTGTAGGCGACATGACGGTCGCGGGTGCGAGGATGCCTCTTGTTTTCTGCTCGGAGGAGGGAGGCGCGCATGCAGATCCGGCTCACCGTGCACGGACCGCAGCGGACCGGACCGGGCGCCGACGTGCTCGTCACCGCGCCGTCCGGGACGACGTTCGCGGGCATCGCGGGCGCGCTGCGGACCGCCTCCGGGACCGAGGGCCAACGCTTCTGGGTGGGCGACATCCGGCTGCGCGACGACACCCCCGTGGGCCGACCGCCGCTGGTGGACGGCGCGCTGGTCACCGTAGACGCGCTCGGCTCCCCCTCGCCCTCCGCCGGATCCCCGCAGTTGCGGGTGGTCGGCGGGCCGGACGCGGGTGGCGTGCACCTGCTGCACCAGGGCGGGGTACGGATCGGCCGCGCGCCCGAGGCCGAGGTGCGCCTGGGCGACCCCGATCTGTCCCGCCTGCACGCCGAGTTGTGGATAGAGCCCGGCCGGATCCGCGTCGCCGACCTCGGCTCGACCAACGGCACCACCGTGGACGGGATGCCGATCGGCCGCGAACCGGTCGACCTGCCTCCGGGCTCGCTGCTGCGGGTCGGCGAATCCACCCTCCAGACCTTCCTGCCGCCGCCCTACGGCTCGCCCGAGGACGGCTCCGGAGCCCGCGCCCGGGCCGACGGCACCGGGCACATCGAGGTGCGTCGCACCGCCCGCGCACAACTGCCGGTGCCCGCCCGCGCCCGCTTCGAACTGCCCGAGGAGACGGCGGGCCGGCGCCGCCCGTTCGCGCTGCGCCGCCGGGCCGCCGGGACCGAGCGGGAGACGATCGAGGCGGCCGCCCGCTCGGCGCTGCTCGACGAGGTGCGCTGGCGACGGGACCAGTCGCCCGATCCGGCGACCCTGCTCCTGGACGCGCTGGCCACCGGCGAGCCCGGCCCGGCGGGCCGGTTGTGGGAGCGCGCGGCCGGCCACCCCGAGGCGCTGGGTGTGCGTCTGGGCGTCGGCGACCTGCCCTCGCGGGTGACCCTGGTGGAACCCTCGACCGTCGCCGGCACGGGCGGCGAGGAGCGCCGACTGACCGCGTTCTCGGTCCCGGTCACCGTCTCGCTCAAGGACACCGTGCTCGGCCTGACCGGGCACCGCCCCCGACTGCTGGGCCTGGCCCGCTCGGTGGTGGCCCAACTCGCCGGACTGCACGGACCGCAGGATGTGGAACTGGTCGTGCTGTGCGCCGACCCGGGCACCGCCGCCGACTGGTCCTGGGCCCGCTGGTTGCCGCACCTGCGGCCGGGCGAGGGTCAGGACTGCCGGCTCCTGGTCGGCCTGGGAGCGGATCAGGTGCGGGCCCGCGCGGGCGAACTGCTGGACCGGATCGACACCGCCGAGCGGGTCCCGGTCCGGCGCACCGTGGTGGTCCTGGACGGCGCGGGCCGGTTGGCCGCCCGTCCGGAGATCGTCCGGCTTCTGGTCGAGGGACCCGCGGCCGGCGTGCACGCGTTGTGTCTGGACGAGCGGGCCGAGGAACTGCCGCCGCAGTGCTCGGCGGTCGCGCACATCGCCGGCGAGGTCGGCACCCGGATCGACCTGATCGGGCCGGGCACCCGGCGCGTCGAGGACGTGGTCGCGGACGCGGTGTCGTCCGCGTGGGCGGACCGGTTCGCCCGTGCCCTGGCCCCGTTGCGCGAGGCCACCCGTCGGGTCACCTCACCGCTGCCGGAGTCGGTCCGGCTCCTGGACCTGCTCAACCTGGATCTGCTCACCCCCGCCAAACTGCTCGCGGGCTGGCGCGAGGCGGGCCGCTCGCCGCGCGCGGTGCTCGGCTCGGACGCGCGCGGCCCGGTCACCGTGGACCTGTCCACCGACGGGCCGCACGTGGTCATCGGCGGCGCCGCGGGCTCCGGCCGCTCCGAACTGCTCGCGTCCGTGCTGTGTTCGCTCGCGGTGGCCAATCGGCCGGACGAGCTCGCCATCGCGCTGGTGCACGGCCCGGAGGGGCTGTCCGAGCTGCCGCACGTGGTGGGACACCTCACCGACGCGGAGATCCCGGCCGCCGGTGACGCGGTCGCGGCCGTGCGGGACGAACTGGATCGCCGTGAGGGGCTGTTGCGCGGCACGCCGTTCGAGGCGTACCGGGCCGGCTCGGACCGGCCGCTGCCCCGGCTCGTGGTGGCGGTGGACGACATAGACCTGCTGGCCGAGGCGTACCCCGGCTTCGTCAAGAGCCTCGCCGACGTGGCCCATCGCGGCGGCGCGCACGGCGTGCACCTGCTGGTGACCACCGGTCAGCCCGCCCGGACCCCGGAGATCGAGGCCGCGGCGGGCGCCGAACTGCGGATCGCCCTGCGGGTGGACGATCCGCAGGCCTCGCGCGTGCTGATCGACGTCGAGGACGCGGCGGGCGTGGACGAGGACTATCCCGGGCGCGGGTTCGTGCGCGGCCGGGACGGCGCCGTCGTCCCGTTCCAGGCCGGCCGGGTGACCGGCCGGATGCCGCGCACGGCCACCCTGCGCCCCACCGTGGTCCGCCAGGAGTGGCAGGAGATGGGCAACCGCCTGGCCCGCCGCCCGACCCCCGTGGGCGGCGGCAAGGGCCCCACCGACCTGGCCCTGCTCACCGGTGCCGTCCGCCGCGCCGCGGAACAACTCGGTACCCCGCTCCAAACCCCTCTGTGGCCCCCGGCCCCCTTGGAGCACCTGGCCCGCAAAGCCCGGTAACGCCCACCCGACCAGGCCGCGGGGCCCCACCAGGCACCCCGCGCCGCGGTAAAACCCCAACCTCCCCACCAGACGCAGCGGGTGGAGCGGGTGGAGCGGGTGGGCAAACAAATCCCGCGCCTACACAGGCAACCCCCGCGCCGGAAACCCACCCAAAAGCTCCCGCACCTCGCCCCGCACGCGCACGATCACGTCCTCGGCTCCGACCCCCGCCGCCGTCACCACCTGATCGATCCACCGCGCGATCGCGGGCATGTGCTCCTCGGCGAGCCCACGCGACGTGAGCGCCGGCGTCCCGATCCGAATCCCGGAGGGGTCGAACGGCGACCGGGTGTCGAACGGCACGGTGTTGTAGTTCACCACGATCCCGGCCCGATCCAGCGCCTTCGCCGCGACCTTCCCGGGCACCCCGCGCCGGGTCAGGTCCACCAGCAGCAGATGGTTGTCCGTCCCGCCCGACACCAACTCGAAGTCGCGCCCGACGAGTTCCTCACCGAGCCGTTTCGCGTTCGCCACCACCGCGTGGGCGTATGTCCGAAACTCGTCGGTCGCCGCCTCGCGCAGCGCGACCGCGATGGCCGCCGTGGTGTTGTTGTGCGGCCCTCCCTGAAGGCCCGGGAAGACCGCCTTGTCGATCGCCTTGGCATGCTCGGCGCGGCACATCAGCATCGCCCCGCGCGGCCCGCGCAGCGTCTTGTGCGTGGTCGTGGACACCACGTCCACGTGCCCGACGGGGGACGGATGCGCCCCGCCCGCGATCAGCCCGGCGATGTGGGACACGTCCGCGACCAGGATCGCGTCCACCTCGCGGGCGATCTCCGCGAACCCGGCGAAGTCCACCGTGCGCGGCACCGCCGTACCGCCGCAGAAGATGATCCGCGGCCGCTCGCGCAGCGCGAGATCGCGCACCTCGTCCAGGTCGGTGCGCCCGGTGTCGGCGCGCACGCCGTAGCGCACGCCGCGGAACCAGGTCCCGGTCGCGGACACCCCCCATCCGTGGGTGAGGTGCCCGCCCATCGGCAGCGCCATGCCCAGCACGGTGTCGCCGGGCCGGGCGAAGGCGAGGTAGACCGCGAGATTGGCCGGTGAGCCCGAGTACGGCTGCACGTTGGCGTGCTCGACGCCGAACAGGGACTTGGCCCGCTCGCGGGCGATGATCTCGATCGGGTCGATGTTCTGCTGGCCCTCGTAGTACCGACGGCCCGGATAGCCCTCCGAGTACTTGTTGGTCAGTACCGTCCCGGTCGCCTCCAACACGGCGGCGGAGACGTAGTTCTCGCTCGGGATCAGCCGCAGCGTGTCCTGCTGCAACAGTTCCTCGGCACGCACCAACGAGGCGATCTCGGGGTCGGTGCGGCGCAGTTCCGGGTGGCGATCGGTCACGTGCCCGTGGATGTCCATGTGTTCTCCGGCTCGGTTCACAGCGAATGTGATCCGGGTGCCCAGGCGGACGACACCTCGTCGGTGGAACCGCCGCTTCCTCGTGGTCGATCCCACGCGTACGCCAGTCGCGGCCCGTTCAGCATACGGAGCGCGACGGTCACCCGCCGCCTCATTACGCAGCGATGATCGAAAGTCACGAATAAGGCTCGTTGCACGGGGCAGGGGTTGTGGCCAACGCCACACCAGGCGTACCACAGGACATCAGCAGGCGGGATCTGTCCACCATCGGGGGAATTCGTGGCGGAAGTGGTACTGGATGCGGTTGGAAAGTTGTATACGGACGGCACTCGAGCGGTCACCTCACTCGATCTGACCGTCGCGGACGGGGAGTTCCTGGTTCTGGTCGGCCCGTCCGGATGCGGGAAGACGACCGCGTTACGGATGGTCGCCGGCCTGGAGGAGATCAGCGAGGGCACGATCAGCATCGGCGACCGAGTGGTCAATCGGGTGCCCTCGCGTGACCGGGACGTGGCGATGGTGTTCCAGAGCTACGCCCTGTATCCGCATCTGAATGTGCGGGACAACATCGGATTCGGGCTCCGATTGCGGAAGTTGCCCAAGGACGAGATTCGCGAACGGGTCACCAAGGCGGCCCGCACCCTGGGCCTGGAGGAGCACCTCGGCCGCAAGCCGAGGCAACTCTCCGGCGGTCAGCGGCAACGGGTCGCGATGGGCCGGGCGATCGTCCGGGAGCCGCAGGCGTTCCTGATGGACGAGCCACTGTCCAATCTCGACGCGAAGCTACGCGTGCAGATGCGCGCCCAGATCGCCCGACTGACCCGCGAACTCGGGGTCACCACGCTGTATGTGACGCACGATCAGACCGAGGCGATGACCCTCGGCGATCGGGTCGCGGTGATGAAGAAGGGCGTCCTCCAGCAGGTCGCCCCACCGCAGGAGCTGTACGACCACCCGGTCAACCTGTTCGTGGCCGGCTTCATCGGCTCGCCCGCGATGAACCTGATGACCGGCACGCTGAACCGCGACGACGCGGACGGCACCACGGTGGCGATCGGCAGCCAGCGGTTGACCGTGCACCCCGACGTGCTCGCCGCGCGCCCGGCGCTGGCCGGCTACCACGGTCGCCCGCTGATCGTCGGCATCCGCCCCGAGGACCTGTACGACACCGCCCTGGAGGGCGCCGAGCCCGCCGAGGGCGCGGTGTTGCGGGCCGAGGCCGACCTGGTCGAGGCGATGGGTTCGGAGGTGCTCGTGCACGTGCGCGTGGACGCGCCGCCCGCGGTCACCGAGGACGTCCAGGAACTCGCGCGCGACGTGGGCGCGGAGGACACGGTGCCGGACCCGGGCGCGGCCCATACCGAGCTGGTGGCCCGCTTCGGGCCGCGTACCCGGGCCCGCGAGGGCGCCGATGTGGTGATGCGGGTGGCAACCGACCGGCTGCACTTCTTCGACCCGGAGACGGGTCTGTCCATTACGGAGGACGCGTGAAGCGGTTCGTGGGCGCCTTGGCGGTCGCCTCGATGCTCGCCATGGGTCTCGCGGCCTGTAGCGACGACGGCGACGACAAGGGCAAGAAGAGCGACGCGACCCCCGGCGGGAGCGGCGCGCCGGCCGTACCCCGCCTCGACGGCACCACGGTGAGCGTCGCGGCGGTGTGGACCGGTGACGAGCAGGCCGCCTTCAAGAAGGTGCTCGCCGACTTCGAGAAGCGCACCGGGGCCAAGACCGAGTTCATCCCCACCGGCGACAGCGCCTCCACCTTCCTGGGCCAGCGGGTCGAGGGCAACGCGCCGCCGGACGTGGCGTTCCTGGCCCAGCCGGGCGTACTCCAGCAGTTCGCGCAGAAGGGCTGGATCAAGCCACTCGCGGCCGACGTGCAGCAGGCCGTGCAGGCGAACTTCGCGACCCAGTGGCAAAAGCTGGGCTCGTATCAGGACAAGCTCTACGGCGTCTACTACAAGGGCGCCAACAAGTCGCTGATCTGGTACAACGCGAAGGTCTACGAGAACGCGGGCGCCACCGAGTCCAAGACCTGGGACGACCTGCTCAAGAACGCGGGCCTGATCTCCGACTCGGGCACCCCGCCGTTCGCCATCGGCGGCGCCGACGGGTGGGTGCTCACCGACTGGTTCGAGAACATCTACCTGAGCCAGGCCGGCCCGGAGAAGTACGACCAGTTGGCCAAGCACCAGATCCCGTGGACCGACCCCTCGGTCAAGACCGCCCTGGAGACGCTGGCTCAGGTCTTCGGCAAGAACGACTGGTTCCCCGGCGGCAGCGGCGGCGTGCTCCAGACCGAGTTCCCCGCGTCCGTACCGCAGGCGTTCGGCGATCCGCCGAAGGCGGGGATGATCTCGGGCGGCGACTTCATCGGCACCAACATCATCAAGGACACCAAGGCCAAGATCGGCACCGACGCGAAGTTCTTCGGCTTCCCCGCGGTCGGCACCGGCAAGGCACCGGTGGTCACCGGCGGCGACGTGGCCGTGGCGATGAAGGACTCCCCCGGCGCCCAGGCCCTGCTCAAGTATCTGGCCTCGCCGGACGCCGCCAAGGTGTGGGCGCAGCAGGGCGGTTACCTGTCGCCGAACAAGAACCTGGACATGGCGTCCTACCGCGACGACACCACGCGTGGGATCGCCAAGAACCTGATCGCCGCGGGCGACGACTTCCGCTTCGACCTCTCCGACCAGGCGCCCGCCGCGTTCGGTGGCACCAAGGGTGAGGGCGAGTGGCGCGATCTCCAGGACTTCCTGCGCAACCCCTCGGACGTGGCCGGGGCGCAGAGCAAGCTCGAAGCGGACGCCGCCAAGGCCTACGCGGGCGGGTGACCGACGTCGATGAGTGAGAAGGCACCCGTACAGGTCGCGGTGCCCGAGAAGACGAAGCCGACGCCCGCGCGCGAGTCGCGCGGGCTCGGTTCGGGCGCCCTGTTGGGCTGGCTGTTCCTGCTGCCGGCCATCGTCATGCTCGCCGTCCTGGTCGCCTATCCGATCGTGTGGTCGCTGATCCGCAGCCTGTTCGGCGCGGACGGCTGGTCGGACTTCGTGGGGATCGACAACTACAAGGAACTGTTCACCGACGACGACACCTTCACCGCGCTCAAGAACAACCTGATCTGGGTCCTGGTGGTGCCCGCCGTGGTCACCTCGCTGGGTCTGGTCTTCGCGGTGCTGACCGAACGGGTCAGGTTCGCCACCGCGTTCAAGCTGATCGTCTTCATGCCGATGGCCGTGTCCATGCTGGCCGCGGGCATCATCTTCCGGCTCGTCTACGACCGCGATCCCGATCAGGGCGTGGCCAACGCGGTGATCACCAGCGTGCACGACATGTTCGACGAGGGCGCGCCGTATCCCGGCGCCCGACCGCGCAACGACACCGTGCTCGCGCCGCAGGGCGGCGGCTTCATCACCAAGGCCGGTACCGCGCCCGGCGGTACCGCGCTGTTGCCGCTGGTCGCGCTGCCCGCGGACAAGATCCCCACCGACGCGCGGGACGCCAAGCCCGCCGTGCCGCCCGCCGGGGGCCTCGGCGGCGTGGTGTGGGTCGACTTCACCAAGGGCAACGCGGGCAAGGCCGGAGTGGTCGACCCCGGCGAGAAGGGCCTGCCCGGGGTACGGGTCGAGGCGGTCCGGAACGGGAAGACGGTGGCGAGCGCGAGCACCGGCAAGGACGGCTCGTTCACCATGCCCGCGTCCGCCGCCGAGGGCGGCCCGGTGCAATTACGGCTGACCGAAGGCAATTTCGCCAAGTCCTTCGGCGGCTACGACTGGCTCGGGCCCAACCTGGTCACCGCCGCGATCATCGGCGCCTACATCTGGATGTGGGCGGGCTTCGCGATGGTGCTGATCGCGGCCGGCCTGGCCGCGATCCCGCGGGACGCGCTGGAGGCCGCGCGCGTGGACGGCGCGACCGAGTGGCAGGTCTTCCGCAGGGTCACCATCCCGCTGCTGGCCCCGGTGCTGGTGGTGGTGATGGTCACGCTGGTGATCAACGTGCTGAAGATCTTCGACCTGGTGTACATCATCTCGCTGGGCTCGTCCCAGAAGGAGGCCAACGTGCTGGCCCTGCAGATGTACATCGCCTCCTTCGGCGGCGGCAACAACCAGGGCCTGGGCAGCGCCATCGGCATCCTGCTCTTCCTGCTGGTGCTGCCGGCGATGTTGTTCAACATCCGTCGCTTCCGAAGGGAGAACCGGTGAGCACGTCCGTGACCCCCGACCTGACGAAGCCTCGGAAAGCGCCGGCGCCCCCGGAAGGGGGCATCAAGCGCGGCCTCGCCTCGCGCATCGTCGGCCGCACCGGCGGCGGTCTGGCGGCGGTCCTGCTGGTGCTGATCGCGCTGTTCTGGCTGATGCCCACCTTCGGACTGCTGGTCTCCTCGCTGCGCGATCCGCAGGAGATGAGCAAGTCCGGCTGGTGGAAGGTGCTGGGCAAGCCGAGCGACCTGACCTTCTCCAACTACGACAAGCTGCTCGACAACAAGGACATGACCCGGGCGTTCTTCAACACCATCTGGATCACCGTGCCCAGCACGCTGTTGGTGATCCTGATCGGCTCGCTCGCGGCCTACGCCTTCGCCTGGCTGGAATTCCCCGGTCGGGACTGGCTGTTCCTGATCGTGGTCGGGCTGCTGGTGGTGCCGGTCCAGGTGGCGCTGATCCCGATCTCGAAGCTGTACGGCGACACCGGGTTGTTCGGCACCATCCTGGGTGTGGTGCTCTTCCACGTCGCGTTCGGCCTACCGTTCGCGGTGTTCCTGTTGCGCAACTACTTCGCGGGCATTCCACGCGACCTGCTGGAGGCCGCCCGGATGGACGGCGGCACCGACCTGACCATCTTCTTCCGGGTCATCCTGCCGCTGGGCCTGCCCGCGATCGCGTCGCTGGGCATCTTCCAGTTCCTGTGGGTGTGGAACGACATGCTCATCGCGTTGATCTACGCGGACACCGAATCGGCGCCGCTGACCGTCGCGTTGCAGTCCCAGTCCCGGGCGTTCGGCGCCAACATCGACGTGCTGGCCCCCGGCGCGTTCCTGTCGCTGATCGTCCCGGTGGTCGTCTTCTTCAGCTTCCAGCGCTACTTCGTCCAGGGCGTGATGGCAGGCGCCGTCAAGTAGTCGTCGAGGAGGCGAACATCCCCTCGATGTCGAACAGGCGTCCTGGGCAACGGCCGCGGGGCCGTCCGGCGAAGTCCGGGCGGCCCCGCGGCCTGTGTGTTTCGTGCCGCCATCGTTACGGATCCGACTTCGGGAACGGAATTCCATGTGACATCGTCCGAAGGCGTAGGGTGCTCCCCGCCGCTTCGAAACCGGCTCGGGGGTGCACCAAACGGGGGACATACGTCATTTCGGGGGAACAATGAGGGGAAATCGCCGAACCGGTTTTCTACGGACCCTGCTGATCGCGCTGGTCGTCGAAACCGTGCTGATGAGCGCGACCGCCATCACGTTGGCGGTCATGTCGTTCGCCGTGCGCGACGACCGCAAGAGCCTGGAGGGCCTCGGTGATCTGCTGCTGATCGCGTCGGTGTTGTGCGCGGGCATCGCGGTGGTGAGCGGCATGGGCGTGGCCGGCGTGCGCGACGCGATGCGGCGCGGCACCGGGGCGCTGGGGCGCGCGGCCGCGGTGGGCCTGATCCACGTGTTCGTGGCGCTGGTGGCCACGCTGATGACCACTCCGCCGTGGACGGTCCTGGTGGCCGGCCTGCCCGCGATGATCTACCTGCCGTGCTGGTGGGCGGTGCGCGAGCGCAGTCACCACGAGCTGTTGATGCTCGAACCGTAGCGGGTCGACGCAAGCGAACCGCACAGGCCGCCGGCCCGGAACCCGCGTGGGTTCCGGGCCGGCGGCCTTCTCGCACCGATCAGCTCTTGCTGCCGGTCCGCAGCAGCGTACGGATCGTCCGCATCGCGACCGAGAGCGTCGCGAGGTCGTAGTTCTCCGCTTCCTGCAACTCGTCCAGCGTGGACCGGGCGCGGGTGAGCACGGCCGCGTTCCGGTGCTCCCACGCCTTGAACCGCAGCTCCGGGGTGTCCTCCGGTTCGCCGGAGGCGAGCACCTCCGCGGTGAGCCCGGCCTGCGCCGCGTACAGGTCCTCGCGCAGCGAGGCCCGTGCCATCGACTTCCACCGGTCGCTGCGCGGCAGTTCGATGATCCGGTCGAGCAGGTGCGCGATCGGCAGCCGGTCGGCGATGTCGAAGTACACCTGCGCGACGTCGAGCACCGCGCGCTCGGACTCGTGCGCCACCTCGACGATGTCCAGGGCGGCGTACGCCGAGGACATCCCGGCCACCGCGGTGGCCAGTTCGGTGGGCACGCCCGCCTCGGTGAACTCCTCGTACAGCCCGTCCATCCAGGCCAGGTCCGAGCCGCGCAGCACCTTGGGCAGGTGTGCGACCACCTCGGCCACACCGTCGCGGAAGAACTCCACCTGCGCGGCGATGTCGATCTCGCGCCGACTGCCCAGGAACCAGCGGGTCGCGCGCTCGATCAGCCGCCGGCTGTGCAGCCGCAGCTTGGTCTGCATCTCGGCCGGGACCTTGTTGTCCAGCGCCGCGATCGCACCCATGACCCGGTCCGCGCCGAAGATCTCCCGCGCGGTGATGTGCGCCCGGGCCACCTCCTCCGCCGACGCGCCGGTCTCCTCGCGCATGCGGAACATGAACGAGAGGCCGCCGAGGTTGACCACCTCGTTCACCACGACCGTGGTGATGATGTCCCGACGCAGCGGGTGTCGGTCCATCTGCTCGGCGAACCGCGCCCGCAGCGCGCTGGGGAAGTAGCGGTACAACTCCCGGGCCAGGAACGGGTCGTCCGGCAGGTCCGAGGCGATCAGGTCCTGGGCCATCACGATCTTGGTGTACGCGAGCAGCACGGCCAGCTCGGGCTGGGTCATCGCCTGCCCGTTCTGCTGCCGCTCGCGCAACTGCCGGTCGGTCGGCAGGAACTCGATCTCCCGGTTGAGGTGCCCGTCGCGCACCAGCCGGCGCATGTACCGCATGTGCACGTGCAGCAGGCTGGTGGCCTGGGCGACCGCGTTCTCCAGCGCGCAGTTCTGGCCGTAGTTGGCGGCCAGCACCAGGTGCCCGACCTCGTCCGTCATGGCCGCGAGCAGCTCGTTGCGCTGCTTGAGGGTCATGTCGCCGGCGGCGGTGACCTGGTTGAGCAGGATCTTGATGTTCACCTCGTGGTCCGAGGTGTCCACGCCCGCCGAGTTGTCGATCGCGTCGGTGTTGATCCGGCCGCCCGCGAGCGCGAACTCGACCCGACCGAGCTGCGTGCAACCCAGGTTGCCGCCCTCGCCGACGACCTTGACCCGCAGGTCGGCGCCGTTGACCCGGATCGCGTCGTTGGCCTTGTCGCCGACGTCGGCGTGCGACTCGCCGCTCGACTTGATGTAGGTGCCGATCCCGCCGTTCCAGAACAGGTCAGCGGGAGCCTGCAGGATCGCCTTCATCAAATCGGCCGGAGTGAGTCGGATCACCGCGTCCGGCAGCCCCAGTGCCTGCCGCACCTGCGCGTTGATCGGCACCGACTTGGCGGTGCGCGGGTACACCCCGCCGCCGGCCGAGATCAGCTCCTTGTCGTAGTCCGCCCACGAGCTGCGCGGCAGGTCGAACAACCGGCGCCGCTCGGCGAAGGAGACCGCCGCGTCCGGGTTCGGGTCCAGGAAGATGTGCCGGTGGTCGAAGGCGGCCAGCAGCCGGATGTGCTCGGACAGCAGCATGCCGTTGCCGAACACGTCACCGGACATGTCGCCGATGCCGACCACGGTGAAGTCCTCGGTCTGGGTGTCGTGACCCAGTTCGCGGAAGTGCCGCTTGACCGACTCCCACGCGCCGCGCGCGGTGATGCCCATGCCCTTGTGGTCGTAGCCCGCCGAGCCGCCGGAGGCGAACGCGTCGCCCAGCCAGAAGCCGTACGCCTGCGCGACCTCGTTGGCGATGTCGGAGAACGTCGCGGTGCCCTTGTCCGCGGCCACCACCAAGTAGGTGTCGTCCGTGTCGTGCCGCACCACGTCCGCCGGCGGCACGACCTCGCCGTCGACGAGGTTGTCCGTGATGTCCAGCAGCGCGCCGATGAAGGTGCGGTAGCAGGCGATGCCCTCGGCCAGCCAGGCCTCGCGGTCCGCGGGGTCCGGCAGTTGCTTGCAGAAGAATCCGCCCTTCGCGCCGACCGGCACGATCACGGTGTTCTTGACCATCTGCGCCTTGACCAGGCCCAGGATCTCGGTGCGGAAATCCTCGCGCCGGTCCGACCAGCGCAGCCCGCCGCGCGCGACCGCGCCGAAGCGCAGGTGCACGCCCTCGACCCGGGGCGAGTAGACGAAGATCTCGAACCTGGGCCGCGGCGCGGGCAGGTCGGGGATCTCCTGCGGGTCGAACTTGAGCGAGAGGTAGTCGTGCGCCTCGCCGTCCTCGCGGTGCTGGAAGAAGTTGGTCCGCAGGGTCGCCTTGATCATCGCCAGGAACGAGCGCAGGATGCGGTCCTCGTCCAGGCTGGCCACCTGGTCCAGGGCACCTTCGATGGCCTCGACGATGCCGTCCACCAGCTCGGTGCCGGCCTGCTGGTGGCCCGGCGAGAAGCGGGCCTCGAACAGGTTCACCAGCAGCCGCGTGGTGTGCGGGTTGGAGACGAGGACGTCCTCGATGTACTCCTGCCCGAACGTGGTCCCGGCCTGCCGCTGGTACTTGGCGTAGGCGCGCAGCACCATCGCCTGGCGCCAGGTGAGCCCGGCCCGGAAGACCAGCGCGTTGAACCCGTCGTTCTCCGCACGCGCGGTCCAGGTCGCCGAGAACGCGTCCTGGAACAACTCCTTGACGTCCTCGGGCTGCCCGTACATCGCCGCGGCGTCGTAGCGCAGACCGAAGTCGTACACCCACGCCACGGTCCCATCGGCGCGGCGCAGCTCGTAGGGCCGCTCGTCGACGACCTCCAAGCCCATCCGCTGCAGGATCGGCAACACCTCGGACAGTGACACGTGCCGACCGGTGCGGTAGATCTTGAAGCGCCGCTCGCCGGGCAGTGCTCCTATCGGCTCGTACAGGTGCAGCTTGAAGTCCGCCTCGGGGGTCAACTCCTCGACCCGCTTGAGGTCGGCGACCGCGGTCCGGGGCGGGAAGTCGGACTTGTAGCCCTCGCCGAACGCGTGTGCGTAGCGGCGGGACAGTTCGGCCGCGCTCTCCTCGCCGCATTCGGCGACGAGGGCCTCGCCGAAGTCGTCGATCCACGAGCGGGTGGCCTCGGACAGCAGTCGTTCGATGTAGTCCACGTCCGGGTCGCCGAGTTCGGCGCCGGTGGGCACGCGCACGGTGAAGTGCAGGCGTGCGAGCACGGATTCGGTGTTGCGCGCGGTGTAGTCGACCACCGAACCGGCCAGCTCGGCGAGCAGGATGTCCTGCATCTTGAGCCGGACCTCGGTGGTGTACCGGTCGCGCGGCAGGTAGACCAGGGCCGAGTAGAACCGGCCGTACTCGTCCTTGCGCAGGAACAGCCGCAGCCGGCGTCGCTCCTGGAGGTAGAGCACGTTGATCACGATGTCGTGCAGCTCGTCCACGGCGATCTGGAACAGGTCGTCGCGCGGGTAGGTCTCCAGGATCTGCAACAGGTCCCGGCCGTCGTGGCTGACCGGCGGGAAGCCCGCCTTCTCCAGCACCGCGTGCACCTTGCGGCGCACCACCGGGATGCGCTGGACGCTGTCGGTGTACGCGGCCGAGCTGAACAGTCCCAGGAAACGACGCTCGCCGACCACGTTGCCGGCCGCGTCGAACTTCTTCACACCGATGTAGTCGAGGTAGGCCGAACGGTGCACGGTCGCCCGCGAGTTGGCCTTGGTCAGGATCAGCAGCTGTTTCTCCCGGGCCTTCGCGCGAGCCCGGGTGGAGAGCCGACTGAAGGACGCGGACAGGTCCTGGTCGGCACGCAGGATGCCCAGGCCGGTGCCGGGCACCGCGCGCAGCACGTCCTCGTCGTTCTCGCACACCAGGTCGTACTCGCGGTAGCCGAGGAAGGTGAAGTGGTCCTCGGAGAGCCAGCGCAGCAGCTCCCACGCCTCGCCGATCTCCTCCTCCGGCAGCGAGGCCGGCGGGTCGTTGGCGAGTTCGTCGGCAAGCCGCAGCGACGTGTCGCGCATCTTGGTCCAGTCCTCGACCACCTCGCGCACGTCGCTGATGATCCGCTGCAACCCGGTCTCGACCGAGCGCAGGTCCTCACGGTCGCTCTCCCGGTCGATCTCGATGTGCATCCAGGACTCGACGATCGCGTCCTCGGGCACCCCGTGTGCGTCGGTGGTGTCCACGATCTCCAGCAGCTCGCCGGCGATGGTGCGCCGGACGATGAGCTGGGGGTGGATCACCACGTGAATGCTGCGTTCCTGGCGGGAGAGCTCGTTGGTGACCGAGTCCACCAGGAAGGGCATGTCGTCGGTGACGATCTCGACCACGGTGTGGCCGGAGGCCCAACCGTTCTCCTCCACCGTGGGCGTGTACGCCCGGACCCGCGCGGTGCCCTGAGGGCGCTCCGCCGCGAGTCGACAGTGCGAGATCGCCGCACCGTACACGTCCACCGGATCGCGATCGATCAGGTCGTCGGGTGCGGTGTGCCGGTAATAGCGGGACAGGAGGACATCGAGGTCCACCCGGTTCGGGCCCTCGGGCCCGCCGCCTCCGTGCTGTGACGATGCCGCTCGTGCCGCTTCCGCCGCTCGGGCGAGAAGCTCCGCCTTCGCCTCGTCCAGCTTGCTCTGCATGATGCTGCCGCTCCTGTCGCGCGCCGTTGCGTGACCATTGCCGTCCCCGGGCGTGCCCGGCTGTGTACTGCCGGTACCCGCTTTGTCGCGAGTACCTGTTTCAGGCGACGTGCGCGGGCTCACGGTGGTTCCGGGACTCCGTCGTCCCGGCTCGCGGCCCACGCGGCGTCGCCGCATCGTCAGGCTACTCGCGTGCCTCCCGGCCGCCGAGAGGGGATCTCGGATCACCCTGTAAGGAATTTCCGGCTCGGTCCGGACACCTCGTACCCATTGCCTCGAAGGCGGCGCTCGGGGCACCGTGGACGCGGGACGAACGACGCAACGCACGGGCGGGACGGACTCGGTGGGGAGACGATCGTCATGGCCAAGAAGGTGCTGCTGATCGCCGGCGACGCGGCGGAGTCGCTGGAGGTCCTGTATCCGTACCAGCGCCTGCGCGAGGAGGGCTACGACGTGCACGTCGCCGGCCCCTCGCGCAAGAAGCTCGCCTTCGTCGTACACGACTTCGTCGAAGGCTTCGACACCTTCACCGAGAAGCCCGGCTACACGTGGCCGGCCGACTTCGCGTTCGTGGAGGTTCGGCCGGAGAACTACGTGGCCCTGGTGCTGCCGGGCGGGCGGGCTCCGGAATACCTGCGCAACAACCCGGTCGTCCTGCGCCTGGTGCGGCACTTCTTCGAGGCGGACAAGCCGATCGCGCAGATCTGTCACGGCCCGCTGATCGCGGCCGCCACGGGGATGCTGGCCGGGCGGCGCACCGCTGCCTACCCGGCGATCGCGCCGGACATCAGAGCCGCCGGCGGCACGTGGGTGGACGGCGAGGCGGTCGTCGACGGCACCCTGGTCTCCGCCCGCACCTGGGTCGACCACCCGGCCTGGATGCGCGAGTTCGTCCAGGTGCTGCGGGCCAAGGCGCCGGCCTGAGCGGTCGGCACCCGCGGCGGCCGGCCCTCGGTGGTCGGCCGCGCGGCGGTCGGCTCCGCGCCGGTCAGCCCATGTGCGGATAGTGGTACGCGGTCGGCGGGTCGAACGTCTCCTTGATCGTGCGGGTGCTGGTCCAGCGCATCAGGTTCTGCATCGCGCCCGCCTTGTCGTTGGTCCCCGACGCCCGCGCGCCGCCGAACGGCTGTTGGCCCACCACCGCGCCGGTGGGCTTGTCGTTGAGGTAGAAGTTGCCCGCCGCGAAGCGCAGGAAGCCCGCGGTCTGCGCCAGCGCCCGCCGATCGCGCGCGATCACCGAACCGGTGAGCGCGTACGGCGCGGCCGACTCCATCTGCCGCAACATCGCGTCCCAGTCGCCGTCCTCGTACACGTGCACGCCCAGCAGCGGCCCGAAGTACTCGGTGGTGAACACCTCGTCCCACGGATCCTCGGCCAGGACCACGGTGGGCCGGACGAACCAGCCGACCGAGTCGTCGTAGGTGCCGCCCGCCAGCACCAGCAGGCCGTCGCCGGCGTGCGCGCGATCGATCGCCGCCTTGAGCTTGGCGAACGCGCGCTCGTCGATCACCGCGCCCATGAAGTGCCGCAGGTCCGTGACGTCGCCCATGGACAGGCCGTCCACCTCGGCCAGGAACGCGTCCCGGAACTCGCTCTCCCAGATCGAGCGCGGGATGTAGGCGCGCGAGGCGGCCGAACACTTCTGCCCCTGGTACTCGAACGCGCCGCGCACCAGCGCCGTGCGCAGCACGTCGTGATCGGCGCTGGGATGCGCGACCACGAAGTCCTTGCCGCCGGTCTCGCCGACGATCCGCGGATAGCCGCGGTAGGTGTCGATGTTCGCGCCGATGGTGCGCCACAGGTGCTTGAACGTCGCGCTTGACCCGGTGAAGTGCAGCCCCGCGAAGTCCGGGTCGGCCAGCGCGACGTCGGAGACCGCGACACCGTCGCCGTGCAGCAGGTTGATCACCCCCGGCGGCAGCCCCGCCGCCTCCAGGAGCCGGATCAGATGGTGCGCGGCCAATGCCTGGGTGGGCGCGGGCTTCCACACCACCACATTGCCCATCAGCGCCGGCGCGGTGGGCAGGTTGCCCGCGATCGCGGTGAAGTTGAACGGCGTGACCGCGTACACGAAGCCCTCCAGCGGCCGGTGGTCCAGCCGGTTCCACACCCCCGGCGAGTCGATCGGCTGCTCGGCCAGGATCCGCCGGGCGAAGTGCACGTTGAACCGCCAGAAGTCGACCAGTTCGCACGGCGCGTCGATCTCCGCCTGCTGCACCGTCTTGCCCTGACCGAGCATGGTCGCGGCGGCGATCGTCTCGCGCCACGGCCCGGCCAGCAGGTCGGCCGCCTTGAGCAGGATCGCCGCGCGGTCGTCGAAGTCCATCGCGCGCCAGTCGGGCGCGGCCTCCTTCGCGGCGATCAGCGCGGCCCGCGCGTCCTCGTGCGTCGCGTTGGCCAGCGTGCCCAACTCGCCCGCCCGCCGGTGCGGCTGCACGATCTGCACACGCTTGCCCGCACCCATCCGGTGCTCGCCACCGATCGCGTGCGGCAGGTCCACCGGCGCGTCGGACAACTCGGCCAGCCGCGCCGTCAGGCGCTCCCGCTCGGGAGAGCCCGGCGCGTAGCCGTGGACGGGTTCATTGCTCGGCCGGGGCACCCGGGTCACAGCATCCATGGATGCGCAGTGCCCGCGAATTCGACAATCGATGCGCCGGGGCACCGACGCGAGGGTCAGCCCGGATACGTACGCGCGAGCGCCACCGCGTCCGCGAGCGAGTCCACCACCGGCACGCCGACCCCCTCCAAACTGGCCCGCGCGTGCGATCCGCCCGTGTACAACACCGCCCGCGCGCCCACGTGCAGCGCCGCCGCCGCGTCGTCGGCGGCGTCGCCGATCAGCACCACCTCATCCGGCTCCCGGCCCAGCGCGGCCAGGTGCCGGACCAGGTGCTCGGCCTTGCCGCCGCCGGGCGGACCCACCCGCCCGTCCACCCGGACGAACCGCTCCTCGATCCCGAACCGGCGCACGAACGGCATCAGCGACTCGTGCTCGGTCAGCGACAACAACGACTGGGTGCCGCCCTCGTGCTGCCACCTGCGCAGCAGTTCGTCCGCGCCGCCGGCAAGCTCGCACAGCGCGCTGTGTGTGGCGTAGACCTGCTGGAAGGCGTCGTCGAGCAACACCCACTCGGCGGCATCGGGAACCCGGCCGGTGACCTTCTCGTAGAACTTCGGCACGGGCACGCAGTAGAGCTCGCGATAACGCTCGAGGGTCATCGGCGGCAGCCCCAGCAGCGCGAACGAGGCGTTGGTGGCCGCGATGATCGCGTCCATGTCGTGGAACAGCGTGCTGTTCCAGTCCCAGACCAGGTGCGGAGGTCGACTCTTCATGGACCTTCATTGTGCCGTGGGCACGCTCACAGCAGATCGGCAAGCTCCTGTGTCGCGAACCACAACAGCTCGTGCTCCTCGGTCGCCTCGATCAGATCGTCGGTGAGCCCGCCGGCCAGCGCCGCGGCGATCGCCTCCTCGGCCTCGGCGGTGTCCATGTGCACCGCCGCGATCCGCTTGCGCGGCACCGTCGCGTCCACCAGCACCGCTCCCGGCCCGTCCTGCGCGCGCACGCTCACCAGGTGGTCCGGTACGTCCGCCGCCAGCACGATCCGACGCGTGCCGCCCGGTTCGCCCGCGAGCAGCCGCAGCGAGGTCTCGGCGGCCCGGGTCAGCGCGCCGTACTCCAACTCCTCCTCGTCCTCGCTCTCGTACCAGGCGCGAAACGCGTCGGTGACCGCGTACGCGGGCAGCGGTGCCGACACGATCGCGCCCTCGGCGTGCACCGAGGCCAGACCTGCGGGCGTGGTGGGGATGAACACACGCATCGGGCGACTCCAATCGAGTGAAATCCCGGCATCCGTTCGAGTTCGCCGAACGCCGGGGCGACGGTCGACCTACCGCCACATTGCGTGAGTCGACGCGCGTCAGCGTAATCCCGGACCGGCCAGACGAATGGTTGACCAGGCGCCGCGAGCCGGCTAGGAAGTGCCTGCACACGTCCCGGTCGGGGGAACGAGCGGAACGGGTGCGCGGCCACACCCGACGCTCGCGTCCTCGCACGCCTTTCGCACGTCTTCGCACAGCTTCACGGGGAGGACCCATGGTCCACACGAACACCGTCCGCACCACGACGCCACCGCACCTGTACGTGGTGCGGGCACCCGCCGGCGAGAGCCCCTTCGATCCGGCCCCGGCCGGGCGAGCCGATCGCGGCATCCTCCCGCTTCGCCCGCCCGCGCACCGGGCCGCGCTCGTGCACGGCTCGCTCGCGCTCGCGCCCGATCCGGCCTTCGACCCGCCACCCGCACCACGCCCGGCACTGCGGCTGATCCGCGCCCTGGACGAGCCCGACCCGGCCGAGGCCAGGCTGCGCGCACGACGGCTGGCACACGCGCTCGCCGAGATCGGCTCCGGCCTGCGCGCGGTCACCCAGTTGCGGCCGTACGCCTCCGCCGCCGTCTACGCCACCACACACCACCTGGTCCGCCGACTCGCCGCCCGCCGGGTCGGCCGGCTGAGCGTGGAATCGTGCGGCGGCCGGGCCCCCGCCGACGGCGTCGCCGAGGGCTACGCCCGGCTGCGCGCGGCCTCCTGGGTCCTGACCCTCGCCTTCCGTCTCGAACGCGACGCCCCCACCCGCCGACCCACCGACACGTGGTTGTGCACCGCGCTGGAACACGACGGCCGCACGTGACGCGGAAGACCCGAGGGTCCGGACCACAGTCGCGGTCCGGACCCTCGGGTCGATCCATCACTTCGGACAAGCCGTCGGCCACCAGGCTGCACGTCGGCCATCCAGCCCGTCCGGCGTTCGAGGACAGGCCGGCCGCAGGCCGGCCGAGTCGAGCCGGGTCTACTTCTTCTTGCGCTTCGCGCGCTGCGCGCGCCTGCGCTCGGCCCGAGTCGCACCCTCGTCGACCTCGACGTCGTCCTCGTCGAAGGTCTCCTCGGAGGTGATCACACCACCCTCGCCGTCGATCGTCGGCGCGCTGTACTGCAGGTGCGCCGGCCGCTGGGGCGCGTCCAGGCCCTTCGCGTGGATCTCCGGCAGCGGCGCGGCCTTGTCGATCGAGATGCTCGGCGCCTCGGGCACCTGCTCGATCTCGACCTCGACGTTGAAGAGGTAGCCGACCGACTCCTCCTTGATGCCCTCCATCATGGCGTTGAACATGTCGAAGCCCTCGCGCTGGTACTCCACCAGCGGGTCGCGCTGCGCCATCGCCCGCAGGCCGATGCCCTCCTGCAGGTAGTCCATCTCGTAGAGGTGCTCACGCCAGCGGCGGTCCAGCACCGACAGGATCACCCGGCGCTCCAGCTCGCGCATGACCTCTTCGCCGAGCTTCTCCTCGCGCAGCGCGTACGCGGCCTGGGCGTCCGCCCGCAGCAGTTCCACGAGCTGCTCGGTGTCCAGGTCGGAGCGGTCGCCGAACTCCTCCTCGACCTCCTCGATCGTGACGCTGACCGGGTACAGCCGCTTGAGGTTGGCCCACAACTTCTCGAGGTCCCACTCCTCCGCGAAGCCCTCGGTGGCCCCGTGCACGTACGCCTCGACGGTGTCGTCGATGAAGTGGCCGATCTGCTCCTGCAGGTTCTCGCCCGCGAGCACCCGACGGCGCTCGCCGTAGATCACCTCGCGCTGGCGGTTCAGCACCTCGTCGTACTTGAGGACGTTCTTGCGGATCTCGAAGTTCTGCTGCTCGACCTGGGTCTGCGCGGACTTGATCGCGTTGGAGACCATCTTCGACTCGATCGGCTGGTCCTCGGGCACGTTGGCCAGGGTCAGCACGCGCTCGACGATGTTGGCCTTGAACAGGCGCATCAGGTCGTCACCGAGCGAGAGGTAGAAGCGCGACTCGCCGGGGTCGCCCTGGCGGCCGGAGCGGCCGCGAAGCTGGTTGTCGATCCGGCGGGACTCGTGCCGCTCGGTGCCCAGCACGTACAGGCCGCCGAGGTCGGAGACCTCCTCGTGCTCGGCCTTGACCGCCTTCTTGGCCTTCTCCAGCGCGTCCGGCCAGGCGCTCTCGTACTCCTCCGGCGTCTCGGTCGGGGTGAGCCCGCGCTGGGCGAGCTCGGCCGCGGCGAGGTGGTCCGGGTTGCCGCCGAGCATGATGTCGGTGCCTCGGCCGGCCATGTTGGTGGCCACCGTGACCGCGCCCTTGCGGCCGGCCTGCGCGACGATCTGCGCCTCGCGCTCGTGGTGCTTGGCGTTGAGCACCTCGTGCGGCACGCCGCGCTTGCGGAGTTGCGCGGAGAGGTACTCGGACTTCTCCACGCTCGTGGTGCCGACCAGAACCGGCTGGCCCTTCTCGTGCTTCTTGGTGATGTCCTCGACCACCGCGTCGAACTTGGCCTCCTCGGTCTTGTACACGAGGTCGGACTGGTCCACGCGCTGCACCGAACGGTGGGTGGGGATGGGCACCACGCCGAGCTTGTAGATCTGGTGGAACTCGGCGGCCTCGGTCATCGCGGTACCGGTCATGCCGCCGAGCTTCTTGTACAGGCGGAAGAAGTTCTGGAGGGTGACGGTGGCCAGGGTCTGGTTCTCGTCCTTGATGTCCACCCCCTCCTTGGCCTCGATCGCCTGGTGCATGCCCTCGTTGTAGCGGCGCCCGGCGAGGATGCGGCCGGTGTGCTCGTCGACGATGAGCACCTCGCCGTCCACGACCACGTACTCCTTGTCCCGCTTGTACAGCTCCTTGGCCTTGATGGCGTTGTTCAGGTAGCCGACCAGCGGGGTGTTGACCGCCTCGTAGAGGTTGTCGATGCCGAGGTAGTCCTCGACCCGGGCGACGCCGGACTCGTGGATCGCGACGGTGCGCTTCTTCTCGTCGACGTCGTAGTCGCCGGTCTCCTCGATGCCCTTGAGCGGGTTGGCCGCCTCGCCGCGCCTGAGCCGCTTGACCATCTTGGCGAAGTCGGCGTACCACTTCGTGGCCTGGTCGGCCGGGCCGGAGATGATCAGCGGCGTGCGGGCCTCGTCGACCAGGATCGAGTCGACCTCGTCGACCACGGCGAAGAAGTGGCCGCGCTGCACCAGTTCGTCGGCCGACCACGCCATGTTGTCGCGCAGGTAGTCGAAGCCGAACTCGTTGTTGGTGCCGTAGGTGATGTCGTACCCGTACGCCTTGCGACGCTCGTGCGGCGGCATATTGGCCAGGATGCAGCCGACGCTCAGGCCCAGGAAGCGGTGGACGCGTCCCATCCACTCCGAGTCGCGCTCGGCGAGGTAGTCGTTGACCGTGACCACGTGCACGCCCTCGCCGGCGATCGCGTTCAGATAGGCGGGCAGCGTGGAGACGAGGGTCTTGCCCTCACCGGTGCGCATCTCGGCGATGTTGCCCAGGTGCAGCGCGGCACCGCCCATGAGCTGCACCTTGTAGTGCCGCTGGCCCAGCGTGCGGCGCGCGGCCTCGCGAACGGTGGCGAAGGCTTCCGGAAGCAGGTCGTCGAGGGTCTCCCCGTCGGCGTAGCGCTGCTTGTACTCGTCCGTCAGTGCCCGAAGCTCGGCATCGGAGAGGTCCTTGAAGTCATCTTCGATCGACTCGATCTGATCTGCGATGCGGTTGAGCTTGCGCAGGATTTTGCCCTCGCCGGCGCGCAGGACCTTGTCGAAGATAGACACGCTGGATGAGCTCCTTGCCCGACGGCGCCCGCCCGCCTTTCGGACGTGACGGCACGGCGGGGCCCGTCCCGCCGATACGGCCATCGTATGCGAGGAGGCAAGCCGGGATCGAGCCTCGCGGGCCGGCACAGTAACCGGCATGGAACCTGTGGAGATCGCGGCGGGGCGCTTTCAGCTCCGGCCCTGGAACGAACACGACGTCGAGGTGGTCCGCGAGGCGCTGGCCGATCCCGAGATCACCCGCTGGATGTCGGTGCCGACGGACGGTGACCCGCGCGCGTGGCTGGCCGCCCGCCGGGAGCGCTGGGACGAGGGCGACAGCCCCTCGTTCGCGGTGATGGACGCGGTGACCGGCGAGGTCCACGGCCACGTGGCGCTCAAGAACCTCGTCCCGCGGTGGCGCACGGGCGAGATCGGCTACTGGACGCTGAAGGGCGCGCGGGGCCTGGGCGTGGCCCGGCACGGGGTGGGCGCGGTGACCCGGTGGGCGTTCGGCGCGCTGGACGTGCACCGGGTGGAACTGCGGCACGCGGTCACCAACACCGCCTCGTGCGCGGTCGCGAGCGCGGCCGGATATGCACTCGAAGGAGTTCTCCGGGACTGCGTCATCGGCGCCGCCGAGCCCTTCACCGACGTACATCTGCACGCCCGGCTCGCCACGGACACCTGATGCGAACACACGTTCTAAGGTGGCGGTCATGACCACACAGCCGACCTTCTTGCCGGGCACCGAGCTGACCGCCGACGAGGCCCGCCGAATCGTGCTGGCCGCGCAGAGCCTCCTGGGCGCCCCCGACCGCCGCGCGGGCGTACCCGGCGTGCTGCGCTCGCTCGGCGCGGTCCAACTCGACACCATCTCCACGCTGGCCCGCTCGCACGAACTGGTGCCGTACGCCCGCCTGGGCCCGGTCGGCCGCCCGGCCGTCGAGGCCGCCTACTGGCGCGGCGACACCGCGTTCGAGTACTGGTCGCACGCGGCCTGCGTGCTGCCGATGTCCACCTGGCCGGACTTCGCCTTCCGCCGCCGGCACCACCGCGAACGCGGTCACCTGTGGGGCCACCAGGTCACCCCGGAGGCGTACGCGAACGTGCTGAACCGACTGCGCGCCGAGGGTCCGCTCACCGCGACCGGCCTGGGCGGCGCCAAGAACCGGGGCGAGTGGTGGGACTGGAGCGAGACGAAGGTCGCCGCCGAGCGCGCGCTCGCCTTCGGCGACGTGGTCTGCGTGCGCCGCGAGGGCTGGAAGCGGGTGTACGACCTCCCGGAGCGGGTGATCCCTGCGGCCCTGCTCGCCGAGGAGCCCGACGACGCCGAATGCGTCCGCCGCCTGGTCGCCCTGGCCGGCCGCCAACTGGGCGTGGCCACCCGGGCCGACCTGATGGACCAGTACCGGTTGACCCGGGCCCAGGTCGACGCCGCGCTGCCGGACAGCGGCCTGGTCCCGGTCACCGTCGCGGGCTGGGGCGAGCGGGCTGCCAAGGAGGGCACCTGGGCCGACCCGGCCGCGCTCGCCGCCGCACCGCGCGGCCGCCATCGCACCACGCTGCTGTCCCCGTTCGACGCGCTGGTGTGGGACCGGCCGCGCACGGCCCGGGTGTTCGGCGGCTTCGAGCACCGCCTGGAGGCGTACGTGCCGGCCGCCAAGCGCGTCCACGGCTACTTCGTGATGCCGCTGCTCGCCGGCGGGCGGTTGATCGGCCGGGTGGACCCGGCCCGCGAGGGCCGCACCCTGGTGGCCCGACGCCTGTCCTTCGAAGCCGGCCCCAAAGTCACCGAGCGCGCCCTGACGGCCATGGCCGACGCCCTACGCGAGGCCGCAACCTGGGTGGGCTGCGAAAACATACGCATCGAACACCTCACCCACGAAACCACCCGCGCCCCCCTGAACGCCCTACTCACAACCTGACCCGAAGACCACGCCGATCCCATCCGCCGGCCGAGCCACCCACAGCCCGGCCGGCGTTTGAGGCCAAGTAGCCCGGCCGGCGCTTGAGGCGAACCAGCCCCGCCGGCGCTTGAGGCGAACCAGCCCCGCCGGCGCATGAGGCCAAACAGCCCCGCCGGCGCTTGAGGCGAACCAGCCCCGCCGGCGCATGAGGCCAAACAGCCCGGCCGGCGCATGAGGCCAACACGGAAGCCGCATGGCCCGAGTGCGCCCGAGCCTCAGTCGCCGATCTCCAGAATCTTCTCCCGCATCGCGTAGACCACGGCCTCCATCCGCGAGTGCAACTGGAGCTTCTCCAGGATGTTGCGCACGTGGTTCTTGACCGTGTTCTCACTGATGAACAACTGCTTGGCGATATCGCGGTTGTTGCGGCCGGTGGCCACCAGCCGCAGCACCTCGATCTCACGATCGGTCAGCCGCGGCGCGGGCACCAGGCGTCGTTCGTCGTCGCGCCTGCTCATCGACTTGAACTCGGTCAGCAGCTTGACCGCCATCGACGGGCTGATCTGCGACTGCCCGTCGGCCACCGCGCGGATCGCCGAGGCCACCTCGCCGTGCGAGATCTCCTTCAGCAGGTAGCCGGTCGCGCCGGCCTTGATCGCGTCGTAGAGGTCGGCCTCTTCCTCGCTCATCGTCAGCATGATGATCTGCGTGCTGGGCGCGACTTCCTTGATCGCCGTGCACGCCTCGATACCGCCGCGCCTGGGCATCCGGACGTCCATCAGGATGATGTCGGGCAGCAGATCCTGCGCGGCCTCCAGCGCCTCGGCGCCGTCCCCGGCCTCGCCCACCACCGTGATGTCCGGTTCGGGCGCGAGCACGATGTCCAGACCCCGGCGAAACAGATCGTGGTCGTCGACCACCAGCACGCGAATCGGTTCGCCCGCTGAGCCGTGGTCCACGCGGGTCGGAACAGACTGTTCACCCACCGTGTTTCCCCCCTGGGTCGGCACGATCCGTGTCCAGGACATGATCCCACGTGATCGCCACGACGCCAGGCCCTGATGGGTGTTATGTGCGGAACGTACTTGCGAAGCGGAACTTTCGCCAGGGAACGCCAGGGTCGAGGACGCAACCGGCGCCGAAACCCCGAAGGGTTTCGGCGCCGGATCACCGACCGAGGGCGCGCCTGAACGGCCCGACCGCTGCTACTGCGGTCCGCCGTCCTCGCGGTCCTCGGGCTTGAGGTGGATCACACCGTAGTCGTAGCCGTGCCGGCGGTACACCACGCTCGGCCACCTGGTGCTCGAATCGATGAACAGATAGAAGTCGTGGCCTACCAACTCCATCTCGTACAGCGCCTGGTCGAGCGCCATCGGGCGCCCGGCGTGTACCTTCTCGCGAACCACGAGGGGGCCTTCGCCGTCTACCTCGATCGGGCCCGCCATGTGCGGCTGGGGCCTCAATTCGCCGTTCTTCACAGCCTCGATGTCTTCCGCGGACGCCACCACGGCCCCGTTGAGCCGATCGGCGTGATTGATCTCCGCAGTGGCCGCGCCCACCGATACGGGGGAGCGGTGACCATGGTGCACGCGCCGCCGGTCGGCGGCCTTGCGCAACTGCGCTTCAAGCCTCGCGCACGCCATGTCGAGTGCGGCGTATGGGTCGGACGCGGCGGCTTCGCCCCGGATGACGGGACCACGCGTATTCAGCGTGATCTCCACCCGGTCCGAACGCTCCGCCAGCCGCGGGTTCCGCTCCTTGGATACCTCGACGTCAACGCTGATCACCTTGTCGTCGAGCTTCCGGATCTTCTCCAGCTTCTCGACGCAGTGCTTGCGAAAACGCTCGGGTACCTCGGTCTTGCGGCCCTTGACGACAATGTCCACGCAGAACTCCATCCATTGCGCCATGCCGGAGGGGTGGGCACCCAACCGACCGACCAGGTCGCCGATGGCCCTGCTCCGGCCGGCGCCGCCGGGCGGTCGCGGCCAGCACGGCCGCCGCCTCGACTCGCCCTCCCACGGCTCGGACCGCACGGGTCGCCTCCGCGAGAGTTGCGCCGGTGGTGCAAACATCATCGACGACGATCACCACACTAATGCCCGTAAACAAGGGCGCCAACCTGTCCGAAACGATCATTGATCGGTGGACGTTCATCCCCCGTTCACGTGCGGAAAGACCGGCTTGGTCCCGTACTCGACGGGTATGTCGCAGTGCCAGCAGCACACGTGTGCGGGTCCCGCCCGCGCGCAGCCGGCCGGCCGCGCGCAGGGCCAGCTCGCCGATGGCGTCCCGACCCCGGCGGCGCACCGCGGCCCGGGTCGAGGGCACCGGGACCAGCAGACAGGGCCCCACCGGGTCGCTCAGCCCGGCCGCCGCGGCCCGGGCGAGCGCGTCGCCGAGCGGACGGGCCAGGCTGTGCGCGCCGTGTTCCTTGTACGCGGCGAGCACCGAGCGCACCGGTCCCTCGTACCCGGTGATCGCGTGCACCGGCGGCAGGCCCTCGGGTGCGGGGGTCGGCCGCGCGGGCGCGGGCTCCGGGGCGAAGACCCCGTGGCACTCGGCGCACAGCAGCGCGCCCGGCTCGGCGCAGCCCGCGCAGCGCACGGGCAGCACCAGGTCGGCCCATGTCGCGAACACCCGACGCCGTTCCATGTCCCCAAGCTCGCACGTCCGGCCCGGAAACGGACCCGTCGCGGGCGCGACCACCCGATCCGGTCATGGCGCGCCGTGGCGAACGATCGAACCCGCCCGGGCCCGACCGGCCCCGCCCACAGCCGACCGGTACGCCACGCGGCCCGCCGGAACGGCGGGCACGCCCTAGCCGGGATAGACCGGGTACAGCCCGCTGTGCACCTTGGTCCAGTTGTTGCCCTGGGACAACTGGTAGATGTTCTCCTCGCCGGAGTCCGCCAGCAGGGGCTGGTCCGCACCGTCCGGAGCCGCGATGCGCAGCATGCCGTTGACCGAGGCGACCGAGACCGAGATGCCGCCGTCGATGTCCACGATCTGCGGCTGGAGCGCGCCCTGGCCCTCCTTGCCCAGCACCACGAGCCGGTCGGCGCCGTTCCAGGAGATCGCCTTGACCTCGACCAGCGAGGGGATCACCGAGCGCGGCGCGGCGATGGTCATGGCCACCGTGCCGTTGCTCACCCGCCGCTCGACCCGGCCGATCAGGACCTTGCCGTTGTCCACGATCAGCGCGGCGCGCGTGCCGTCCGGGGAAAGCCGCAGGCCGGTGATCCGGGACGCGGCGATGCCCTGCACGTCGACCTCGACCCGGGTGATCTGCTTGCGTTCGTCCTCGTACAGCGCGAGCACCCGCTCGGCGTTCCTGGTCCGGTCCAGCACCCACAGCACACCCCGGCCGTCCCAGGTCGGGCTGAGCAGCGACGCCGGACCCGTGCTCAGCCACTCCTGGACCTCGCCGTGGCCGTCCACGTCACCGACCCACAACTTGCGGCCGTTGGTGTCGATGCCCGCGATCCGGCGGCGGAAGGGGTCGCGCGAGACGGCGATCTGGTCGACCTTGTAGGTGCCGTCGCCGAAGGGTCCCGGCAACACCGGCGGATTGCCGTTCGGACCGGGCACCACGTTGACCACGTTGCCCTTGGCGATGAAGTAGCCGGTGGGCGAGGACGTCTTGGCGGCCCGGCCGGGGTCGTACTGCGCCGCGTCGTCGTCGGAGAGCGAGCACATCGGGGCGCCGCCGCCGGTGATCGAGACGGAGTCCACCCCGGAGACCTGGCGCAGCGTGTACAGCAGTTGCGCGGCCATCCGCTCGCAGCCCTTGGTCTGGGCGAGTCTGGCCTCGCGGTTGAGCTGGACCCGGGCGATCCGGTTGTCCTCGATCGAGACCACCCGGTCGGCCGGCGCGGTGCCCGGCGGGAACGCGGTGTCCACGACCGGCCGCAGCCAGTCGGTGGGGCCTTCCACGAGTTGGCGCACCAGCGCGGAGGTCAGGCCGACCCGGCTGCGCAGGTAGACGGGGTCGGGCACCAGCATGTCCTTGCCCATCGGCATCGCGGTGGCGAACCAGTAGGTGTTCACCGACCGGTAGATCCGGTGGAACTCGGCCCGGGACAGGATCAACCCGTCCGGCAGGTCGGCGATCCGCCACTGGTTGTCGGTGCCCAGGCGCAGTTGCAGGGTGGCCCGGTACTGCGCGTTCGGCTGCTGCTCGGGTTGGTAGGCGTTGCGGCTGTCGACCGTGCCCACCCGGGTGCCGGACACCTCGGCCTGGTAGGTCCGCTCGTCGGCGCCGGGCACGAGTTCGATCCGGGCGATCGACTCGAGCACCACGATCTCGCGCGCGGGCACCCACTTGGCCCGCGCCTCCGGGGTCAGATAGGTCCGCGCCGTCGTGTAGTCCGGCTCGTCGCTGGTGACCGCCTCCAGGAAGCCGGCGACCATGCCGTGCGGCTGCTCGCCGGGCTTGGGCGGCACGGCGAACACCCGCACCTGCTGCTCGGGGCCCTGGTCCTTGGTGCCGCCCTTGCCGGCCTCGCGCACGCTGCCGCTGTGCGGCATCGACGCGCACGCGCTGAGCGTGCACAGCACACACAGCAGGGCCAGGAACGGGGTGATCCGCCTCATCGACTGCCTCCCGGGGAGCCGGCCGCGCGCACGGTGCGCCGATACGGCGAGCCGGCCGGGCCCAGGCCCCGATTGGCCCGCGAGTCCTCGGGCTCCAGCGGCAGCGGCGAACGCACCAGTTCGCCGCCCGCGGTCTTGGGCAGGCTCAGCCGGAACTGCGAGCCGCCGCCGGGCTCGCCCCACGCCTGGAGCCAGCCGCCGTGCAGGTTCGCGTCCTCCAACGCGATCGACAGGCCCAGGCCGGTACCACCGGTGGTCCGCGCCCGGGCCGGGTCCGCCCGCCAGAACCGCGCGAACACCAGTGAGGACTCGCCGGGCTTGAGGCCCACGCCGTAGTCGCGCACGGCCACCGCGACCGAGTCCTCGCCGCCGGCGACGCTGACCACCACGTCGTGGCCCTCGCCGTGCTCGACCGCGTTGACCACCAGGTTGCGCAGCACCCGGTCGATCCGACGCGGGTCCACCTCGGCCACACACGGCTTGTCCGGCACGCGCACCACCAGGCGGCTGCCGCGGCGCTCGGCCAACGGTTCGGCGCCCTCGACCACCCGGCGCACCAAATCGCGCAGGTCCACCGGCTCGGCGTCGAGCACGGCCGCGCCCGCGTCGAACCGGCTGATCTCCAGCAGGTCCGACAGCAGCGCCTCGAACCGGTCCAACTGGTTCTGCAACAGCTCGGCCGATCGCCGGGTGGCCGGGTCGAAGTCCTCGCGCGCCTCGTGCAGCACGTCGGCGGCCATCCGCACGGTGGTCAGCGGCGTACGCAATTCGTGTGAGACGTCCGAGACGAACCGGCGCTGGACCCGGGAGAGCTCCTCCAACTGTCTGATCTGGTTCTGCAGGTTGGAGGCCATCTTGTTGAAGGAGGACCCCAGCCGGGCCAGGTCGTCCGCGCCGACCACGCGCATGCGCTCCTCCAGGCGCCCGGCGGCCAGCCGCTCGGCGATCCGCGCCGCCATCCGCACCGGCGTCACCACCTGCCGGGTCACCAGCGCGGCGATCGCCACCAGGAGCAGCACCAGGAACACCCCGGCGGTGGCCAGCGTGCTGCGCACCAGCCCCAGGGTCTTCTCCTCCGGTCCGAACGAGAAGAAGTAGTAGAGCTGATAGGACCCCCCGTCCGGGTCCTCCAACTGGGCTCCGACCACCAGACCGGCCTCGCGGGTTCTCTTCGCCGGACCGTCGCCGCGCTGCCCCTCGCGGACGATCTGGGTGTACTGCAACAGCGCCACCCCGCGCTTGAGGCCGACCTCGCGGCGCAACTCGGCGGGCACGCTCGCGTCCGGGACCACGTCGCCGGACGCGCGCGGGCTGCGGCCGGACCCGGGGGAATCGTCCGCGGTGTCCTGGCTGGTGGCGGCCACGTCGTAGACCCCCTGACCGCCGCTGGAGAGCTGCTTGACCAGCGCGTTGAGCCAGTCGCCGGTGTTCACCCGGTTGCCGGATGCCGGGGTGCCGGTGGGCACCTGGACATGCCGGCCCGGACTGGTGGCGATCTCGTCGGCCTGGGCGCGGGCATCCTCGAACCCGCCCTGGGCCTGGGACCGGGCGGAGGCCACCTTCGCGTCGAGCAGGCCGTTGCGGACCTGGCCGACCACCACCACCCCGAGCAGCACCATCACGGCTACGGACAGGACCAGCGTGGTGGCCACCACGCGAAACTGGATCGATCTGTTCCACAGCGCGATGACCCGGCCCACGCCACCGCGCACACGACGCAGGGCGAGGGACCAGGCCGACGGGGAGGGCGGCCGCTGTGCGGTGCTCACCGGTACGAACTCAAGGTCAGGCCGGTCCCGCCTTGTAGCCGACCCCGCGCACGGTGACCACCGTCTCCGGGCGCTCGGGATCGCGCTCGATCTTCGAGCGCAGCCGCTGGACGTGCACGTTCACCAAGCGGGTGTCGGCCGCGTGTCGGTAACCCCAGACCTGTTCGAGAAGCACCTCGCGGGTGAACACCTGCCAGGGCTTGCGGGCGAGTGCGACAAGGAGGTCGAACTCCAGCGGGGTGAGCGCGATGTTCTGCCCGTCCCGCTTCACGGCGTGGCCGGCCACGTCGATCACCAGATCGCCGATCACCAACTGTTCCGGTGTGGGTTCTTCGGCTCTGCGCAGGCGGGCCCGCACACGAGCGACAAGCTCCTTGGGCTTGAACGGTTTGATCACATAGTCGTCGGCTCCGGATTCCAGCCCGACCACGACGTCGACCGTGTCGCTCTTGGCGGTGAGCATCACGATCGGCACGCCGGACTCGGCACGGATCTGGCGGCAGACGTCGATGCCGTCGCGGCCGGGCAGCATCAGGTCCAGCAGCACCAGGTCCGGTTTGACGTCCCGGAAAGCCTGGAGTGCCTTGTCGCCGTCCGCCACGAACGACGGCTCGAACCCTTCGCCACGCAGCACGATGCCGAGCATCTCGGACAGTGCGGTGTCGTCGTCAACGATGAGGACGCGTCCCTTCATGTGCATCATCGTCGCATTACCGGATTGTGACCTGCACTCATCCGACCGATTCCGGCCGCGTCCACGCACGGCAAATCCCCCTTTTTCGGGGCAATCGACATGATCGAGAAGGTGGAATCACCGCGAATACCGGTCGAGTACCGAGACGTACGCCGGCCCGCCGACTCACGCAACGGACATTTCAGCCACGAGTACGACCGCCGCGACCACCCGCCGACGTCGCGCCGGCCGGCCCCGGAACGCGTGCGGAGCCCTCCACGTTGTCCACGCGATCGGTGCGCCCGTACGGGGAACCGCATCCCGTGACCGCCCGTTCATCCGAGCCCCGCGCCGGCATGCCACGATGAGTCACCACCCGATCAGGACGAGGAGCGCAAACGCATGACGGACTCGCCCGGCCCGCCCACCCCGGACGCCCCGGGGCCGGACGGAGAACGCCCGTCGGACGACGCCACGTCACCCGACCAGACCGCACCCGCGCCTGCCTCGCAAACCCCGGCCACACCCCCGGTCACGCCTCCCGCCACGCCCCCGGCCGCAGGCTCGTCCCCGGACGAGACCGCCGAGGAGGCCGCCGAGGAAACCACCGGCGAGCCCGTGCCCGCGGACCGACCCACGTCCCTGGACAAACCCGCGTCCTCGGACACGCCCGCCGCCGCGAACGCGCCGACATCCTTGGACAAGCCGCCCGCCGAGGACCGGCCCCCGCAGCCCGGCCCGCAGGCCCCGGCACCCGGCTGGGCACCCGTCCAGCCCCCCGCCGCCGGCTGGGGCCCGCCCCAACAGGGCCCGGGCAACGGCTGGGGACCCCCGCAGCAGGGCCCCGGCCCGGACCCGCGCTGGGGCGGCAACCAGCAGCCCCTGTGGGGCGCGCCTCCCGGCTGGAACGGCCCCTACGTCCAGGCCGCCAAGCCCGGCGTGATCCCGCTGCGCCCGCTGAGCGTCGGCGAGATCCTCGACGGCGCCTTCGCCGCCATGCGCTCGCACTGGAAGGTCATGATCGGCATCGCCGTCGTGGTCGCCCTGCTCACCCAGTGCCTCGAAGTCCCCATCACGTGGCTGCTCAACCGCGAGTTCTCGCCCAGCGACCTCGGCGACGACCCCACCGGCGAGGAGATCCGGCACTACCTGCGCGACACCGCCGCACTGGTGCTCGTGCCGATCGTGGTCTCCACCCTCGGCCAGATCGCCGCCACCGCCATGCTCACCGTCGTGGTCAGCCGCGCCGTGATCGCCAAGACCATGTCCGCCGGCCAGGCCTGGGCGGCGGTCCGCCCGCTGTTCCCGCGGCTGCTCGGGGTCACCTTCGCCAGTTGGCTCATCCCGGTCGGCGCCCTGCTGGTGGCCCTGCTGCCCGGCCTGGTCCTGCTGGCCGTCGGCGCCGACGGCCTCGGCGCCCTGCTGCTGCTCCCCGGCATGATCGGCGGCATCGTCGCGGCGATCTACCTCTACGTCTGCCTCGCCCTGGCCGGCCCCACGCTGATGCTGGAGAAGCAGTCGGTCCGCAAGTCCCTGGAACGCTCGCGCAAGCTGGTCACCGGCTCGTGGTGGCGCGTGTGCGGGATCATGCTGCTGATCGCGCTGATCATGGCGATCGTCGGCGGCATCATCCAGACACCGTTCCTGCTCGCCTCCGACGGCTTCTCGGCGATCACCGCCTCGGACGCCTCCGACATTCCCGAACCCTCCTTCCTCGACCTGCTGATCACCGGCGTCGGCGCGGTGATCTCCTCCGCACTGCTGTTCCCCTTCGCCGCCGGCGCCACCGCGCTGCTCTACATCGACCAGCGCATCCGCCGCGAGGCACTGGACCTCGACCTCGCCCGCGCGGCCGGCGTCCTCGACGAGCCCGGCAGCGACACGACCTCGGGACCCACGCCGGCGTGACCCGCCACATGCCGATCCCGGCCCGGGACTGGGAACCGGTGGACATCCCGCGCGACGACGCGCGGGATGCCGCCCGGGACGAGCTCTCCCGCAGCGAATACCACCGCGACGACCCCAGCCTGCTCAGCCGCGCCCTGGACTGGTTCTTCGACCACCTGGGCGACCTGCTCTCCCGGGCCGGCGCCAACAGCCCCGGCGGCGGCATCGGCCTGGTGGTGATCCTGCTCGTGCTGATCGCCGCGATCGTGCTGCTGCGGATCCGGCTGGGCCCGCTGCGCGCGGCCCGCCGCCGCGCGGACCTGCCGCTCTACGGCGACCAGGGGCCGATGTCGGCCGCCCGACACCGCGCCGCCGCCGACGGGCACGCCGCCGAGGGCCGCTGGGACGAGGCGGTCCGCGAACGCTTCCGCGCCATCGTGCGCGCCCTGGAGGAACGCGCCGTGCTCGACGTACGCGCCGGCCGCACCGCCGACGAGGCGGCCGCCGAGGCGGGCCGAGCGCTGCCCGAAGCCGCGGCGGACCTGCGCACCGCCGCGGCGACCTTCGACGACGTGCACTACGGCGGCCGTACCGCCGACCGGGAGCTGGACCGCACCCTGCGCGAACTCGACGCCCGCTGCGCCGCCGCCCGCCCGCACACCGACGAGCGGGTGCCCCGATGAGCGACACCGCGCTCAGCCCCACCACCGAACAGCTGTGGCGGCGCATGCGCCTCCCCCTGACCCTGGTCGCCCTGGTCCTGATCGTGGTCTCCGCGCTCGTACTGCTCCAGGGCGACCGACACGAGGGCCGCCTGGACCCCCGCTCCACCGGCGGCCAGGGCAGCAAGGCCCTGGCCCGGCTGCTCGGGGCCGAAGGCGTCCAGGTGAGCATGGTCCGCTCCGCCGACGAGGCGGCCCGCTCGGTCGGCCCGGACACCACCCTCCTGCTGCCCTTCCCCAACCTGCTCACCGAAGAGAGCCTGCGCACCCTCGCCGCCGCCGCGCCGGCCCGCACCGTCCTGGTCCGCCCCGGCGAGGACGCGCTCGCGATCCTGGCGCCCGGCGTGCACACCGCCCGCGACGCCGGCCGCCACACCCTGCAACCGGGCTGCGCACTGCCCGCCGCCGAGCGCGCGGGCGACGCGGACATCGGCGGCGGCCGCTACGACACCTCGCTGCTCCCCGGCGCCACCGGCTGCTACCCGGACGCGGGCCGACCGACGCTCGTGCTCGCCCCGATCGGCACCGGCCACGACACGGTCGTGCTCGGCTCCGGCAGCCCGCTGGTCAACGACCGGCTCGACGACCGCGGCAACGCCGCCCTCGCGCTTAACCTGCTCGGCGCCCACCCGCGCCTGGTCTGGTACCTGCCCGGCTCCGGCGAACTCCCGCCCGCCGAAGACTCACTGTGGGACCTGCTCCCCTCCGGCTGGCGCTGGGGCGCCGCCCAACTGGCCGTCGCCGCCGTCCTGCTGGCCCTGTGGCGGGCCCGCCGACTCGGCCCCGTGGTGGCCGAACCACTCCCGGTCGTGGTGCGCGCCGCCGAGACCGTGGAGGGCCGCGCCCGGCTGTACCAGCGCGGCCGAGCCCGCGACACCGCCGCCGAACTGCTGCGCGCCGCCGCCCGCGAACAGCTCGCGCGCGCCCTGGGCGGCAACGCCGGCGAAGCCGCCCTGATCGCCTCGATCACCGCCCGCACCGACCACACGTCCGCGCACCTGCACGCCCTGTTGTACGGTGCGAACCCGGAGAGCGACGAGGCCCTCGTCACCCTGTCCGACGAACTCGACGCGCTGATAAGGCAGGTACGCACGACGTGAGCGCACCCGAGCAGACCCGCGAGGCGCGCGACGCCCTCGAAGCCCTGCGCGGCGAGATCGGCAAGGCCGTGGTCGGCCAGGACGCCGCCGTCACCGGACTGGTGATCGCCCTCCTGTGCCGTGGCCACGTGCTCCTGGAAGGCGTCCCCGGCGTCGCCAAGACCCTGATGGTGCGCGCCCTCGCCCGCAGCCTGGAGCTGACCACCACCCGCGTGCAGTTCACCCCGGACCTGATGCCGGGCGACGTCACCGGATCGATGGTCTACGACGCGCGCACCGGCGCGTTCTCCTTCCGCGAGGGCCCGGTGTTCACCAACCTGCTGCTCGCCGACGAGATCAACCGCACGCCGCCCAAGACCCAGGCCGCGCTGCTGGAAGCCATGGAGGAGCGCCAGGTCTCGGTCGACGGCACCACCCGACCGCTGCCCGACCCGTTCATGGTCGCGGCAACGCAGAACCCGATCGAGTACGAGGGCACCTACCCGCTGCCCGAAGCCCAGTTGGACCGCTTCCTGCTCAAGCTCACGCTGCCGCTGCCCGAACGCGACGACGAGATCGTGGTGCTGCGCCGGCACGCCGAGGGCTTCGACCCACGCGACCTGGAAGCGGCCGGCGTACGCCCGGTCGCGGGCGGCGCGGACCTGGCCGCCGGTCGCCGGGCGGTGAGCGCGCTGCGCGTCGACCCGAACATCCTGGCCTACGTCGTGGACCTGTGCCGGGCCACCCGGACCTCCCCGTCCCTGGCCATGGGCGTCTCCCCACGCGGCGCCACCGCGCTGCTCGCCGCGGCCCGCGCGTGGGCCTGGCTGGCCGGCCGCGACTACGTCACCCCCGACGACGTCAAGGCACTGGCCCGCCCGGCCCTGCGACACCGCGTCCGACTGCGTTCCGAGGCCGAGATGGAAGGCGTCACGCCCGACGTGGCGATCGACGCCGTCCTGGCCCACACGCCGGTCCCGCGTTAACCGCCGATGGCCCTGACCGGTCGTGCCGTCCTGGCCGCAACACTGGGCATCCTGGTGGTCGGCCTGCTCCTGCCGTCCCTGGTCGGTCTGGCGGTGGTCGAGGGCGCGCTGCTGCTCGGCATCCTCACCGACCTGCTGCTCGCCGCCGGCGTCCGCGGCCTGGCCTTCGAACGAGGCGGCGACACCGCGGTCCGCCTCGGCGAACGCGCCGAGGTCACGCTGACCGTCACCAACCCCGGCACCCGCCCCCTGCGCGGCCGACTGCGCGACGCGTGGCCGCCGAGCACCGGCACCGCCACACAGCGGCACGACCTGGACATCCCCGCCGGCGAACGCCGCCGGCTCACCACCACGATGACCCCCACCCGCCGCGGCGACCGCAACGCCTACCGGGTCACCGTCCGCTCGATCGGCCCGCTGGGCCTGGCCGCCCGCCAGGGCTCACACCAGGTGCCGTGGCGACTGCGCGTGTTGCCCGGCTTCCCCAGCCGCCGGCTGCTGCCCTCCAAGCTGGAACGCCTGCGCGAACTCGACGGTCGCTCGGCCCTGCTCACCCGCGGCGCGGGCACCGAGTTCGACACACTGCGCGAGTACGTCCCCGGCGACGACGCCAAGTCGATCGACTGGCGCGCCTCCGCCCGCAACCAGGGCGTCGTGGTACGCACCTGGCGCCCCGAACGCGACCGGCACATCCTGATCGTGCTGGACACCGGCCGCAGTTCGGCCGGCCGGATCGGCGACATCCCGCGCCTGGACGCCGCGATGGACGCGAGCCTGCTGCTGACGGCGGTCGCCAATCACGCGGGCGACCGGGTCGACCTGCTCGCCTACGACCGCCGCGTTCGCGCCGAGGTCCGCCGGGCACCCCGGAACGGGATACTCCCCGCCTTCGTCCAGGCAATGGCCACCCTGGAACCGGAGTTGATCGAACCGGACGCCCGAGGTCTGGTCGCCGAGGTCCTCCGCCGCTCCCCGCGCCGCTCACTGATCGTGCTGCTCACCGGCCTGGAACGAGAGGCGGTCCAGGAGGGAATCCTTCCGGTGCTGCCCGGCCTGGCCGCGCGTCACGAGGTGATCGTGGCGGCGGTCGCCGACCCGGCGATCACCGCCATGGCCGGCCGGCGAGGCGACGCCACGGCGGTCTACGAAGCGGCCGCCGCCGAGCGCGAACTGGCCGAACGCCGCTCCACCGCAGCCGAGTTGCGCCGCAAACGGATCACCGTCGTGGACGCTCCACCCGGTGAACTGGCCTCGGCGCTCACGGACATGTACCTGGCCTTGAAGCTGGCCGGACGGCTGTAGCTCGAAGAACGAGTCCCCCGGCCGCTTCCAGCTCCAGCCGATTCCGCCGGCGGACGCGGACCGCCCTGCCCTGCGGGACGTCGGACGGAGCGAGTAGGGGTGTTCAACCACCCGGGGTGACATGCCCGTTCGCCCACGCCCACGCCGCGATCCCGACCCGATTGCGCACCCGCAACTTCGCCTGGATGTTCGCGATGTGCGTCTTGGCGGTGCCGGCGGTGATGTACAACTCGGCGCCGATCTCGGCGTTGGTGTACCCCCGGGCGACCAGCCGAACGATCTCGTGCTCCCGGATGGTGAGCGGATCGGGGACCGGGTGCCCGGCCGGGGTGGGACTCGCGGCCGAGGTCGAGGCCGCAGCGGACGTCGAGTTCGGGTTCGAGTGCGGGTGCGGGTTCGGGTGCGGGTTCGGGTTCGCCGACAGCCGATCAAGCAGGCGGACGGTGACTTGCGGGCTGATCAACGTGTCACCCGCCATCGCCGCCCGGACCGCCTCGATCAACAGCGTGGGCCCGGACCGCTTGAGCAGGAACCCACAGGCCCCGTTGCGCAGCGCGGTGTGCACGTACTCGTCGAGTTCGAAGGTGGTCACCACGATCACCCGCGTGGGCGTGGCCACGTCCGGGCCGGCGAGCCGCCGGGTGAGTTCGAGCCCGTCAAGCCGAGGCATGCGAATATCCGCCAGCACGACGTCCGGACGCAACCGTGCCGCCGCCTCGACGGCCGCGACACCGTCGGCCGCCTCACCGACCACGGTCATGTCCGGCTGCGAATCCAGCACGAGCCGAAACCCGCTGCGAATGTCGTCCTGGTCGTCGGCGATCAGGATGCGCGTGGTCACGGGTTCCTCGTTTCCTGGGTCGAGCGAGCGGTTCCGGCCGTGGGCCCGGGTTGGGGCGGGTCGACAGAGTGTGGAGCGCGGTCGGCGCGGTCGGCGCGGTCGGCGCGGTCGGCGCGGTCGGCGGGGTCGGCGGGGTCGGCGGGCAGGATCGCGTGGACGCGCCAGCCGTGTTCGAGCGGTCCGGCATGGAACTCGCCACCCGCCTCGCGCACCCGCTCACGCAGCCCGGCGAGCCCGCGCCCGCCGCCTCCCGTGCGACGGCGCGCGAGGTCGTCGGTGACGGCGCCGGCGGCGCCCGTGGCGCCCTTGGCGCCCGTGGTGTCGTTGTCGTTGTCGTCCACTACGAGTACCGCCACGGCCGGACGGCCGAATCGGGACGTCGCGGTGACCGCGACGTCCACGCCGACCGCGTTCGGCGCGTGTCGGCGGACATTGGTCAGTGCCTCGACCACCACCCGGTGGACGGCGGCCGACGTCTCACGGGACACAGCGGTCACCGGGATGTCCGAGGTCGGGTCGGCGGTGGTAACGGCGCCGGCGACGGTCATGAGTTCGGGAGCGATGGTCAGGGCCGCACGAGTACCGACCGAGGTGGTGAAGTCGGCGATCAACTCCGGCAACCGATCGATACCGGGCAAGGCCGCCCGAGATGCCGCCCGATCCGAATCGCCGACATGCAGGGTGGTGACCATCCGGTCCATCGACGCCAACGCCGCCAACCCGGCCCGCTCGATCCGCTCGAGGGCGACCAGCGCCTGAGCGGGGTCCGACGCACCGACGAAGCGGGCCGCCTGGGCCTGCGCGACGATGCCACTGACGTCGTGCGCGACGTAGTCGTGCAAGTCCCGGGCGATGTCGAGCTGCTGCTCACGGCGAGCCGACGCGACCGCGGCCACCCGCCGCCGCTCGACCAGTCGCGGATACCCGCCCAAGACCACCGCCCCGACCACCGGAAGCCCCCAGAACACCGCCGCGCCGAACGCCTCCAGGGGGCCACCCCGCCATTCCGCCAACGGCAGCGACCACAGCGCGACCGCCGCCCCCATCGCCCCGATCGCTCCCCCTGCGGATCGCCGCGGCTCCCAACGCGCACACACCCCGACCAGAACCAGCAGTACGGCCACCCGGGCGAGCCCCCACATGCCCGACTCCGTCGACGAGGACCACACCTGCCCCAGGAGGGAGATCAAACAGAGCCCACCCAGCCCGACACACACATACGAAAGCCACGCCCCCGGCCGCGGCCGACACAACACGGCCCACAGCGCCACCGCACCGCCGGCCACGGTCGGCACCACCGCAAAGGAACTCTGCCCAAAACCAATCCCGAGCCCGACACCAACGACGGCAACCACACAGACAACCGCCAAAGCACGACCGCCGGACATCCCGAGCCTGTCGATCCTGGTCCTGGTCCTGGTCCCGGTCCTGTTCCCGAGCGTCATATCCCACCCCGAATCCCACTGACGGCGACATGGCCTCCGGTGCGGACTTCAGCGCCGACCTCGACTCGGAACCCTCCATCGGCAGCAGTGCCCATCGGCGTGTCTCCCCCATCCATCGCCATGATCACCAGAGAGCGTAGACGCGCCCACTTTCCACGCGCCTCTACCAAAAAGCGGGACTATCAAGGACTCGGTGTACACCCTGAGCAAAGGGAGTATCCGATGACCGATGTGGCGATTACGACGACCGGGTCGAGTGCGGTGGAGGGCGTTTTGGGAACGTCCGCGCCGGCTACCGGGCAGGGCGTGGACACTACGTTGACGGCGGCCCCGTGGCCGAACTCGCGGAGAAGGCGGCCGAGCAGGCCAGGGCCGGCGGGGTGCGTCTGCTCGGTGAGGGCGGCCTGTTGCAGGCACTCGCGAAGCACCTGATGGAGGACGCACTCGACGCCGAGATGGACGAGCATCTCCGTGTCGAGCAGGCCCGGACCGGTGCGGCGAGCGCACGCCGCGGCGGGAACGCCCGCAACGGCACCCGTCGCAAGACGGTGAACACCGAGGTCGGACCGGTCACCCTGGACATCCCGCGGGATCGGGCGGGGACGTTCCGCCCGGGCCTGGTCCCGGTCCACTCCCGCCGCACCGGCGCGTTGGACGAGATGGTGATCTCGTTGACGGCGAAGGGCCTGACCGGCGGGGAGATCGTCGCGCACCTGGCCGAGGTCTACGACATCACCACCTCGAAGGAGACCGTCTCCACCGTCACCGACCAGGTGTTGGGCGGGATGAACGAGTGGCGCACCCGCCCGCTCGACCCGGTCTACCCGGTGGTCTTCGTGGACGCGATCCACGTGAAGATCCGCGACGGCCAGGTCGCCAACCGCCCCGTCTACGTGGCGCTGGGCGTCACCGTCGACGGCTACCGCGACATCCTCGGACTGTGGATCGGCGACGGCGGCGAGGGCGCCAAGTACTGGGGCCAGGTCCTGGGCGAACTCAAGAACCGGGGCGTCAAGGACTGCTGTGTCCTGGTCTGCGACGGGCTGAACGGCCTGCCCGACGCCGTCGCGTCGGTCTGGCCCGCCACCGTGGTCCAGACCTGCATCGTCCACCTCCTGCGGAACTCGTTCCGCTACGCGTCGAGGAAGGACTGGTCCGCGATCTCGCGAGACCTCAAGCCCGTCTACACGGCGGCGACCGAGGGCGCGGCGCACGAACGTCTCGCCGAGTTCGCCGCGACGTGGGAGGCCTCGTATCCGGCGATCGTGCGGTTGTGGGAACGCAGTTGGGCCGAGATGGTGCCCTTCCTCGCGTTCGACCGCGAGATCCGCACCATCATCTGCACCACCAACGCGATCGAGTCGATCAACGCCCGCTACCGCCGCGCGGCCAACGCCTCCGGGCACTTCCCCAACGAACAGGCCGCCCTCAAACGCCTCTACCTCGCCACCCTCGCCCTCGACCCCACCGGCAAGGGACGCGTGCGCTGGTCCAACAAGTGGAAGGCCGCGCTGAACGCCTTCGACCTCGCCTTCGACGGCCGCGTCACCGCCGGACGCACCTGAGCCGAACCGGCGACGACCGAACGAACGAAACCGAGTCGAAACCCAGACTCACTCAAACGAGACCCCGTACACCTAAATCCTGATACTCCCCAAAAAGCAGAGACCCCACTCCGATCACATCTGCCGATCGTCCGATGGCCCGATGGAGGCCCGGTCCTTCCGGCGAGATGTGGGTGTTGGTCGGGAGAAAAAGCATCCAGGGGCGGTGGCGGGGGGAGGGGGTCGGGTTGCGTATGCCGAAGTGACGTTTCCGGGTGGGTGGGTTTTCGGGCGGGGGCGGTGCCGTGAGGTACTTCGGCGGGCGTTTCCGAAGGGGCCGGGCCCGGGTGGCGCACCTTCGGTGCGTTTGGGAGGTCACCACCCGGATCCCGAGACGGCCTCGGGCGCAAGGGCCCCTACTGACCTGGGGTTTTGCGTCGTGGGAGGGCGAGAGCGGGTGTCGTGGGCGGGTTTGCGTCTCGGGGAGGTGGGGCTCCGGCTTTCCGTAGGAGGCTTTCTCGCCGCCCGGGTGCCCAGGGGTCCCGTTTTCGGGCGGGGGCGGTGCCGTCGGGTTCTTCGGGGTGCCGTGTGCGGTGGGCCAGGGCGCTTCGGCGTGTAGTGGGTGCGTAAGTGTGCGGCCTCGGGTGCGGGTCTTGGCCTCCGCGAGACGCGAACCCGCCCTCGACACCCGCTCTCACCGGCTCGTGACGCCAAAACCCCAGGTCAGCAGCGATGGCTCGCGTCTGGAGTCGTCCCGGGATCCGGGTGGTGACCTCCCAAACGCACCGAAGGTGCCTCCACAGGGCCCGGCCCCGGCCCCGTCGGAAACGCTCGCCGAATGCGGACCTTGGCCTCCCCGAGACGCGAACCCGCCCTCGACACCGTTCTCACCGGCTCGTGACGCCAAAACCCCAGGTCGGCGAGGAGCAGGGTGCCCGAAGTCGTCCCGGGATCCGGGTGGTGACCTCCCAAACGCACCGAAGGTGCGCCACCCGGGCCCGGCCCCTTCGGAAACGCCCGCCGAAGTACCTCACGGCACCGC